>JAFANN010000001.1 GCA_019232665.1 Caulobacteraceae bacterium | reverse complement strand
GAGGGGATGGTCGGACGGGTGCGCGAGATCGCTGGCGGGTCCCCGGATCTGGTCTTCGATGCGGCGCCGACCAATCTGAACCCTGAACGCAAGCCTGCGGACAGCGTGATTCCGGATCTCGTGGAGATCGCCGGCGGCGATCCCCGCCGCGTCCTCACCTGCGTCGACTTCGCCGGGGCGGCGGCGGTGGGCGCCCGCAACGGCTTTGGAGAAGAGCCCGGCGGGAAAGATGGGGCTGTCCTTCGCTACGACGTGCTTGGCCAATTCGCGCGATTGGCCGCCGAAGGCAGGTTCACCGTGCCGATCGCGCGCACCTTCGCTTTCGAGGATTGGCGCGAGGCTCTCGACATCAGCCTGAGCCGCCGCGCACACGGCAAGCTGGTGATCCTTCCGGGCAAGCCATGAGGACGCTCTAGACCTGGATTTCCCGCCTGGCAGGTTTGCACCGTTTAAGGCGCGAACCACTTCATGGGCGGATCTCGATCAAAGAGGGCGCCATGACGACGCGGACAGCGAAGTGCCGGTGCGGGCGATTGCGGGCCGAATGCGAAGGCGAGCCGACAAGGGTCTCCGTCTGCCATTGCCTAGAGTGTCAGAAGCGGACCGGCAGCGCCTTCGCCGCCCAGGCCCGCTGGCCCGAAGGTCAGATCCGGCTGACGGGTGAGTTCAAGACATGGGAGCGCACGGCGGACAGCGGTAGGAGCGCCACCTACCGTTTCTGTCCTGAGTGCGGATCGACAGTGACCTACTCGAATGAAGGCCATCCCGGCATGATCGCCGTGCCCCTGGGAGCTTTCGCCGACCCCGCCTTCCCGCCCCCGCGGTTCTCCGTCTACGAGCATCGCATGCATCCCTGGACGGCCGTGCTCGGCGCAGAGGTGGAGCATTCGTCGACTGTCAGCAGCGAGCGCTTTCCTGACGCGCGGGAAGATGAGCCGATTGCGCCCGGTCGTGCGGCCTCGTAGGCGTTAGCCTGTCCCCGAATTCTCAATCACGTGGGCGGTCGTTTGATGTCACTTGCAGGCAAGACCATCTTCATGACCGGCGGCTCCCGTGGGATCGGACTGGCGATCGGCGTGAGAGCGGCGCGCGACGGCGCGAACGTCGCCATAGCCGCCAAGACCGCCGAGCCGCACCGGCATCTGCCCGGCACGATTTACACGGCTGCAGAGGAGATCGAGCGCGCCGGCGGCAAGGCCCTGCCGCTCGTCGTCGATGTCCGCGACGCCCACGCGATCGAGGCGGCGGTCGAGCGAACCGCGCAGACGTTCGGAGGCGTCGACATCCTGATCAACAATGCTTCTGCCATCGACCTGCGTGGAACCCTCGAAACCGAGATCAAGCGCTACGATCTGATGCACCAGATCACCGCGCGCGGATCGTTCATCGCCAGCCGCGCCTGCATCCCTCACCTGAAGAGGGCGGGGAACCCGCATGTGCTGAACATGTCGCCGCCGATCGACCTCGATCCGAAGCGGCTCGCCCGGCACGTGGCCTACACGTCCGCCAAATACCTGATGTCGTTGTGGACGCTGGGCATGAGCGAAGAGTTTCGCGCCGACGGGATCGCGTTCAACTCGCTCTGGCCACGCACCGGCATCGCCACCGCGGCGATCGAGTTCGCCGTGTCCGGCAAGGAGGGCCTCCGCCACTGCCGCACCGTCGACATCATGGTCGACGCCGCCTACGTGATCCTGAACAAGCCCTCGCGCGAGTTCACCGGCAATTTCCTGATCGACGACGTCGTCCTTTACGAAGCCGGCGAGCGCGACTTCGACAAGTACCGCGTCGACCCCACCTGCGACCTCGGCGGCGGCGAGTGGGCCCCGAAAAGCGCGCCCCCGCCCCCGGGGGTCAGCCTGAAGGCGCTCCGGTCTGCTTAAAGAGCTCCGGCGGTCAGAAGGATGAGGAAAGCCGCCGCTCGGTCGACTGGGCTAATCACACAGAGTGTGGCCGCGGCGACTAGGTCTTTGACACGGAGGACACGGAGAAAGACGGAGGACACAGAGGGCGCCGTTGGACGGACAACGCGGTGGCGTTCTTTTTTCGCGCGCGAAGCGCGCAATCGGCTGCTCGACCCGGGCCTCAGCCCCATCGCTCTGTGTCCTCCGTCTTTCTCCGTGTCCTCCGTGTCAAACAGGATGTCTCCGCCGCTCGGGCGCCCAGTGATGATCGACTCCGGCTACCCCGGTTGCAGTTCGGGATAGAGCGGCGAGCTCGCCTTGATGAACCGCAGCAGGTGGCGCATGCGCGCCACCACCCGTCCGTTGGCGTCGCTGGTCGTCGCGTCCCACCACAGGTACTCGGTCTTCGGGCTCTCTCCCGCCCCAAGCACCGTCCCCTCGACCCAATAGTCGTGGTCCAGGACCACTGGACCGTTCTCGTAGGCGATCTCGAAGGCGCCGAACATTCCGGACGCATCGCCGATGTGGGGAGAGATGCGGTCGTGGTGGTGGGCGCGACCGTCGCCAACAAGCAACCGGAACATCAGGGCGGCCGTCGAGCCGACCGATGCGATCGGCGGTCCCCAAGGCGAGGCCCCTTGATACCAATCAATCGGTTCGTTGTTGGAGCCGTTCGCGATCGCCACGTCCTGCTCGGACCGGCGCGCGCTCATCTGCACGCGACCGAGCCGTTGGCCGGGTTTGACGCCTTTCAGCAGCCGAAGACCGGACTCGTCGCACGTGCGCAGCTCGCGTCGCGCAAGCTCCGACCGAGAATGGTCGGCGAGCGAGGCCGTGCCCTCGCAGACCCGGAAGCCGGGATCATCGGCACGCCGCGCGAAGACGCGGGTCTGCGCGCCGGGGCTAGGCGGCCGCTCGACCACCGCCTGCACCGACTCGCCCGACACCACGATGTTGAGGAAGTATAGCGACAGGGCGCCCTTTTCGAACCACGCCTGGCCGTAGGTCTCGACCAGGAGGGGTGCGAAGAGGTCGAGATGGAGATTGCCGCCGACAGCCGAGCCGCGGAAACCGAGACGCCTGGCGTGTTCGGGATCGTGGATGCTGCTGTCCGAGTGGTTCAGCGCGACGCGCGGCGGACCGACAAGGGCGTCAGAGGTATTGTCGATCAGGCTCATGCGAGGCTCCTACTCATTCCTGCCCAGGACGACGCCGGAGAATATCGCCTTCCTCTCGCCACGTAAGCAAAGGGGTCGGTCGCAACTGAAGCCAGAGTCCGGCTTTCTGGTCGTCCCCGATCGCCGAATGGCGAGCCCCGGATGCAGCAGGCTGCTAATCCGCCTCGTTGGAATTGAGATGAGTGAGAACGACGACCCTGCTGAAGCGCCGAGGAGGCCACCGCAACCGCCGCCCGAGCCTCCGCGACCATCCCCTCCATGGCCCCGATCTCCAGGACCGCCCCCGCCGCGGCCCAGACCGCAGCCGCCCCCGCCGCGGCCCATCGGACCGCCGCCGACGCCTCTTAGAACGTCGACGCGCCCAGACGCCACGATGGGCCAGTTTCAGACGTTCAACCTCACCGACCATCAAATCGGTTAGCCGGCTCGCGGAGTAAGTCGGGGAAGCCAGCGGGGCACATGGGCGCAATAACTTTCATATTCGGCTCCGAAGCTTTCGCGGAGCGTCGGCTCCTCAGAGGTAATTACGACGATATGAAAAAAAAGCCAGAGCAACGCGCCGTAGACGAGAAGACGCCAGTCAGCGAATAACACCCCCTGACCAAGAATGACGGCAACAACGGCAACATAAATCGGATTTCGCACATATCTATACAATCCGCTCACCACGAGATTGCGTGGCGGCGCGATCGGCGCGGGCGTGCCCAGACCCTGCAAAGCAAAGCGCGCAAAGGAATCCAACACTCCAGGCACGCCGGCTATAATGAATGCGACCCCGGCCAAGCGTGTCGCTTCGGCGGCCAGAAACGGCGGCCGAAATTCCCAATGCGTGATCCACCATGGGATGACGCCCGCCAACATCGCCGGCGCCACAAGGAAAAACAGCGCGGACCCCAGGACTGCTGCGATCTTCGACATGCGTCCCCCCAATGCTAAGCAAGCGTAGTATGGGAAGGCGGCCCGAGGTTTCGATTAGCTCTTAGCCGCCTCCGCATAGCCTGCGTATGAATCCTTCAATGTCGCGTGGTTCAGAAGCATCTCGGCGACCTGTTTCTCGCCGCGCGCATCGAAGACACGCGTTCGAACCCAGTAGGATTCCGTCCTTTTGCTCTCGGCCAAGGCCACGATCTCGCGGCGCAGGACATAGTCCTCGCCTACGAAGAGAGGACCGTCGATCAGGCGTATCTCCTGGTCGGCGAAGAGCCCCACGGCCGGGCCCTTCACCGGGAACGCCGCGTCGCGACTGGTGTACTCGAAAAGGACGCTCAGCATCTCGAATGGGATGATGGGGCGCTCCCACGGCGATGCCGAAGCATCGGAGTACCAGGGCGAATTCTCTGTGATGACGGCAAGCTTCTGATTGAGACTGAACGGGTAGAGCGCGCCCATGTTCTGGTCTGGGTCCATGCGCACGCGTTCGTCCTTGGCCCCGGTCATGCCGACCTTCAGGTCCTCGAGGATCAGCAGCTTGCCGGGCGGCCGCAACGCCGCCATGCGCTGTTCCAGCAGGGTCGGCCCGGCGCCCGGGCCAATGCTGGCGCTTGCCTCGAGGACGGGCGTTCCATCCGCCTTCTCCGCCCACGCGCGGGTGGATGTCGCCCCGTTGACGGGAACCTCCGCGAAAGCGCGCACCGCTTCTCCCTCCACCACCATGTTGAGGAAGTGGGAAGAGATGCAGCCCCGCTCGAACCAGGCGTTGTCCCAGATGCGCGCAAGCAACGGCTGGAACTGACTGAAGTGGGTTGGACCCTCGATCGGTCCCGCTCGGAAACCGAGTTTCTCCGCCATCGCATCGTCGTGGATCGACGAATGCCCCCCATACTCCTGGTCCGCCAGCATCTGCCGGGGCTGACGCAAGGGTCCCGCGAGGCTGAGGACGGTTGGGAAACTCATTCGGATCTCCTGCGAGGGTTCGCCCGGAGGCGGGGGCGTAGCGACCTTCGTCTACCGCACTAGACGACCGATCTCGACCACCCGCCAGCATCCGCGCCTGACTGATCACTTTTAGGAACGTCCGATTGCGGGCTCGAAACTGCTTCGCCATCGAGCGCCGTGGAATCCCTGATGTGGTCTCGAACTGGGTCACGTGGGAACGGCGAGAGCTTGAACCGCACAATTGCAGATAACGGACGCGGCTCTCTCTGAACCCCGCGCGAGCTCAAGCGTTGAAATCACGCATATGGAGATTCCAGCGTGAAGATGACAATCCTCGGTCTCAGCGCAGCGGCGACCATTTTGGGGACAGCGGCTCTAGCTCAGACAACCAACGATCAGGCTCAAGCTGACTACCAAGCCAAACAGGCGCAGTACCAGGAACAGAAGCAAGAATACAAAGCCAATCAAGACAGATACCAGGACCAGAAGCGCGCCTACCATCACGAACTGGCGCGCTGGGCCGCTGGTCAGCCCTGGCCCGAGCGTTATTGGGGTGACCACTATATCGTCAACGACTGGGCCGAAGTTCACCTCCATGATCCCGGCGTCGGCTACCGCTGGTACCGCGACGACAATGGCAACTATGTCCGCGTCGCAACCGGCACCCATGTCATCGAGGAAGTCTACGTGCGCTGACGCGGTGATGCGGACCGCACGCGGACCTAGGCGCCGAGCGCCTCCGCGAGCTCGATGAAGCTCTCGACCTGATAGTCGAACGTCCCCGGATCGGGGCGGCGGGCAGGGCGCTCGGGGCCGTACTCGAGCGGGCGGGCAACGTAGGCCGTGCGGAAGCCGCGTTCGGCGGCGGCGGCGAGATCGGACGGGTGGGCGGCCACCATCAGGCATTCGGCGGGCGCGAGCCGCAGCATGCGGGCGGCGGCGTCATAAGCCTCCGGCTGAGGCTTGTAGGACCGCGCGACTTCGGCGCCGAGGATGACGTCCCAGGGGAGGCCGGCGCGCCTTGCCATGTCCACCATCAGCCGCACGTTGCCGTTCGAGAGCGTCGCCAGGATGAACCGGCGCCTCAGACGCGCGAGGCCTTCCAGCGCATCAGGCCACGGATCGAGCCGATGCCAGGCGAGGTTCAGCTCGTCGATCTCGACGTCGGACAGCCCTGCCACGCCGCGCTCGGCCAGCAACTCGACCAGGTTCTCGCGGTGCAGGTCGTCGAGGATCACGAACGGCCGCTCGCCGCGGCTCACCTTGGCCATCGCCGGCGCATAGCGGACGCGCCAGCCGTCCGCGAAATCGCCCCAATCCAGGGCGTGTCCCTTCGGCGCCAGCAACGCTTCCGCCTCGCGGGCTACCGAGCTTCGCCAGTCGACCACCGTGCCGAACACGTCGAAGGTGAGGGCCTGGATCTCCATCAACTGCGCTGGGAAGAGCAGGTCAGGTCAGCCGCATCGGCGTCTTGGCGAGGTCGCCGCGCCAGGCGTGGCGAGCCTCGGCCCGATGCCTGGCGGCAGACTGGGTCTCGCCGAGCTTGGCCTCGGCGTCGGCGAGCACCCGAAGCGCCAGGGCGTCTTGCGGCCAGGCCTTGAGGCTGGTCTCGGCTTCGCGCTCGGCGTCAGCCGGCCTGCCCGCGGCAAGGTCGGCATAGGCGAGGCTGCGGCGCACCGGATACCACCAGGGCGGCGGGTCGAAACGGCGGGCGTAGGGGAAAGCCTTCTCTTCGCGGTCCGCAGCCCGCGCGAAGGCGGTCGCCGCCTCATCCGGAGCGCCCCTGATCAACGCAGCCCGCCCTTCGAGCACATCGGCGGCGATGAGAGCGGTGGCGGCGAAGTCGGCTTCGTTGGCGCCCGGCACGCCGGACGGAAGGGAAGCCAGCGCAGTGATCGCCTGGGCTTCGCGTCGTACGCCTTCGCCGTCGCCGTGCGCCGCCAGGGCCTCGCCGCGGGCGTAGCGACGCCAGAGCCGGAGACCGGGCGGGGCTATCGGGTCGTCGGGGAGCGCCAGCGCTTTTTCGGGAGCGAACCGGCCCAGCGCCACCAGGGCTCGGGCCTCGGCGCTCACCCGGCGTTCGACGGGATCCTGCCTTCGGTCCATGCCCGCCGGAATGGTGACGACGCCGGTGTCGAAGGCGGCGGGAAAGGCGACGCCGGCATGCTCGGCGTACTTGAGGGCGAGCGGCCCATCGCCTGACATCAACGCGCCCTCGAGGCCGAAGACGTAGTTATGGATGTAGTACATCTCGGCGCCGAGCGGCCCGGGCTCGCGCAGCTCCGTGCGGACCTTGGCGTCCACCGCCAACGCCTCCGCGTCGACGAGCGCCACCTGCTCGTAGAGGCCGACGTGGATCATGGTGTGGGCGGCCATGTGCACCAGGTGGCTTGCGCCCGGCGCCAGGACGGCGAGGCGCTGGGCGTAGGCCAAGGCGTCGGCCGGGTGACCGGCGAATTCGGTGGCGTGGATGTAGTAGTGGATCGCGGCGGTATCGTCGGGGTGGCGGGCGAGTATGCCCTTCAACAGGGTCTCGGCCCGAGCCACAGCCTTAAGGTCGCTGCCGCGGCCCGGGATCATCAGCGCGTGGGCGGCGTCGGCCGCGATCGCGTCATCGCCAGGATAGCGGTTCGCAAGGTTCTCCATAGCCGCGGCGTAGAGCTGGTCGCGCTGGGGATCCTCGCCGTAGCGGATGAGAAGGGCGCCGATCAGGCCCCTGGCGCGGGCGTCGCCGGGCTTGATCAGTTCGGCGGCGCGCCGGGCGTGGGCGAGCGCTTCGGCGCGCTCGGACGCCGTGACGGGATAGTTCAGCGTAGGGCCGAGCCCCAGCGCCACACCCCATTCGCAGAGCGCGCAAGTCGGATCGAGCGCCGCGGCGCGGGCGAAGGCGGCGCGCGCCTGGATGTGGTCGAATGCGTGGTAGAGGTTGCGCCCCTCGTCGAACCAGGTCTGCGCCTGAGCGTTGGCCGTGTCCGCGCGCATGGCGCCGTTGCCAACGCCAGGGAGGATGATCGCCTGGACTGGCGCGCTCGACGGGGCTTCGTGTTCGGCAGAGCAGATGTAGCCGACGCCCAGCACAGTGGGGTCCGCCCCCAGCACGCCCGGCAAGGCAAACGATGACACGACGGCGAAGAGGGCGGCAAGTTTCATGGCGCGGCCAGCATCCGGCCGATCGACTGTCGCCGCAAGACGGTGGAGGATGTCCTCCTTTGGCCTCAACTGAAGAATGACTTGCAGCAGTGGTGTGGAGGCAATCAGGCTTGGCCGCCGCCGCCCCTCAACGGCGTAGCTTCAAGCGCACCGGTTTTGATGGCCCGCCGGCCGTGCTCGTCGCACGCAGACCACGTACCTGCGACCTCGATCCTGCGACCGCCAGACCCTAAAACAGCGCAAAGAGGCCCGGACGGGGTCCGGACCTCTTCTCGAGCGGCGGGGGGTGGCTGAAGGCCGCTAGATCGGCGCGAGCCTTCGATTAGTCGTGCGGCGTGGAGGCTGCGCCCGCGGCGGCGCCCGCGCCGCCACCCACAGCGGCCCCAACCGCAGCGCCAGGGGCGCACCCGATCGGGAGCGTCACAATACACCCGATCGCTGCGCCGATACCGGCGCCCTTCGCTCCGCCGGCCAAGGCGCGCGCGCCAGGATCCGAGTGCCAATCCCCGCTCCGGTCGTAATACCCACGGTCATTGTCCGGGTCGGGGCGCCAGTGCACATGCTCGTCATTTTGGTGGGCGTCATACCAATCGGAATTGTAGTAGGTGATCGGCGCGTCGGGGCCGTAAGCATACCTCTGGTGAACCCGCCAGCAGTCGCCGTACTGATTGCAGGCGACATAGGTCCGTTCGACTGAATCGGCGTTCGCGACCGTCGGCATCATTGAACTCATGCTCGTAGTTGCAAGAAACGAACTGAGCGCGAACGCAGCAGTAGCAATCTTCATGGTGTTACCTCTCCTGTCGATCGCCTGGGGCCAGGCGAGTCCTTCGTCAAACAAGAAACGTGGCGGGAAATACCTTGGTTCCAGCTATGATTGGGCGGTGAGCTAGCCGGCGTCGGCAATCTGTCGGGGGGATCATCGTTCAGTGAAGCACTCGAGAAAGACCCTCGAGGTTTCGGAGTGGCTAGCGAGGTGGGCGATCGAGGACGTCGAATGGGCGCCTAGCCGCCAGCGGACGCTCTCAATGTCGGAACTCCAAAGGCGCTCGCCTAGGAG
>JAFANN010000322.1 GCA_019232665.1 Caulobacteraceae bacterium | reverse complement strand
CCGTATACTGAAGATCGACCTGGCGATCCCCTACGCCTACAACGCCTTCGGCTATGGGACTGGAGCGCTGCCGGAGGACTTCCCTTACCGGCGGATGAAGATCATCCGGCTCGACGCCAAGGCCATGGTCGCCCATTTCGCGCCCGGCATCGAGGTTCCCCTACACCCGTTCTTCGGCAGCATGGGCGTCGCTCCGCCGGCCTCGATCGGCCGGTATGACAGCACCCCGCCGGGGATCATCGGCGGCAATATGGACGACAAGTCGCTGGTGGTCGGGACCACGGTCTATTTCCCGGTGTTCGTCCCCGGCGCCCTGTTCGAGGTCGGCGACGGACACGCGGGTCAGGGCAATGGCGAAGTGGACATAACCGCCCTGGAGACCTCCCTCGTGGGGACCTTCCAGTTCATCCTGCACAAGGGCACGCACCAGGACTATCCGCGCGCGGAGACGCCGACGGCCTACATCTCCATGGGCTTCGACGACGATGTGACCGTGGCCGCGCGCAAGGCGATCCGGCACATGATCGATTTCCTGGCGGCGGAGAAGGGGCTCTCGCGTGATGACGCCTACATGCTCACCAGCGTCGCGGGAGACACGGAGATCACCGAGCTGGTGGACCGCAACAAGGGCGTCCACGTGGTCATGCCGAAGGCGATCTTCACCGGCCATTGATCTCTTTGTCTTAAGGAGGGGAGGCAAAGAGCGCGGTCCCCCTGCGGTCCGGGTTTCGGCTATACGGCTCGCGGGGCGACCGCCTTCCCGGCGCTGACGGAGAGCCCATGGCCGACGACGCACGCTTCAACCCGATGATCCTCGACATGCCGATGGCTCGCCTGCGGGCCCAGGCCCTTGGTGCGTCGAAGATCCGCGAGGTCGCCAACCGCGGCTACGGCGTGCAAGGGCTGCGCCGCTTCTGGGTCGGCGAGAGCGACGAGGTTACTCCGCCGTTCATCCGTGACGCGGCGATGCGCGCGCTGGAGGCCGGCCGCACCTTCTACACGCACAACCGCGGCACCGCCGAGCTGCGCGGCGCCCTGGGCGCCTACCTGAGCCGCCTCCACGGCCAGACGTTCGACCCCGACCGCCTCTCGATCACCAGCGCCGGCATCCAGGCCCTGATGATCGTGATGCAGGCGATCCTTGATCCCGGCGATCGGGTCGTCGCCGTGACGCCGGTCTGGCCCAACTGCACCGAAGCGCCGCAGATCCTCGGCGCGGATGTGGTCCGGGTCGGCATCGACCGGCGCGACGGGCGCTGGACGCTCGATCTGGACAAGCTGATCGAAGCGATCACGCCGGACACGCGGCTCGTCCTGCTCAATTCGCCCAACAACCCCAGCGGCTGGACACTTGCCCCCGATCAGCGCCAGCCCCTGCTCGACCACTGCCGGCGCCTGGGCGTGTGGCTGATCAGCGACGACGTCTATGAGCGTCTGACGTTCGGGACAGACAGGGCGCCGTCCTTCCTGCCTCTGGCCGATCCCCAGGACCGGCTGGTCAGCACCAACAGCTTCTCCAAGGCCTGGCGCATGACCGGCTGGCGCCTGGGCTGGATGGTTGCCCCGGCCTCGCTGGAAGCCGATCTGGCCAAGCTCCTCGAATACAACACCTCCTGCGCGCCCGACTTCGTGCAATCTGCGGCGATCGCCGCGCTCGAGCAGGGCGAGCCGTTCATCGCCCAGGTCCGCGAAGGGCTGGTGGCCCGCCGCGCGCGGCTGATGGCCGGTCTTTCCGCCTTGTCGGGCGTCGAGGCGACGGCGCCGGACGGCGGCATGTACGTCATGCTGCGGGTCGAGGGCGAGACCGACAGCCTCGACCTCGCCAAGCGCCTGATCGACGAGGCGGCCCTGGGCCTGGCCCCCGGATCCGCGTTCGGGCCCGAGGGCGAGGGCTGGCTGCGCTGGTGCTTCGCCGTCAGCGAGCCGGCGCTGGACGAAGGCGTGGAGCGTCTGGGGAAATGGCTGCGCCGTCGTTAGGGCGGCGTCACTTCGGTGCGACGGGTTCCAGCTCGACCGTGATCGGCGTCCCTTTGGCGTCGAACGCCGCCAGCACTTCTGGCGTCAGGTCATTGCCGAAATTTCCGCCCAGGGCGGCCTCGCGAGCGAACAGCAGGCCACATTTGTGAGCGCCAAAGGCAGCGGACACGAACGGGTCGGACGCCTCCAGGATCTGAGCGTAGGCGCGGTTTCGCGTCAGTTCGATCTGGCGCTCGCGCAGCGCCACGTCCGTCTGAAGGTTCTGCGCCCGCTTTTGGAGGGCGGCGGCTTCGGTTTCGAACTGCTGCTGGGTCAGGGTCGCTCGCTTGGCCGAGAGCGCCTTCCCCGAAGCCTCAAGGCGGGCCTTCTCGGTGTCGATCGACGTCTGAGCGCGGCCCGCGAGAACTTTGAGACGGGCGACCGCCGCTTCGCCGACCTTGGATTTCATGATCAGGTCGTCCCGGCTGAGAAGGCAGAGCCCGGGAACGAGCGGACCGTTCAATCCTCCCAGAGTCGTAGCCGAGGCAGGCGCCGGGGCCGGGGAAGTCGTCGCGGGCGCCGCGGTCTGGGCGGCCGCGGGCAGGGCCAGGCTCGCGGCCAGCATCGTCGCCAGGACCTTGGTGGGCGCCATTCTCATCTTCCTCTGCTTAGTTATCCGCGACCGACGAAGGGCATCTTCGTCGCCATCACGGTGATGAACTGGACGTTGGCGGACAGCGGAAGGCCGGCCATCATCAGCACCGCCTGCGCCACCGCATCGACATCCATGACCGGCTCCGGCGCGAGCCGGCCGTCCGCCTGGGGAACACCGCCCCCCATTCGCGCCGTCATGGGGGTGGCGGCGTTGCCGATGTCGATCTGCCCGCAGGCAATGTCGAACGCCCGGCCGTCGAGGGAGATCGACTTCGTCAGCCCTGTGATCGCGTGCTTCGTCGCCGTATAGGCCGCCGAGTTGGGCCTCGGCGAATGGGCGGAGATCGAACCGTTGTTGATGATCCGACCGCCCTGCGGCGACTGGCGCTTCATCTGGCGCACCGCGTGTTGCGCGCACAGGAAGGCGCCGGTGAGGTTCACGTCCACCACCGCCCGCCACGCCTCGAGGGAAAGGTCCTCGAACGGAACCGGCGGCGCGCCGCGGCCGGCGTTGTTGAACAGGAGGTCGAGCCTTTCGAGCCGGGCCACCGGGCCCTCGAAAAGGGCGGCGACCTGGGCAGGATCGGCGACGTCCGCAGGGGCGACGATCGCCCGCTCACCCGCTGCGCTGAGGGAGGCCGTCTCGTCCAGCGCCTCCCGTCGCCGGCCCGCGAGCACGACCGTGTCCCCACGCCCGAGGAAGGCCAGCGCCACCGCCCTCCCGATCCCGCTTCCCGCGCCTGTGACGAGGACGACCTGACTCATTCGCCGGTCTTGACCACGCTTCACCGTCCTGGGGCAAGCCTCGCGCCAGCGGCGTCTGGGGCGCCGGCGCCGTCGCGTCATTCTCGACAAACGGCCTGTGCGCCGCCACAAGTGAACGTGTTTCAGTTTTCGGCGACCACGATGACGACCCTGACCCGCCAGCGCCGCTTCACGACGCCCAGGCCCGACGAGACCATCGAGGCGCTCGCCGCCCGCGCCCTGCCCGACGTCCCGCTCGCCCAGGCGGTGGACCAGCTGAAGGGCTGGAACCTGCACATCTTCGTCATGCGCCGCCCGCCCGGGCTGCTCCTGGGCAGCGACGTCGTCTTCGTCGAGCCGCCGCTCGCCAGCTGAGATGATGGCGGCCGAGGCGGTGATCGTGGATGCGCAGGTCGCTCCGGGCCACGACGGCGCGGCCGAACTGGTCCTGCGCCTGCGCCATCCCAACGGGGCCGACGAGATCGTGAGCTTGGACGCCGAAATCGGCTTTCGGCTGATGCAGAACTGCGGCGTCGCCGAGGTGGGCGGCCTTGCCGGCCATCCCTGGCGGCGGATGCTCAATGGAGGGTGACATGTTCGACGTCGTGATCCGCAACGGCTCCATCGTCGATGGTTCGGGCGAGCCGGCCTTCGGCGGTGACCTGGCCATCAAGGACGGC
>JAFANN010000313.1 GCA_019232665.1 Caulobacteraceae bacterium | reverse complement strand
GGGGGCTCAGACGTCCCGCTTTCGTTTCGGCAGGGCGGCGAGGCCGAGGGTTGCACCGAGGAGGAGGGCGGCGCCGATCATTGCGGCGCGGTCGAGGGTGAGGGCGGAGGGCAGGCCCTTGCGCGTCAACCAGCCGCCGCTCGGCTCCGCGCCCTCGGGCCTGGGAGCCAGCAATGTTCCCTGCGTCTTGGGCGCAGGCCGCGCGCGGGCGAGCAGCCGACGCATTCCGCCCGCGACGACCTGTTCGGTGGGTGCGCGCGCGAGCGTCCAGGACACCTGGGCGGCCCGGGCTGGCCAGCCGACGACCATCTCGTCGCGCGGTTCTCGCGCCAGCTTCACGAACGCCTCGGCGACCTCCCTGGGCGCGTACAGTAGGGGACCTGGGTCGATGTCCACGCCCGATTGATTGGCCCCGTGGGCGAAGCCCGGGGTGTCGGTCATCGCAGGGAAGATGGCGCAGGCGTGGATGTTTCGATGCGCCGCCAGCTCCTGGCGAAGGCTCGCGGTGAAGCCGCGCAGGCCGAACTTGCTGGCGGTGTAGGAGGCGGTGAACGGGGTCGGGGCGAAGCCGCCCATGGAGACGGTGTTGATCAGCACGCCTCGCTGCTGGCGAAGGAATATCGGCAAGATGGCGTGGACGCCGTTCATCGCGCCTAGCAGGTTCACCTCCACCGTGCGCCGGTGCAGGTTCATGTCCGCATCCTGGAAAGCGCCGAAGACCCCCGTCCCGGCATTGTTGATCCAGACGTCGACGCGCCCGAAGGTCTCGTTGGCCCGTTTCGCCAACGATTGCATCGCGTGGGCATCGGTGACGTCCGCCGGATTGGCGATCGCGCGGACGCCGAGATCGCGGCACTGCTGGGCGAGCGTCTCCAGGGGCTCCGCGCGCCTCGCCGCCAGGACGAGGTCGGCGCCCCGACCAGCGAAGGCGAGGGCGGCGGCGCGGCCGATGCCGCTGGACGCCCCCGCGATCACGACCACCTGCCCCTTGAAGTCTTTCGCCGGCGCCGAACGGGTCAGCCACGCCAGCGAGCGTCTCAGCCGCTCGGCCGCGTCCCGCTCGAACCAGGCGCCGTGGGCGAAGAGGACCCGCTCGGGCTCGAACGCAAGGAGCCGTGCGGCGGCTGGCGCTGTCCGTGTTGAGTTCGCAAGCAGCATCGCCTGCACATAGGGCGGCGGCCGGCAGGCGGGCGCCGTGAAGCCGCCCAGGCGGGCGAGAGGCATGCCCCACGCCGGGAGTTGATCGGGCTGCACGTTCAGCACCAGGTCGGCGAGCACCAGGGTGCGGCTCGGGACATGGAACAGATCGACTTCGGCGAAGTAGACGCCGCGCATCAGCACCGTCTCGACCTGGCCGCGCCAGGCCGCGGGGGGCTCGTCACCCAGTTCGTGATCGACGCGCACGCCAGCGCGGCGAACGATGAGGCGATCCTTCAGCCCCGGGACGGCGTAGGTGGACGCCTGCGGACAAGCCTCCCGCCAGGCGGGAAGGAACTTCCAGTGACCTATGCTCGGGGCGACGAGATAGCGGATCGATCCAAGCCTCTCGATCTCGGCCTTGAGATCGGGACTAAACTGGGTGGGCGAATGAAGGATCACCTCGCCTGAAGCCAGGCGGATGATCGTCATGCGCAAGGGCAGCGGCAGGCCCAGGACGCGGATCGGCGGCGCATCGAAGATCCAGACGGACGGGGCGACGGACTTCAGGGTTGTGGCGGACGATCGACGTGGCACGGAAGCCCCCCTCGCGGGTGTTGCTAGTTTGGCGGCAGGACCAAAACCAAGGGCCGGCCGAGCCCGTTCCGCCTCACAGCGGCTCGAAGTAGAGGTGGTGATGGGTCTTGCAGCCGGGGTTGAAGGCGGCGGCGCAGTCGGGGCAGCGGCTGTCGCAGGCCAGATATTCGTGGACGGTCAGCTCGTGTCCGCAGGCTCCGCACAGAACGGTCGGCTGATTCCACTCCGCTCTCGGCCAGACCTGCACGTCGTGGCCGGCCAGAACGTCATGGCATTCGCGGCAGGCGAAATAAGTCCCGCAACAGCGCATGCGGATGGCGATTATGTCGCGTTCGCTATGCCAGTGGGCGCAGCGCGTCTGCGGATCGAGATCGAGCCCGCGCACCAGCGGGCGATCGGCAGTGTCTTTCATGGGGGGACGTTCTGGAGGCTGCGGTCGCCCGGCCTCTAGCCCACCTGGCGATCAGCCGACAGATGTCAGTCGGTGCGGCGAGCCGCGTCGTAGGCGGCGTCGGCCTTCCGACGCGCACGATCCCCGGCGTTGCGCGCCTCCTGCGACGCGCGCCGACCGGCCACTTCGGCCGCCTCGTTGGCCCGGTTGGCGGCGGCGTCGGCGCGTTCGGCGGCGCGGGACGCCCGGGTGTCGGCCCGGTCGATCGACTCATCTGCGTGTCGCACCGTGTCGGCTGTCGCCGCGCCCGCCTCCTGCGCCGCCGCTTCGGCGTTTCGTCCCGCGGCGTTTGCCTGGTCTTGGGCCCGCTGCGAACAGGCGCCTAGCAGGGCCGCGGCGATCACCGCCAGGGCGAGGACTCCTCTAGCCACGTCCGATCTCCTTCGGCCACGCTGCTCCAGGTCGTAGTAAAGTCGGGGACCCGGCAGGGGTTCCGGCGGCGCGTCGTGCCGTCGGAATGAACCGGGAGTCGGGAGAGGGAGTGGAGTTGTGGAAAACCTTGACCAGGAGAAGTTCCACCAGTTCATCGGCAAGATGCTCGGCGACCTGGGGGGCGCACTGAGCGTCGCCACGGTTCGCATAGGCGTTCGGCTTGGCCTGTTCGAGGTCCTGCATTCGGGAGGGCCGGCGACGGCGGCGGAATTGGCCGCACGGGCGGGGGGCCTCGCGGAGCGCTATGTCCGCGAGTGGGCCCTGGCCCAGGCCGCGAACGGCTATGTCGACTACGACCCCGAAAGCGGCCGGTTCAGCCTCGCGCCGCATCAGGCGATGGTGTTCGCGATTGAAGACAGCCCGGTCTACATGACGGCCGCCTTCGACATGGTCGCCGCCCTGATCGAGGCCGAGCCGAAGGTCGAGGCGGCGTTCCGCACCGGCGGCGGCGTGCGCTGGGGCGACAGCGCAGGATGCCTGTTCTGCACGACCGGCGCCTTCTTCAAGCCGGGCTATACCCACAACATCGTCCAGAACTGGCTGCCGGCTCTAGACGGGATGACCGAGCGCCTGGCTGAGGGCGCGAGCATCGCCGACGTCGGCTGCGGCGTCGGCTTCTCGACGCTGCTCATGGCGCGGGCCTTTCCGCAGAGCCGCTTCGTCGGTTTCGATTTCCACGAGCCCTCGGTGGCCGAGGCCCGGCGACATGCGCAGGAGCATGGCCTCGCGGAACGCGTTCGCTTCGAGGTCGCCAAGGCCAAGGAGATCGCCGAGCGTGAGTTCGACCTCGTCACGACCTTCGACTGCCTGCACGACATGGGCGATCCGGTTGGCTGCGCGGCTCACATGCGCAAGATCCTGAAGGACGACGGGGCATGGATGATCGTCGAGCCCCTCGCCGGCGATCGCCCCGAGGAGAACCTCAATCCCGTGGGACGGATGTACTACAACGCCTCGACGATGATCTGCGTCCCCACCTCGCTCGACCAAGAGGTTGGCGCGGCGCTGGGCGCCCAGGCTGGCGAGGCGCGCCTTGCTCAGGCCCTACATGAGGGCGGCTTCTCGGACGTCCGCAGGGTCGCCGAAGGCGCGTTCAACATGGTTCTGCAGGCGCGAAACTAGTCTTTCGTCTGTCTGTAGGGGCCAGTCCGACGGGAGTATACGCTGGCGGCGGGAGAAAACCGCCATGCCTCGACCGCCGCTGCCGCCGTTCAACGAGAAAACCGCTGTGGAGAAGGTTCGCCTGGCGGAGGACGGGTGGAACTCACGCGATCCAAAGGTCGTCTCACTCGCCTATTCCACCGACAGCCGATGGCGGAACCGAGCCGAGTTCGTGAACGGCCGTGCGGCAATCCAGGTTTTCCTGGCGCGCAAGTGGGCCAAGGAGCTGAACTACCGGCTCGTCAAGGAGCTATGGGCATTCACGGGCGCCCGCATCGCCGTGCGCTTCGCCTACGAATACCACGATGACAGCGGCAACTGGTTTCGTGCCTACGGGAACGAAAACTGGGAATTCGACGACGACGGCCTGATGCGCCGCCGGCTCGCCAGCATCAACGAACACCCGATCTCGTCGGAGGAGCGTTTGTTCCACTGGCCGCTCGGCCGGCGGCCGGACGACCATCCGGCCCTGAGCGACCTTGGACTTTGAAGGATCGGAGAGGGAGCCAAATCCATGATCCATCACCCTCTCGATCACCGCGCGCGATCTGCAGCACGTGGCCAAGGTGCTCGCCGAGTTGATGGGGGGCCCGGCGAGGCGGTTCCCACCCAATCCCGGGAGCTGGTTCGCCCACCAGGGCGACGAGTTCGGCGCCGGAGTGGAGATCTACCCATCGGGGACTGAGCTTCGGCCTACGGGCTTTGCGACGGGCGAATCGCCGCCGCGGTACGGCCCCACCCACTTCGCGCTCAACCTCTTGGAGCTAGAGCACGTTGATCCCGTTCGGGCGATTTCGCCTTAACGGGACGTGCCCTAAGAAAAACGCCGCCGGCGGAGCCGGCGGCGCTGAATTCAGGTCGTCGAAATAGATCAGGCGACGGCGAGACGCCGGCGGCCGCGCATGGCGGCGCCGACCGCGCCGGCGCCCAGGATCATCAGCGCCCAGCTGCCCGGCTCCGGCACCGCGGTGGCGAAGTCTGCCGAGAAGCCAATGTTCTTCCCGCTGAGGGTCTTCTGATTGAAGACGACGTTCACGAAGTACTTCTCTCCGTCCTTCAGCTCGTCGCCGGCGGGCGCGTAGAAGTCGACCTCGTTGCTGTTGCTAAGGAACATCGGGGTCCAGGCCACGCACGTTGTCGTGCAGACGCTGAAGCGGGTGAATTCGTTGTAGCCATTTGCAAAGGGCGAAGCGGTCTTATTGAAGGTCGCGCCCGTGTGGTCGACAACGAAGGAGATGAAGAAGGCGTCCGCGGGAGCGCTGCCCTCATAAGTCGCATCGCCGTTACCGAGTCCGGGAGTTCCCCAGGCCGAGTATCCCTTGCCAGGCGAGATGGAGCCCTTTGCGTCGACGGTCTTGTTCCACTGCCACGTGTTGCCGAACGCGTCGGTTCCGCTGTTCCCCTTGCCCGTCTTGCCCGTAGCGACACTGTCGTAGCCGCTGCCAGGAACGATGACGTAAGTCACAGCGTTCGCGGCGGTCGCAAGGGCGCCGAATGACAGCGCGGCGATAGCCGCGCCCAGGATGGTCTTCGTGTTCATCGTGTAGTCCCCCCAGTCGGGTCGGAGTCGGTGAATGGTTGAGCCGTATTTCAGACGAAATTGAGCCTTTATTTCCTAGGCGCAAGCTCAACCGCTGTCAAGCGCATTATGGTGCGGCTTGTTCCCGGAAACTTATCCTATAAAATCAAGAGTTTCACGGATGAAACTCGGCCCGACCGGGGCCTTCGCGAGGGCGTTGCGGCACCCATCGTATTGCGATATTTTTTCAACTATGCGGCGAAAATGCGCCCAAATCGACGTTCTCGCTTGCCTAGGTCTCTCGCGCGCCTGACCGAAAAACACGACAAAAAAGCGCCGCCCAGGGGGACCGGGCGGCGCAGGCAGTCAGGGTAGAACTCGATGCGGAGACCCCTCGCGAACAAGGGGACCGCGGAGGTGTGACCTGATTCGTACACTAACCGCGTCGAAAGGCACGCGCAAGCCCGCTCGGCAAATTATGTCGAAATTGTTTCTATCTAGTTGCCAAGTGGCGATGAAGCGGTGTCGTTGTGAACGCTGAACGCACACCGCCTGAGCCCAGGCGAAAGACCGCGGACGCCGATGATCGAAGAGGGTCCACCTTCGACGGAGCAGGATCGGACAGTCGGCGGCGTGGAGATCGACGTCCCCGCCGGCCTCATCGCCCGGCGTTCGCCACAATACCGGCGCCTGCATGGCCTCGCGCCGGGAACCGAGTGGGAGACGCATGCGGACTGGTTGGCGCGGGTTCACCCCGATGACCGGGTTCGGGCGGAGCGCGTTCTGGAACAGGCGCTCTCGGGCAGCGGCGACGTCTATGAGAGCGAGTACCGGATCATCCGACCGAGCGATGGAGACGTGCGTTGGATCCTCGCGCGAGCGAACGTCCTACGCGACGAGACAGGGCGCGCCCTGCGTGTCGTGGGCACGCATGTCGACATCACCGAGGCGCGGCGGACCGAGACATCTCTGCGCGAGATGGAGGCCATGCTCGCTCAGTTCGCCGAGGCCTCGTCCGAAGTCCTGTCGATCCGCGACGCCAAAACCTTGCGCTGGGTGTTCATTTCCTCAGCCTTCGAGGAGGTATTCGGCCTCACCAGGAAGGCCGCGCTTGCGGGCGACACGCTCGCGAACTGGACCGGACTTATTCTTCCGGAGGATCGGGCGGACACGCTCGAAAGGCTCGAACGCGTCCGCGGCGGCGAGCGGATGATCTTCAACTACCGTATCCGGCGGCCCACCGACCAGGAAGTGCGCTGGCTGCGTGAAACGGCCTTCCCGATCCGCGACTCTGCGGGGCGGATCGTCCGGATAGGCGGTGTCGGCCGAGACACGACAGAAATCGTCCTCGGCTTGCAGCAGCTGAGCGAAAGCGAGGATCGGCTGCGAGCCGCGGTCGAGGTGGGGCGACTTGCTCTATGGGACTGGAATATCCGCACCGACGAGGTGTCGTGGTCGGACGAGCAGTTCCGGATCGAAGGCTACGCGATCGGCTCGATCGCGCCCAGCTACGCGGCCTGGGCCGCGCGCGTCCATCCTGACGACCTGGCGGGAGCCGAGGCGGCGATTGCCCGGGCCCGAGAGTCGGGTGAGGACTATGCCTGCGACTTCCGGACCGTCCATCCGGATGGCTCGATCCATTGGTGTTCGGCGCGAGGCCGCTTCGTCTACGAGGGCGGCGAGGCGGTGCGGATGATCGGCGCGATGGTCGACACCACACACCAGCGCGAATCCGAGGAGCGTCAGTCGGTCCTGGTTGGGGAGTTGCAGCACCGAACCCGCAATCTGATGGCCGTGATCCAGGCGATCGCCGACCAGACGGCGCGCAGTTGCGAGGGGATGGACACGTTCGTCCAGAGGTTCCGCGAGCGGCTTTCGGCTCTGGGTCGTGTCCAGGGATTGCTGTCCAAGCTGGAGGACGGCGCCCGGGTGACGTTCGATGAGCTGTTGCGCGCCGAACTCGCAGCCCACGGAGCTCTCGATGAGCCCGGACGCGTGACCCTCTCGGGATCCTCCGACATCGCCCTCAAGTCGGGCACGGTGCAGATCCTCTGCCTGGGCGTGCACGAACTCGCGACCAACGCGGTAAAGCACGGCGCCCTGGGGCAGCCGCAGGGCCGGCTCGATGTGCGCTGGTCGGTGGAGAGCGGGGCGGAGGGGTGGCCGCAGAAGTTGCGGATGGAATGGCGCGAGAGCGGCGTGTCGATGTCTCCAGGCGCGAGGTCTAGGCGAGGGGCCGGCCGGGAGCTGATCGAACGGGCCTTGCCCTATCAGCTGCAGACGCCGGTGGAATTCGAACTGCTCCCCGACGGCTTGCGCTGCGTGATTCTCATCCCGTTGCCGAGCCCAGGTTCTTCTCAGTCCTGAGGAGGGGTCGCTCTAGGCGGTCGCTTCGGCCGCCAGCCCAAGCTCGTCGATCATCGCCTGGCGGATGAGGAACTTCTGCACCTTGCCGGTGACCGTCATCGGAAATTCGCCGACGAAGCGGATATGGCGCGGGATCTTGTGGTGGGCGATCTGGCCCTGGCAGAAGGCGCGGATCTCGGCCTCGTCCGCGCTCTCGCCTGCCTGCAGCCGGATCCACGCGCAGAGCTCCTCGCCAAAGCGCGGGTCGGGCACGCCAACCACCTGCACGTCGGCGACCTTGGGGTGGCGGTAGAGGAATTCCTCGATCTCGCGGGGGAAGAGGTTCTCCCCACCGCGGATGACCATGTCCTTGATGCGACCGACGATGTTGGCGTAGCCCGCCTCGTCGATGACGCCGATGTCGCCGGTGCGCATCCACCCCTCGGCATCGAGACATTCGGCGGTCCGCTCAGGGTCGTTCCAATACCCCAGCATCACCGAATAGCCGCGGGTGCACACTTCGCCGGGGACCTCGCGGGGCGTGGTGCGACCCTCGGCGTCGACGATCTTCACTTCCAGGTGCGGTTGCACGCGGCCGATGGAGGAGACGCGCCGCTCGACCGGATCGTCCAGGGCCGTCTGGAAACTTACCGGCGAAGTCTCCGTCATCCCATAGGCGATGGTGACGTCACGCATGTTCAGGCGCTCGATCACCGCCTTCATTAGCTCGACGGGGCACGGCGCGCCGGCCATGCAGCCGGTGCGCAGCGACGAGAGGTCGTGAGACGCGAACTCGGGAGAGCCGAGGATGGCGACGAACATGGTGGGCACGCCGTAAAGGCCCTGGCAGCGCTCCGTCTCGATGGTCCGCAGCGTTGCGGGCGGGTCGAACACCGGCGCTGGAAACACCATCGCCGCGCCGTGGGTGACGCAGGCGAGGTTGGCCATCACCATGCCGAAGCAGTGGTAGAGCGGCACAGGGATGCACAGGCGGTCGTCCGCCCGCAGGCCGACCGCCCTGCCGACGAAATAGCCGTTGTTGAGGATGTTCCGGTGGGTGAGCGTCGCGCCCTTGGGCGAGCCGGTCGTGCCGCTGGTGAACTGGATGTTGATCGCCTGGCGCGGGTCCAGCCGCGCCGCCGCCTCGGCCACGCGCGCCAGTTGAGCCGGATCGGTCGCCGCGCCAGTCTCGGCCACCTCGGCGAAATCGAACCAGCCTGGACGGGTCTCCCCGCCGATCTTGACCAGGATGCGCAGGTCCGGGAGCGCCGGCGAGACGACGGCGCCGGCCGGCGCGGAGGCGATCTCGGGGACGATGTCCTCCATCATGCCGACGTAGTCGCTCGACTTGAATTGCTCGCCGCAGACCAGCGCCCGCACGCCGACCTTCACGAGCGTGTAGGCGACCTCCGCCCGGCGGTAAGCCGGGTTGATCGTCACCAGGATGAGGCCGGCGCGCGCGGCGGCGAACTGTGTCAGGACCCACTCCGCGCAGTTGGGCGACCAAATGCCGATGCGGTCGCCTGCGCGCAGACCAAGCGCGAGCAGGCCGGCGGCAAGCGAGTCCGACCGCCGCGCCAGTTCGCTCCAGCTCCAGCGCGCGTCCTGGAACGGCACGATCAGGGCCGGGCTGTCCGGCCAGCGCGCCGCGGCCTGGACAAGCGCCTCGCCGATTGTGATTTCCAGCAGCGGCGGTTCGTCCGCGCCCCGGACGTGACTGAGCATCTCCTGCATGAGTTGAAGGGAGCATGACACGTGCCGGCCGTCAAAGGCCTTGGCCTGAGAGCCGTGCTTCTGAAGCGCATCAGATGATGCTATAGTTCGTGCCGAAGGAGATCTCCGATGCGCACGACGCTCGCCCTCGACGACAACCTTCTGGAGAGGGCTCGGGCCTTGACGGGCCTGACGGAGAAGTCGGCCCTCGTGAGAGCGGCGCTCGAGGCGCTCATCGCGCGTGAGAGCGCGCGGCGCCTGGCCCGGCTCGGGGGCAGTGAGCCGGATCTCGAGGCTCCGCCTCGACGGCGCCCGTGATCCTCGCGGACACCTGCGTCTGGGTCGATCATCTCAGGAGCGGCTCTTCCCGATTGTCGAAAGCGCTCGAGGACGGCGAGGTGCTTTGCCACCCGTTCGTCGTCGGGGAACTGACGCTCGGCGCCCTGCGCCAGCGCAGCGAGATCCTGTCGTTGCTGACTGAACTTCCACAGGCGATCGTGGCGACCGCCGATGAGACCCTGAGCTTCATCCTGGCCGCCGGTTTGTCCGGTCGTGGCGTCGGCTATGTTGACGGCGCCCTGCTCGCTTCGGCGCGGCTCACGCCGGGGACGGTTCTGTGGACGCTTGATCGGCGACTCGCCAAGGCTGCGGAAGATCTCGGCGTCGGATTCGCCCGCTGACGCTCTGTCGTGTGCGCCTGTCACAGCCTAGGCTAAAGGCGACGATTTCGGGGTTCATATGCTCAAGCTGACATTCTGTCTGATCCGCCGACCGGAGTTCACGCGCGAGTCCTTCCAGGACTATTGGCTTAATACTCACGGTCCGCTCGTCGCCAGCGTGCGCGAGACGCTGCGTATCCGCCGCTACGTTCAGCTCCACAGCCTTCCGCCCGACGCGCTGTTCGATCCCGGCGCGCCGCGCGGGGCGCCGTCCGGCTATGACGGCGTGGCGCAGCTCTGGTGGGACAGCGCCGAGGACCTGGCATCGACGCAGAGCGATCCCGCGGCGGCCGAAGCCGGGCGCCTCCTGCTCGAGGACGAGCGGCGCTTCATCGACCTGGCTCGCTCGCCCCTGTGGTGGGGCGAGGAGCACGTGATCTTCTGATTTCGGCTCAGGCAGCGACTTTGATCGTCGCCTCGCGGCCGCCCCGCACGAGGCCTCCCGGAAGAGCCCCGGTGTGGACACCGTTCTCGAAGGTCACCTGGCCGGACTTCACCGTGTAGCGGTAGCCATCAACGCGCTGGACGAGGCGCTTGCCGCCGGCGGGTAGGTCGGTGATCGCCTCAGGCCGGCTGAGACGCAGGTTCTCGAAGTCGATCACATTGACGTCCGCCAGCAACCCGGGCCGCAGTTCGCCGCGGTCGTTGAGGCCATAGGCGCGAGCCGTGTCGCTGGAGAGCTTCCGCACCAGGAACTGGAGCGGGAATTTCTCGCCCTTCACGCGGTCGCGCGCCCAGTGGGCGAGGATGAAGCTGGGCATTCCCGCATCGGCGATGACGCCGCAGTGCGCCCCGCCATCGGACAGCCCGAACAGCACGTTCGGGTGCTGCATGTTCTTGCGGAAGAAGTCGAAGTTGTAGGTGAAATAGCCGCCGAGCGGCTGGTAGAACAGCTCGCGGCCGTTCTCGCGCAGCAGCAGGTCGTACATCATCTCCATCGGCTCGACTCCGGCGGCTTCGGCGAGGCCGGTGACCGACCGGCTACGGTCGGGTTCGTAGTCGGGGTTCTCGCCGAGCGGGAAGATCTGGGCCAGCAGCTCGGTGATCGTGCGACCCATCAGCGTCAGGCGAATGCCGCTCTCCTCGGAGAGGATCGCCGCGCGGATGTCGGGCCGCATCAGCATCGAGGCTTTCTGCTCGTGCGGCAGATGCGCGATTTCCTTCCGGTACGTCGGATGGCCGACGAAGACGTGGAAGTTCGACTGCAGGCCGTGCAGCACACCGGTGGGGCGGCCGGCGATCTGCGGACGGATGTCCATCCCCTGACGGCGCGACTCCTCGGCGATGTTGTACATCTTGTTGCCTTCGTAGGCGCCGGCCGAGGTGGCCACGAGGGTGACGGGCAGGCCCGTCTCGTGGGCGAACGCCTTCACCCAAGCCCACTCGTCGTCGTCGCCCAGATGGTCGGAGACCATCTCAAACACGCCATGCGAGAGGCCCTTCATCGCCAGGCCCAGCTGCAGCATCTCGTCCGAGCCTGCGAAGGTGCCGGGCATGTGCACGCCTGACTTGTCCTTGTGCAGCAGGGTGCGAGAGGTGGAGAAGCCGAGCGCCCCTGCGGCCACGCCTTCGCGGACGAGTTCCGCCATCTGGGCGATCTCATCGGCGTTGGGCTCGTAGTCGGTATTGCACCGCTCGCCCAGGACGTAGGCCCGCACCGGCGCATGTGGCACGTGGGCGCCGACGTCGATGGTCCGCGGCATGGATTCCAAAGCGTCGAGATATTCGGGGAAGCGCTCCCACTTCCAGTCGATGCCTTCGGCGAGAGCCGAGCCGGGGATGTCCTCCACCCCTTCCATCAGCTGGATGAGGAAGTCGTGCTGGTCCGGGCGCACCGGCGCGAAGCCGACGCCGCAGTTGCCCATGATCGCGGTGGTCACCCCGTGCCAGCTTGATGGCGCGAGCAGCGGATCCCAGGTCGCCTGCCCGTCGTAGTGTGTATGAATGTCCACCCAGCCTGGAGTGACGATCATGCCGGCGGCATCGATCTCGCGCACCGCGGAGCCGGAGACCTCGCCCACCGCGACGATGCGGTCGCCC
>JAFANN010000259.1 GCA_019232665.1 Caulobacteraceae bacterium | reverse complement strand
CCAACAGCTGATAGACGGCTTTGCCCAGCTCATCCAGCTCAACGGCGGCTCGACAACAATCAAGGGAATGCGGTGACAGCAGTACTATTCACCGATTGAAGTAGGTTCGTGAGGGGGCGAGCGCCTTTGCGGGGGATCTCCACGCCCTCGTACTCGGCCAGCGCCCGCGCCTGCTTCGAAGCGCGGACGTTGAAGCCGATGATTGGTGCGTTGGCGCCTCTGGCGAGCATCACTTCGCTCTCGTTATCGCGCCGGAAACGCACTCGCGGGGCGGGCCAATCGATCGTGATTTCGTGCGCTAAGGTTCTGAAAAATAACCACCACCGTGCCTTGCGCGGACGGTTGTGCCGCGAGATGGTTCTGGTGGGCTGCATCGAGACGTTCACTGGCGTTTGTTCGAGGCAGGGGGATTCTTGCAGGAAAAACCGGCGCTTCAGCGCGAGCTCGATCCTGCGTGCCTGGAAGATGCGATCGCCGCCGCTCGGCCGCGGATTGCCGACGCCGCCAGGTACGGCGGCGCCTGGATCCGAAGTTCGGCCCGCGGAAAGGACTGCCTCGCCCCGAGGGCGCCTATTCCCCGGTGGCGGAAGCTCCCACGCAGGAGGCGCCATTCGGCATCCGTTTCGACTTCAACCAGGGCGCACGGATCCGGCTCCCCGAGCGGAGCGACGACGAATGGCTGATCCGCCTGAAGGACCTCGACACCGGCAACGTCCTGTTCGAAAGCCGAACCCAGGGGGGCGCCAATTCGTGGAGCTTGCGCGCCACGGCCGCGCCGCGGGCGAAGCGTTAGATAACGTAAGCGCTGGGCTGCATCGGGCTCCTGGGCGCCGGGCCGTCGAGAGAGTAGCGGACGGTCGGCACGGCGCTCACTTGCCTGTGCGTCTGCGGCACGAGCGCAAGCACCTCATGCTGCAGGCGATGAGCCTGTCAGATACGCTTTTGAATTGGCCGGGGAAGTTCTGATGAAGGACGAGGATCTTCATGAGGTAGTTCGCCGCATAGAAGCGCGCACTCCTGTCGGCGCGCGGAGCGTCGTTCATGGCCGTGCGCGGCTGCGCGATCAATCATGTCCGGGATACTCCAGTATTGGGCGAATGCAGAGGCGCGATGTCGGCTGCCGTTCTGCGTTAGCTGAGGTCACTCGTGACGCCTCGTAGTCCCCGTCGTCAAAAAAGATGGCCGGCCCGTTCGTGACTCCTAGGGCGGAGGGGGATCCAAGATGACAACATTGAGGTCTCAGTCGAGCAGCGCTCGCCGCGACGTGCGGATGGCCGCCACAACGTTATTACTGCTTTTGTCGGCGTGTGGCCCTACGGTTTCCAAAAACGTACCCCCTCCTCGACAAAGCCAACAAGAATTGATGTCAGCGGCTGCCTTGAGCTGTAAAGACGATGTATCTGAGAGGGTAGCACAAGTGGCGCGTGAGAAATTCCCCGATTCCACTAAAACGTGGTACTCAGATATACAGTTTTCTAGGCAACATTATTTGCGCGATAATCGGTGGGCGTTGTTTGAAGTGAACCGTGATCGCCGTATGACTTTTGATGAATACCATGCCTGGATATGGGCATCTTTACTGATTGCGGCGGCACCAGGTAGTTGTATTATAACAAGAGAACAGTACCTCGACTCGATTATAAACAAACCGACAGACTCAATGAATGGCTGGCATACTCCATCTATGGCTCTACCGGAGGCAGCTTGGAGGATTTATGACACTTCCGGGCGAGGTTTTATCGTAAAGGATGATATAAAAAACGCAGATTTAGCTTCATTTCATCGTGCTGATATATTTAATCGTGGTTATCTGACCCCCGACCAAACATTCTGACGAAACAATAAAAACGAGGGGGTCTACGATGTATAACCTTCCCCCCCCCGAATCCAACCATTATAAACAATGGAATTACGCCATACCAACGTTGGCTTAAACAACTGACTAGCCAAAGCTAGGCACCGCGGGTGCCGCCATACAATAACTACGTTGGCAACGGGGCAAATGATCTGTGGATTAAAGCACAAGTCCTCAATAAGACGTCCAATATTGGGGGTCGTGTGGCTTGCAACCGTAGCACGGCTTTCCCCCTCAGTCGGTCCGCCTGTGGCGGACCGACAGCTCCCCCGTGAAGGGGGAGCAGAGCGAGTGTGGGCCGCCCCCGCGCCCCCCTAGAGCGACCGCTTGACCTCTTCGACGGTGAAGCACTCGATCTGGTCGCCGACCTGGATGTCCTGGAAGCCGGCGAACTCCATGCCGCACTCGAAGCCGTTGGCGACTTCGGCCACCTCGTCCTTGAAGCGCTTGAGGGTGCGCAGGGTGCCCAGTTCGAGGACGACGATGTCGTTGCGGATGATCCGCACGCGGGCCCCGCGGCGCACCACGCCCTCGCGGACGCGGCAGCCGGCGACCTTGCCGACCTTTGTGATGTCGAACACCTGCAGCACCTCGGCGTAGCCGAGGAAGCTCTCGCGCTGGATCGGGGCCAGCATGCCCGAGAGCACGCCTTTGATGTCGTCGATCAGGTCGTAGATGATCGCGTAGTAGCGGATCTCCACGCCCTCGTGCTCGGCCAGGGCCCGCGCCTGCTTCGAAGCGCGAACGTTGAAGCCGATGATCGGCGCATTGGCGCCCTTGGCCAGCATCACGTCGCTCTCGTTGATCGCGCCGGCGCCGGAGAGGATGATCCGCGCACGCACCTCGTCGGTGCCCAGCTTGTCCAGTGAGCCGACGATCGCCTCGGCGGAGCCTTGCGTGTCCGCCTTGATCAGGATCGGCAGCTCGCTGACCTTCTTGTCGGCCAGCTTGGCCATCATGTCGGCCAGGGTCGGCGCCGCGCCCACCGGAGTGAGGTTGCGCTCACGCTTGAGGCGTATGCGGTAGTCGGTCAGCTCGCGGGCGCGCGCATCGTTCTCGACCACGGCGAAGGGTTCGCCGGGATCGGCGGCGCCGTCGAGGCCCAGGATCTCCACCGGGGTGGAGGGGCCGGCGGACTGCACCTGCTCCTCGCGCTCGTTGAGCAGGGCGCGCACGCGGCCGAAGGCAGCTCCCGCCACGACGATGTCGCCGCGCTTGAGCGTGCCGCGCTTGACGAGAACCGTGGCCACGGCCCCGCGGCCGCGGTCGATCTGGCTCTCGATCACCACGCCTTCGGCGGTGCGGTCGGGATTGGCGCGCAGGTCCATGACCTCCGCCTGCAGCAGGATGGCCTCCAGCAGGTCGTCCAGGCCCAGCTTCTGCGTGGCCGAGACCTCGATCATCTGCGTCTCGCCGCCGAGGCTCTCGGCGACGATCTCGTGCTGCAGCAGCTCGTTGATCACGCGGGTCGGGTTGGCGTCGGGTTTGTCGATCTTGTTGATCGCCACGATGATCGGGGTGCCCGCCGCCTTGGCGTGGGAGATCGCCTCGACCGTCTGGGGCATGACGCCGTCGTCGGCGGCCACGACCAGCACCACGATGTCCGTCAGGTTGGCGCCGCGGGCGCGCATGGCGCTGAAGGCGGCGTGGCCCGGGGTGTCGAGGAAGGTGACGCGGTCGCCGCTGGGCAGCTGAACCTGATAGGCGCCGATGTGCTGGGTGATGCCCCCCGCCTCGCCAGCGGCCACGTCGGTGGAGCGCAGGGCGTCCAAGAGGCTGGTCTTGCCGTGGTCGACGTGGCCCATGACGGTGACCACGGGCGGGCGCGGAACGGTCCCGTCCTCGTCGTCATCCTCCGACAGGAAGCCGGTCTCGACGTCGCTTTCCGACACGCGGCGAACGGTGAGGCCGAACTCAGCGGCCACCAGCTCGGCCATGTCGCTGTCGATCACGTCGTTGATCTTCAGCATCAGGCCCTGGCGGACGAGGAACTTGATCACCTCGACGCCGCGCACGGCCATGCGGTTTGCCAGTTCCTGGACGGTGATGATGTCCGGGATCACGACCTCGCGGGCGGAGCGGGCCTGTTCCTGGGCGCCGCCCTTGCGCTTCTCGCGCTCGCGCTCGCGCGCCCGGCGGACCGAGGCGAGGGAGCGCATGCGCTCCACCGCGCCCTCGTCGTCTCCGGCCACGGCCTGGATGGTCAGACGGCCTTCGCGGCGCTTGGGCTCGCCCTTGGTGCGCGACACCGCCGTGCCGCCGCCACCGCCACCGCGTGCGGTGCGGCCGCGGTTCGCCGACGCGTTCTCGTCGTCGAAATCCGGACGGCGGTCGAGGTTCGCCGCGCCTGGCCGCGGCGCCTGGCGCGCTGCGCGCTGAACCTCGGGTCCGCTTTGCGCCCCGGAAGGCGGCGGCCGTGGGCCGCCCGGACGCGGACCGCCGGTGCGGGGTCCGCCTTCGCGGGGTGGCCGCGCGGGCGCGATCGCGGAATAGCGGACGGTCTCGCCGGGGCGCGGACGCGCCGGCTGCTCGGACCGGGAGTCCGGGCGGTCGGTTCGCGGGCCGCGGGCGTCGTCGCGCGGGGGTCGGGCCTGATCTGGCCGAGCCACGCGCTGGTTAAAGGCGACCCCCTGGGTCGGAGCGGGCCGGTAGGTCGTCGTCGTCGGCCGGTCGTCGCGACGATCGCGGCTGGGCTCGTAGGTCCGGGTCTGGCCAGGTGCGGTCGGGCGAGAGTCGCCCGATCGCTGGTGGGGCGCACCCTGGCGCTGGCCGTCGTGGGGACGGCCCTGGTTCGCAGAGGAGCGACCCTGTTCAGCGCGGCCCTGCGGGTAGGCGGGACGGGCGGGCGCTTCGGATTGGCGCGCGGCGGGCGCAGGTCCCGTACGCGCAGCTTCTTGGCGCGGAGCTTCTTGGCGCGGGACTTCTTGGCGCGGAGCCTCAGGCGGCCGGGCCACGGGCGCAGGGGCGGCCTCGGCGGTCGCGGGGGCAGGCGAGGGCGCTGCAGCCGGCTGGGCCGGCGCGGCGGCGGCCGCAGCCTCGGCAGCGGCCTGCTGCTGAGCCGCACGATGGGCCTCGGCGGCTGCGGCGGCGGCGCGCGCGGCTTCGGCGCGCTGGGCGGCGGCCTGGGCCTCCTGCCGTGCGAGTTCTGCGCGCTCGGCGGCCGTGCGTTCGGCGGCGGCGCGCGTGGCTTCCTCGATCACGCGCTGGCGGGCCCGGCGCTCGTCATCGGAGAGCTGGCGCTGCGGACCGCTCTGGGCCGCAGGTCCGGCTGGCGCGGACGGGGCGGGACGGGGCGGGGCGGCGGCAGGCGCCGGAGGACGAATCTCCAGCGGGGGCCGACGCTCGGGCGCGCCCGCGCCCGGCGCATCCATGCGCCGACGCTTTGTCTCCACGACCACTGTCTTGGAGCGGCCATGGCTGAAGCTCTGCTTCACCATGCCGGAGCTCACGGCCCCGCCGGTGCGGGGCTTGAGGGTCAGTGGCGCCCGTGACCCGGGCGCTCCGGAACCGGTCGGCCTGTTGTTGTCGTTCTCGTCCGTCATGCGCTCGCTTGATCAAACACCTCCGGAACGGGCGACCGCCCCGGCGTCTACTAGTAAACTCATCGATGGCCGGGCGCTGCCCGGTCACCTCGTCAAGGCCCGGGAGACAGCCAACTCTCCGGGAACAGCGGGCGAAACCCTGCCAAGCGGTCGATGTCGACCGCCCAGCGCTCCGTGCTCCGCCCGGCGAGGAGCGCGGTGTGTACCACATTCTCCAGGCCCAAGGCCAAACCCAATTCAGATTGTGAGAAGACCCCGATCATCGTCACCGGCTGAGGCGATTTGCGCACCAGAGCCAATACCTTGCGTCGGCCGTCCGAAGCGCCGTCGCAGGCTTCGATGAGGTAACGGACCCTCCCTGAGGCCAATGCCTCGCGCACCGCCTCGAATCCCGAAGTAAGCGCGCCGGCCTTGCGCGCAAGACCCAAGCCCGACAGCAATCGGTTTCGAAGTCGGGATTCCACCTGATCCGCCAGATCCGTGGGCGCCGTGAGCTTGGCCTTGGCCGATCGCGAGAAGAGATTCTTCTTCGCCGCCGTCGTCACCGCCTCGCGACTGGCCGCCACCCACACGCCCCGGCCCGGGAGCTTGCGCCCAAGATCCGGGACTACCTCGCCCTCCGGCCCCGCGACGAAGCGGATCAGCCGGTCCTCGTTCATCACCTCGCCGGAGACGATATCCCGCCGCTGGCGCGAGGCCTCCGCGTGCGTGGCGGGAGGCGAAACGGCGGTCATGATCGTCCTCCCTCACATGCTGCGAATACGCGCTCTCCTTCCCCTCCTGGGGAAGGTGGACCGGCGCGCAGCGCCGGGACGGATGGGGAAGGCCGCCCCACTTGCGGTTGGGGACGATCCCCTGCATCTGGGCCGCCGCCTTCCCCCTCCGTCTCGTCCCGCTCCGCGGGCCGATCCACCTCCCCCGTGAAGGGGGAGGAGAGCGACTGGGGAGGGACGAAACTCAGCGCTGGCTGTCTCCGAAGACGGCGGCGGCTTCGTCGTAGGGTTCGGGTTCGCCTTCGAACTCGCCTTCGACCTCTTCCTCCTCGGGCGGCGCCTCGATCCAGCCGACGGCTACCCGCGCGCGCATGATCAGGCGTTCGGCGTCCTCGGCGGACAGCTCCATCGATTCGAGGATCCCGGGCTCGCGCACGCGCTCGCCGTTCTTGGTCTCGTAGTAGCCGCGGATGTCGTCGGGGACGAGGCCGGCGAGGTCCTCGACGGTCTTCACCTCGTTCTCGCCGAAGGCGACCGTCATGGGCAGGGTGACGCCCTCGATCTCGAGCAGGGCGTCCTCGACGCCCAGCTCCCGGCGCCGCGCGTCGTATTCGGCCGCTTCCTTGTCGAGGTAGTCGCGGGCGCGGGCCTGCAGCTCCTCGGCGGTGTCCTCGTCGAAGCCCTCGATGCTGGCGATCTCGCCCGGATCGACGTAGGCCACGTCCTCGACCGAGGCGAAGCCCTCGGTGACCAGCAGCTGGGCGATGACCTCGTCCACGTCCAGGGCTTCCTGGAACATGGCCGTGCGCTCGGCGAACTCGCGCTGGCGGCGCTCGCTCTCCTGGCTTTCGGTCATGATGTCGATCTGCCAGCCGGTCAGCTGGCTGGCGAGGCGCACGTTCTGCCCGCGCCGGCCGATGGCCAAAGAGAGCTGCTCGTCGGGCACAACGACTTCGACCCGCTCGTCCTCCTCGTCCATCACCACCTTGGTGACTTCCGCGGGGGCGAGAGCGTTGACGAGGAACGTCGCCTCGTCGGGATTCCACTGGATGATGTCGATCTTCTCGCCCTGCAGCTCGGCGACGACCGCCTGCACACGGCTGCCGCGCATGCCCACGCACGCGCCTACGGGGTCGATCGAGCTGTCATTGGAGACCACCGCCATCTTGGCGCGGCTGCCCGGATCACGCGCCACGGCGCGGATCTCGATCACCCCATCGTAGACCTCCGGCACTTCCTGCGCGAACAGCTTGGCCATGAACCCGCCGTGGGCGCGGGAGAGCATGATCTGCGGCCCCTTCGCTTCGCGTCGGACGTCGTAGATGTAGGCCCGCACGCGGTCGCCGACCTGGAAGGCCTCGCGTGGGATCGACTGGTCGCGGCGCATGATGCCTTCGCCACGGCCGAGGTCGACGATGACGTTGCCGTATTCGACCCGCTTGGCGACGCCGTTGACGATCTCGCCGACGCGGTCCTTGAACTCTTCGTACTGGCGCTCGCGCTCGGCCTCGCGGACCTTCCCCATCACGACCTGGCGGGCCATCTGGGTCTGCACGCGGCCGAAGTCGAACGGCGGCAGGGTCTCGACATAGGTCTTGCCGACCTCGGCCTCCGGATCGGTCTTCAGTGCGTCCGACAGGCGCCGCTGAGCGTAGTCGTTGAACGTCTCGACGCCTTCCTCGCCCTCGGCTGCGCCAACGCCGGCGCCGAAGTCGTCGTCGACCACGGTCACCACGCGGGTGATAGTGGTCTCGCCGGTCTTGGGGTCCATCTTGACCCGGATGTCGTGCTCGGCGCCGTAGCGGGTGCGGGCGGCCTTCTGGATCGCCTCTTCGATCGCCTCGATGACGATCTCGCGCTCGATCGACTTCTCGCGCGCCACGGCGTCGGCGATCAGGAGCAGCTCCTGACGGTTGGCGGAGATACCGCTGATGGTGGTCATGGTCCTTCCTCTTGGTCCTCGTGTGGAGCGCCGGCGTCCTTACCGCCGTGCTCCAGAGTGTTTTCCCGCTCCAGGCGGGCCGCCCTGGCCTCCGCGCCCCGCTTGAGCAGGGCGTCGGTGATCACGAGCTTGGCTTCGGTCAGCCATTCGAAGGGCAGCAGAGCCGTTTCGGTCTCGCCCTCGAGGTTGATCGCGACGTTCTGGCCGTCGAGGCCGGCGAGTTCGCCGCGGAAGCGCTTGCGTCCCTCGGCGAGGCGATCGATCTCAAGGCGGGCCTCGCAGCCCTCGTAGGTCTCGAAATCCTTCAGCCGCGTCAGCGGCCGGTCGACGCCCGGACTGGACACCTCCAGGACGTATTCGCCCGAGATGGGGTCGGTCGCGTCGAGCACCTGCGACAGGGCGCGGGCGAGGCGCGCGCAGTCCTCGACCAGCATGGTTCCGTCCGGCTGCTCGGCCATCACCTGCAGGCGTCGGCCGTGCCCGGTCCCGCCCATCAACCGCAGGCGGACGATCTCGAAGCCCGCTGCCTCGGCGACGGGGTCGAGCAGCTGCAACAGCTTCTGGTCCTCGGCGGTTTTGCCGCGCAGCACGGATGAGTCCCTCGAACAGGACAGCTCGGATAGCCAAACAAAAAGCGGCGGGCCTTGCGGGCCGCCGCTCGAAAGCGCCATCCAGCGCTATCGGACGATGTTGAGGAGGATATAGGCCCTTTCCGAAGCTCTGTCAGCCCCCCGTCCGAAGGTGATCCTTCTGCCTCATGCGAGCCAGACCATCATCCGCGTCGGCGCAGCCTCGCCACGGGCGAGGGAGAAGCGCCAGCGGACCTCGCCGGTGTAGAGGAAGTGAGCCTTGATCAGCACGCGGCCGGACGCGTCGTTGTCGGCGAAGTGGCCGGAGACGATGTAGCGGCGGCCCCAGGTGCGCGCGGCCCACGCCACCGCCCCGCAGACGGCCTCGGTCATCAGGCCGCGGTTCCAGTACGGCCGGCCCAGCCAGTAGCCGATCTCGCAGGCGTCTTCGTCGTTGTTGTGAAATCCGATCAGGCCGATGACGCCCTCGCCTGGCGCCTCGATGGCGAACAGGGCCTCCTCGTCCGGATTCATCGCCTCGACCCGCTCGAGGAAGCTGCGGGCCTGCTCCAAACCGTAGGGATGGGGGATGCCCGTCGTCATTCGCGCCACGTCGATGTCGTTGGCGTACCAGGCGATTTCGGGCGCGTCGGACGGCCGCGGGAACCGCAGCTTCAGTCTTGGCGTGTGCAAAGCCGGCCGTGCGGCTTCCAAGGCAGTCATCAAACCCTCCCGGCCCGGGCCAACCTCGTCTTTCGTGAGGAGGGCCCTGAGCTTGGCGCGGGCGGTTGTCCCGATCCGGGGCGCCCGCGCGTCAGGCTGGTCCGGATCGCTGGTCTCTCAGCGATCCGGAAGACTTGGAGGGTCTTTTGCGGATCGCTACTCGGCGGCCTGGGCCGCGGCCGGCTGGGCCGGCGTGACGTTGACGTAGGTTCGGTCACCCTTCTTGGTCGTAAACTTCACCGCGCCATCGACGGTCGCGAAGAGGGTGTGGTCCCGGCCCATGCCGACGTTCTCGCCCGGCCACCACTTGGTTCCGCGCTGGCGTACGAGGATGTTACCGGCGAGGACAGCTTCGCCGCCGAACTTCTTCACGCCGAGGCGCTTGGAGTGCGAGTCGCGGCCGTTGCTGGACGAACCGCCGGATTTCTTGTGAGCCATGGTCTGCTCCTAAATCTTGGTCTTGCGCGTCAGGCCTGGGGAGCCTTGCGCGCGGCGCGGGCTTCGGCCTTCTGCGCGGCGGCTTCCTGGCTGCGGGCGAGGTTCTGGGCGCGGGCCTTGATCACCGACATCGGGGTGAGGTCGACCTTGCCGTCCCACTTCGCCTCCTGGCCGGCGCCGGCGATGCCGGTGACGCGCAGGACGGTCTCGAACTGGCGGTGGCCCTGGGTGCGGCGGTAGCCCTGGCGGCGGATCTTCTTGAAGACCTTGATCTTGTCGCCCTTGCGGGTCTCCACCAGCGTAGCGCTCACGCTGGCGCCCTCGATCAGGGGGGCGCCCACGGTGACGGCGGCATCGTCGCCGAGCATCAGCACCTCGTCGAAGGCCACGGCCGCGCCGGGGTCGCCGTCGAGCTTCTCGACGACCAGCAGGTCGCCGGGCTGAACCCGGTACTGTTTGCCGCCGGTCCTGATCACAGCGTACATTTGTCGAGGCCCTTAAGGTCGGAAGTCTAAAGTCACAGACGTGAAAACGCGATCGCCCGCGAGAATTCCGCGGGCGAAGGGGTGGGACCTATACTCGTGGCTCCCCCCGAGTCAAGGCGGCCGGGCTTCACTTTGCAGTCTCCGCACCCGCGTCGGGGCGCCAGCCGGGCCGGCCGGATCGCCAGAAGACGAAGGCGATCTCGTCGGCGCTCAGCAGGTCGCCCTGGGTCCGGGTCGAGCCGATGCCGTGGCCGGCCTGCTCGTCGATCCGCAGCAACACGGGATTCGGCGCGCCGGCCGCCTCGAGGGCGGCGGCGAACTTGGCCGGCTCCCAGGGCGCCACGCGCGGGTCGTTGAGGCCGGTGGTGATCATGACCGCTGGATAGGCGACGCCGCTCTTTACGTGCAGGTAGGCGTCCATCTCATAAAGGTTGTGGAAGCCCTGCTCGGTCTTGATCGTCCCGAACTCGGGAATGTTGAGCGGACCGCTGGGCATGAACTCCGCGCGGGCCGAGTTGGCGTCGGGGACCAGGTCCATCACACCCGCGAAGAGCTCCGGCCGCTCCTCCATCGCCCGCCCCATGGTGATCCCGCCGGCCGACCCGCCGATGATGAACAGCTTATCCTTGGTCGTGACGCCGCTGGCGACGAGGTCCTCGCCACAGGCGATCAGGTCGCGCCAGGTGTTGGGCTTGTCGGCGTCCTTGCCGCCCAGCCGCCAGGCCTCGCCCAGCTCCCCGCCGCCGCGGACGTGGCAGATGGCGTAGGTGATCCCCTCCTTCATCATTTCCGCGCGGCGGGTCGAGAAGTCGGCGAGGTTGGAGATGCCATAGGCGCCGTAAGCCTCGACCACGGTCGGTTGAGGCCCCGACGCGCCCTTCGGCTGGATCAGGGAGAGGGGGACCTCGACGCCATCGCGCGCGCGGGCTTTCAGGTCGCTGACCTGGAATCCTGCCGGGTCGATGTCGCCGCGGACGCCGACATGGATCTCGGAGAATTTGCCGTCGGCGGGATTGTAGCGGAACAGGGTCGGCTGGGTCGTCCAGCTCGACATGTCGACGATCACGCCCGGAAAACGGGAGTCGCTGAACACCTCCCCGGCGTGACCGTGGACGGGCAGGGCGACCTCCTCGATCCGCTCGGTCCCAGCCGGGATGCGCAGGAGGTGCGAATAGACGCCGTCGCGCACCGTCACATAGAGCGCGTCGGAGGCCGCGTGGACACCTTCGATCACCCGGTCGGGCCGGGCGGGCACCAGGACCTTCGCCTGGGTAAGGTCCTGGCCCCCCTTCAGGACGAGCACTTGGAAGGTCGGCGCGTCCTTGTGCGAGAGCAGGAACAGCTCGTCGCCACGGGCGTCGAGGCTGGTGATCCCCTCGGAGCGGTCCGCCAGCAGCTTCCAGGGCGCGTCGGGACGCGCCGCTTCGCTGGCGGGGGCGGTCCAGACCTTGATCTCGTTCTGCACGCCGTTCTGGGAAACGAGCACGGCGACGGATGATCCGGGAATGATTTCCAGCGCCGGCGACTCGGTGGCCGAGAAAGCCGGCCCGCGGCCTGTCGTCGCCCCCAGCAGGACCACGGGCGCGGACCTGAGGTCCCAGGCGTCCAGGCTGACGTTCAGGTACTTATCGCTCGGCGAGGCGCCCGGCCGGAGCTCCTGCAGGCGGATGAAATAGAGCGTCTTGGAATCGGCGCTCCAGCTGGTCGGACCGAACTGCGCGCGATCGATCGGCCCGCCGATCTGCGCGCCCGTGGCTGCGTCATAGACGAAGAGGTCGGCGTCCTCCGATCCTCCCGCCGAGACGCCGGCGGCCACCTTCGAGCCGTCGGGCGAAGGCATGATGTAGTTGATCGCATACGGCGTGCCGCCGTGAGCGGCCCGCAACGCCGCCACGTCGATCACCGTGCGCACTTGGCCGTCCGGCTCGCGGACCATCAGGTCGAAGGCGTCGGACCCGGGCGCACGCTCCTGATAGAAGGCGCGGCCGCCGAAGGTCGCATAAGCCTGGATGAAGCCGAAGCTTCCCGAGAAGGCGGCGGTCCTGGTCTTGACCCCGGCCAGAGGCGCAATCGCGTCGAGCACCCGCCGCGTGTAGGCCCCCTGGGCCTTCATCCAGGCGATGGTCTGCGGATCCAGCGCCTCCATGTACCGAAAGTCGTCGGTGACCTTGGTCCCGTAGAGCGTCTCGACGACCGGCCGCGCAGGCGGAGGGGCGGGACGCGGACCCACCCCGACGGGGGCCAGGGGATCGGCCCCCCAGGCGGCAGGCGCCAGGCCGCAAAGCAACAGGGCTGCGTATGCGACGGTCTTGCGGCGGCTCATCGGCGTCTCCAGCGATCCGGCGAGGGCTATAGCTCACTGCCGGGCCCGCCGGAAATTCAAGCGCAGCCCGAACGGTGGCGACGCCGTTGCGCGCCCGCCCGGTCGCTTCCTATCTTGGCGGCCATGTCTCAGATCCCCGTGACCGTCCTCACCGGCTACCTCGGCGCCGGCAAGACCACCCTGCTCAACCGCATCCTCTCAGAGGACCACGGGAAGCGCTACGCCGTGATCGTCAACGAGTTCGGCGAGATCGGCATCGACGGCGACCTCGTCGTGGGCGCGGACGAAGAAGTCTTCGAGATGAACAACGGCTGCGTCTGCTGCACCGTGCGGGGCGACCTGATCCGGGTGCTGCAGGGGCTGATGAAGCGACAGGCGAACGCCAAGCGGGGCTTCGACGCCATCGTCGTCGAGACGACGGGCCTCGCCGATCCCGGTCCCGTCGCCCAGACCTTCTTCGTCGACGAGGACGTCAAGGCGCGCACGCGCCTGGACTCGGTCACCACCGTCTTCGACGCCCTGCACGGCCCCTCCACGTTGGACGACAGCAAGGAGGCGCGCGAGCAGGTCGCCTTCGCCGACCAGATCGTGCTCAACAAGGCCGATCTCGTGGACGAGGCGGAGCTGGCGCGGATCGAGGCGCGCCTGCACGGGCTCAACCCGCTGGCCCTGATCCATCGCGCCGTTCGCTCGAACGTGCCGCTCGAGGCGGTGCTCGGCCGCGGCGGCTTCGACCTGGAGCGGATCACGGCCCTGGAGCCGGACTTCCTCAATCCGGCGCATGGAGAGGCGGGACATGTCCACGGTCCCGACTGCGACCACGACCACGATCACGATCATCACGACGATCACGATCATGACGGTCCGCGCGGCCACCAGCATGAGGACGATATCGCCGGGGTCTCGCTGCGCCTCGACCGGGCGCTCGACGGCGGCAAGTTCACCCGCTGGCTGAACGACCTGCTGCAGACCAAGGGCCAGGACATCCTGCGGGCGAAGGGGATCCTGAACGTCGCCGGCGAGGATCGCCGGTTGGTGTTCCAGGCCGTGCACATGATGCTGGAAGGCGACCTGCAGCGGCCCTGGCGCGACGACGAGCCGAGGGAAAGCCGCATGGTCTTCATCGGCCGCGGCCTCGACGAAGCCGACCTGCGGAAGAGCCTCGAGGCGTGCGCGGCCTAGTCCCTCCCCTTCTGGCTACCGGATTCACACTTCGATTCCAATTTTCTCTGTCATCCCGGGCCGTAGCGAGCGCAGCGAAGCGAGGACCCGGGACCCAGGGCCACGCCCACGGCGCAGCGGTTCGCGAACCGCGGCGGCTCGCCCAGTCACCTAGGTCCCGGGTCCTCGCTTCGCCCGGCGACGCCGAGCTCGCTACGGCCCGGGATGACAGATGAAAAAAGGAGATGTGTGAATGGCGTGGCCAGAAGGGGAGAGACAAAAAGAAAAGGGCCCCGTGAGGGGCCCTTTCCGTATCCGGCGATGGTCGCCGATCAGCTCGTGCCGAGGTTCTCTGCGATCAGGCCGACCTTGTAATAGCCGTCCAGCTGCAGCTGGTTCACCACTTCCATGAACTTGCCGTAGGGCACGTGGCGGTCGGCGCGGATGAAGATGCGCTCGTTGGTGGGGTTGGCGACGGCGAGGGACTTGGCGAGGTCGTAGGGCAGCATGCCCATCGACGACGGGCGGATGTCGTTCTTGCCGAACGAGACGTAGATCTGGCCGGCGTCGTTGATCGAGATGAAGGTCGGCGGCTTGGAGTTGTCGTTCTTGGGCGGCGTCGCCGGCGGGATGTCCATGCGGATCGACGTCGTGGCGATCGGCGCCACGACCATGAATATGATTAGCAGCACGAGCATGACGTCCACGAAGGGGGTAACGTTCATGTCAGAGTTCTGCCCGAGGTCGAACTTGCTCCCTCCGGCGCTGCCGATCTTCGCTGCCATCCAAAGCTCCTCATCCGGGCTCCCGCCTTCGGGGCGCTCCGGTCTCATTCAAATTACGCCCGATGCAATTGCGCGGAACCACGCGGATGTAAAGCCCGGGATGATTCCCTATGGCGTCTCGCCAGCGGACGCCCGCTTCGGCTAAGCGGGGCGGCATGGAATTCAGCTTCGACGCCTTTGTGAGCGCCATCGTCGACGACGGAGGGCAGCCGGTCTTCGCGCTTGGCGACGGCACGCTGCGATGGGGCGGCGACATCGTACGGGAGGCGCACGACGGCGCCATCCTCTCCGCCGCCCGGCATCCTTCCGGCGTCGGCGTGCTCACCGGCGGGGACGACGGACGCTTGGTGTGGTCCACGCGGGACGAGAGCCGCGAGCTGCTGAACCTGCCGGGCCGCTGGATCGAGTCGCTGGCCGTCTCGCAGGAGAGCGGTCTTGTTGCAGCCGCGGCGGGCAAGACCGCTGTCGTCCTCGACACGGCCAAGCCGGACTTCCGGCGCGAATTCTCCCATTCCGCCTCGGCCGCCTCGCTCTCCTTCGATGCGAAGGGCCGCCGTCTCGCCGTCGCCACCTACGGCGGCGTCGCTCTCTGGTACGCGCGCATCGCCGAGCAGAAGCCGGTGATGCTGCGCTGCGCCGGCTCGCACCTCGCCGTCCTGTTCAGCCCCGACGGGAAGTTCGTCGTCTCGGCCATGCAGGAGCCGGCGCTGCACGGCTGGCGGCTTTCCGACGGAAAGGACATGGCCATGAGCGGTTACCAGGGTCGTGTCAGAGGTATGGGCTTCGCCGCCGGCGGCCAGTGGCTGATCACCGCAGGGGCGCCAGGGCTGGTGCTGTGGCCGTTCAACGGCGCCAACGGGCCGATGGGTCGACAAGCGCTGCAGGTGGACATCTCGCTGCCCGGCCTGACCGCACGTCTCGCCGTCGACCCCGCCGGGCGTGTGGTCGCCGCCGCGAGCGAGGATGGACGGATTGCCGCCCTCGACCTCGTTCACGAGGAGCGCAAGATCGTGATGGCTGAGCCCGGCGGCCCGTTGGCGGCCCTGGCGGTGCTGGAGACAGGGCAGGTTGCCTGGGGCGACGAGGCGGGAAACGCCGGAGTCGTCGACCTTGCCGATCTCCCGGCCGAGCCCCCGTCCTGAGCCGGAAAACCGGCACGCCAAGCGATTGTGCTTCCTCGCCGCGGCCCGGCGCGCTTGCCATTTTTCAAACGCTTGTTAGCTAGTCTTTCGTTCGCAGGTGCGGGAGACGTATGGATGGCCGACGACAAGCCCGAGACGCTGCCGCTCGACGTGCCCGTCGACGACGATCAGCCGCGAAGGCTCGAGCCCGATCTGCCGCCGGAGATCGCCTCTCCCCTGGCGCCGTTCGCCGGGGCGTCCCCGCCGGCGCCCGCCTGGTTCAACGAGATCCTCGGCATCGAGCCTGAGCGGTCCTTCGTTCCGGTCCTTGGCGCGCAGATCGAGCTGCTGACGTGGGGCGAGCGCGGCAAGCCGGGACTGATATTCGTCCACGGCAACAGCGCCCACGCCGACTGGTGGAGCTTCATCGCGCCCTACTTCGCCCAGACCCACCGGGTGGCGGCGCTGTCAATCTCGGGCATGGGCGCCTCCGACTGGCGCGAGCACTACAGCTTCGAGATCTTCGCCACCGAGATCCACGAGGCGGGGCGCGCGGCGGGTCTCTTCGACGGCGGCGCCCGGCCCGTCTACATCGGCCACTCCTTCGGCGGCGGCCAGGTCTTCTACTCGGCGGCGCGCCACCCCGAGCGGATGAGCGCCTGCATCCTCGTCGACACCGGCTTCGGCGGCCCGCCGACCCGCGAGCAGATGGAGCAGATGGAGCGCGAGGCGATCGCCCGCGGTGAGGCGCCCGGGCGCTGGCGCGGGCCTCCGCAGCGGACCGGACCCCACCGCGTCTATCCGACGTTCGAGCAGGCCCTGACGCGGTTCCGGTTCATGCCGCCGCAGGTTCCCGGGAACCTCTACGTCGCGGACTTCATCGCCCGCAGGTCGCTAAAACCCGCGCCGCTTCCCGACGGGTCGGGCCAGGGCTGGACGTGGAAGTTCGATCCCTCGCTGTGGAGCAAGCTCGAGCGTTCCGGCATGGCGCCGCCCGACACGCGGACCGACGTGCCAATGGTCCACATCTACGGTGAGCGCTCCGCCATCATCCGCCGTCATGCGGAGGCCGGTCGCGATCCGAACGAGGTTCTCGCAGGCGTCCCGTCGATCGTCATTCCCGACAGCGAACACCACATCATGGTCGATCAGCCGTTGGCCCTGGTGGCGGCGCTGAGGTCGGTGCTCACCGTGTGGGGGCGCTGATCCCAGGGGCGAAGCCGCCGGCTTGAGCCGAGCCCAGCGCTGGTGTAGCCCTCGGCGCGGCGCCCGTTTCCCTCCAAACCGAAACGCATCCTTTCAAAGGCTTATCCATGGACGACACCGCTCCGGCGTATCACCACGGCGAAATGGACGTCACCGAGCAGGCCCGCACCTACCGGGCGTTCGGAAACATGGCGAAGTGGGCAAGCCTGCACATCGCCGTCCTCGTCGTGATGCTTGTGCTCTGGTTCTGCCTTGGCGCGACCTTCCTTGGCGGACTGATTCCCGGCGTCATCCTGCTTGCTCTGGGCGTCACTTTCCTTCGCGCGACGCCCGTGCGAAATCACGACACCGAATAGCGTCGGTCGATCGGATAAAGAGGGGTCCATGGCCGTCGTCGCGGTGATCAAGGAGCGTCGGCCTGGCGAAACCCGCATTGCCGTAACCCCAGACACCGCCAAGCGATTCGCCGGCCGCGGAGTCTCCGTCGTCGTCGAAGCCGGCGCCGGCGAGGGCGCCTCGATACCCGACGCCGAGTTCGAGGCCGCCGGAGCCAGGATCGTTCCGACGGCCCAGGAAGCCCTGTCGCAGGCGGACGTGCTGTTGAAGGTGCGCGCCCCCGACGCCGAGGAAGTCTCGACGCTGAAGTCCGGCGCCATCGTTGTCGGCCTGCTCAACCCGTATCAGGAACGTCCCGCTCTCGAGGCCCTCGCCGCGCGCGGCGTGAGCGCGTTCGCCATGGAGTTCGTTCCGCGCATCACGCGCGCTCAGGTGATGGACGCCCTGTCGAGCCAGGCGAACCTGGCGGGCTATCGTGCGGTGATCGAGGCGGCGGAGTTCTACGGCCGGGCCCTGCCGATGATGATGACCGCCGCGGGCGCTATCGCTCCGGCCAAGGTCTTCGTCATGGGCGCCGGCGTAGCGGGGCTGCAGGCCATCGCGACGGCCAGGCGGCTGGGGGCCGTGGTCACGGCCACGGACGTGCGCCCCGCCGCCAAGGAGCAGGTCGAGTCTCTCGGCGCCAAGTTCATCGCGGTCGAAGACGAGGAGTTCAAGGCCGCCGAAACGGCCGCGGGCTACGCCAAGCCGATGAGCGCGGAGTACCAGGCCAAGCAGGCGACCCTGGTCTCCGACCACATCCGCAAACAGGACATCGTCATCACCACCGCACTCATCCCCGGTCGGCCTGCGCCGCAACTGGTGAGCGAGGCGCAGATCGCCAGCATGAAACCCGGCTCGGTGATCGTCGATCTGGCGGTCGAGCAGGGCGGCAATGTCGCCGGATCCCGCCCCGACGAGGTCGTCGTGGCGGGCGGGGTGAAGGTCACCGGATTTGCGAACCTTCCCGGCCGTATCGCGGCGGACGCCTCGGCCCTCTATGCGCGCAACCTCTTCGCCTTCGCAGAGCTGCTGCTGTCGAAGGAAGGCGAACTGGCGCCCGATCTGGAGGATGAGATCCTCAAGGCGGCGCTGGTGGTCCACGGCGGCGCCATCACCCATCCATCCCTGCAGCAGGCCGCCTGACCTATCAAAGCAGGAGAGCGAGGAACACCGTGGACGCCGTCGATCCGACCCTCTTCCGCCTCGCCATCTTCGTGCTGGCCGTCTTCGTCGGCTACTACGTGGTCTGGAGCGTCACCCCAGCCCTTCACACGCCCCTGATGGCGGTGACCAACGCTATCTCCTCGGTGATCATCGTCGGCGCCCTTCTCGCCGCCGCGGCGCGCGGAATGGGCGGCGGCTCGGCATGGGTCTCCAAGGGGACCGGCGCGGTGGCCGTGGCGCTGGCTTCAGTCAACATCTTCGGCGGATTCCTGGTCACCCAGCGGATGCTCGGCATGTACCGCAAGAAGGATCGGCCCGGCCCGAAGGGGACGGAATGATCGGGCGCCGGCGACGCGGCCGGGGGGAACCGATATGAACGCCAATCTCGCCACCCTGGCCTACCTCGTCTGTGGCGTCCTCTTCATTCTCGCCCTGAGAGGCCTTTCGAGCCCGGTGACCAGCCGGCGCGGCAACCAGATGGGCATGCTCGGCATGGCCATCGCCATCGTGACGACCCTGGCCCTGATCGCCAGGACCGGCGCTCTCGACGGGGTCACCATCGCGATCATCGCCGCGGGCGTTGCTGTCGGGGGCACGATCGGGACTCTGATCGCCAGGCGCGTGCCGATGACGGCGATGCCCCAGCTGGTGGCGTCCTTCCACTCCCTGGTCGGGCTCGCGGCATGCCTGGTGGCCACCGCCGCGATCTACACGCCGGCGGCGTATGGGATCCAGGAAGGGACAGGCGTGCGTCTCGAGAGCCTGATCGAGCTATCCGTCGGCCTGGCGATCGGCGCCGTGACCTTCACCGGCTCGGTCATCGCCTTCGCCAAGCTCAACGGCAACATGTCCGGCGCGCCCATCCTTCTGCCGGCGCGACACCTCATCAACATCGCCTTGGCGACGGCGATCGTCGTGCTGATCGTGATCCTCGTCGTCAGCGGCGGGCATGCGCTGTGGGCCTTCTGGGTGATCTTCGCCCTTGCCCTGATCGCCGGCGTCACCCTGATCATCCCCATCGGCGGCGCCGACATGCCGGTGGTGATCTCGATGCTCAACAGCTACTCCGGCTGGGCGGCGGCGGCGCTCGGCTTCACCCTGGCGAACATCACCCTGATCATCACCGGCGCCCTTGTGGGCAGCTCCGGCTCTATCCTGAGCTACATCATGTGCAAGGGGATGAACCGGTCCTTCATCTCGGTGATCCTCGGCGGCTTCGGCGCCGACGACTCGGCTGCGGCGGCCGGGGGGCGCGTGGAGACCCGGCCGGTGAAGCAGGGCTCGTCCGAGGACGCCGCCTTCATCCTGAAGAACGCCAGCAAGGTGATCATCGTCCCGGGCTACGGCATGGCCGTCGCCCAGGCCCAGCACGCCCTGCGGGAAATGGCCGACAAGCTCAAGGCAGAGGGCGTGGAGGTGAAATACGCTATCCACCCCGTGGCCGGACGGATGCCGGGACACATGAACGTCCTGCTGGCCGAGGCGAACGTACCCTATGACGAGGTCTTCGAGCTCGACGACATCAACGCCGAGTTCGCCACCGCCGACGTCGCCTTCATCATCGGCGCCAACGACGTCACCAACCCGGCGGCGAAGACGGATCCGAAGAGCCCGATCTTCGGCATGCCGGTACTCGACGTGGAAAAGGCGCGGACGGTGCTCTTCCTCAAGCGCTCGATGGCCTCGGGCTATGCGGGCGTAGAGAACGAGCTCTTCTTCCGCGACAACACCATGATGCTCTTCGCCGACGCGAAGAAGATGACCGAGGGCATCGTCAAGGCGCTCTGAGCGGGAGGGACCGCACTCCTCACGACGGAGGCGGGGTGATCGCGGCGCGTCGGTGAAGCATGAGCAGGGCCACGCCGGCGACGATCAGGTCCAGTCCGACGATGAAGCCGATGAGGACAGCCGATCCCGCAGCGCTGAGGAAGACGATGAAGGCGGCGAGGATGATGTCGACGATCCCCGCGAGCAGCAGCCAACCCCAGGGCCGGTCGCCGCGCCGGCGGTGATCTAGCGAAAGCCCGATCAGGCTGATCCCGTCGAGCAGCAGATAGGCGCCGATGAGAAGCGTGATCGCCACCGCTCCGGTGAGAGGCGAGATCAGCAGGAGCACCCCGACCACCAGGGCGATGACGGCCGAAAGCAGGCTCCATCCCTGATGAGAATGGGCCTTTCCCGCGATCGCGGAGATCAGCCCCACCGCGCCTGCGACCACCAGGAGGATGCCCAGGGTCAGGGCGAGGGCGATTCCGGCAAAGAGCGGCGCGAGCAGGGCGAAGACGCCCAGGATGATCAGGAGGATTCCCTCGATCGTGAGCCAGGTCGAACGCCGTTCCGACACATCCATGGCCGCACCTCCAGATGCTTCGCATTCGAACAATCGGTGAAGCCGGCAAAGGGTTCAAGCGGGGCCAACGTCTGGGCGCCACTGCTTCGCCCGCGGCCCGCCGCAGTCACCTTTGCAAGGTCGGCCTGAACACCTAAATCACGGATCGATCGAATTCGCGCCCTGGCGCGTTCACAGCCGTCGCCAGGGGCGCAATGACCGGCCGTCCACGCAAGCTCAAGCCTCGCGGTCGCCTCGTCAAAATCGGCGAGGGGCGCAAACTGCATGCGATCCTCGAGGGACCGCCGGCGTCGCCTTGGCCGCTTGTGGTTCTCGAGGCTGGAGCGTTCGGGTTCTCCGCCGACTGGTCCGCCGTCCAGGCGAAGCTCGCCCTATCGGGTTTGCGCTCTCTCGCTTACGACCGCGCCGGCCTTGGATTTTCCCCGCCGGGGCCCGAGCCGCGGGACGGACTCGCCGTGCGGGCGGATCTGGAAGCCCTGCTCGCCACCCTGGGCGAGGCGGGGCCGCTGATCTACTGCGGCCACTCGATGGCCGGGCTTCACGCGGCCCTGTTCGCGCGCACGAACCTCGAGCGGCTGAAGGGCGTCGTCCTGGTCGACGCCACGACACCGAAAGTCACCGACTCGCGTCTCGCGGGGGTCCTGGTGGACATCTTCGCCGGGATCTCCGGCGCAGCGGCATGGGGCAGCCGAAACGGCCTTTTCGCTCCCTGGGCGGGCGTGGGAGACACGATCGGCCTGGACGGCGAGCCATCCGCCGAGAAGCAATGGGCCTTTGCCGATCCGGGTCACAACCACTGGTCGGCCCAGGAGGTGTCCTTCTGGAAGCAAACCGCGAAGGAGGCTTCGCGCGCCGGCTGCTATGATCCGGAACTTCCGGTCGCCGTGATCCTGGCGGGGCCCGTCCGCCCGGGCACTTCGGTTCGCGCGCTGCAGGCTCTTCCGGCGAAGGTCTCGCACTATGGGTTCCTGGAGCATGTGCCGTCGGCCAGTCACGCGACGCTGCTGAGCGCGCGCTATTGCGACGCGATCATCCGCGGCATCGTCCATGTGAGGGACGCTCGGCCGGTTGGATATTCCGCCGCGGCGGAGTAGGCGAAAGCCGGCTTCGGCCCATCCGATTTCCAGGCATGAAAAAAGGCGCCGATCGCAACCGGCGCCTTTGAAGCGTCTGCGGCGCCCGCGATCGGGGCGCTCGGCCGGACTGTCTAGCGGGCCGGCTTCTTTGGAGCGGCGATCAGGCCTTCGCGCTGGGCGCGCTTGCGGGCCAGCTTGCGTGCGCGGCGAACGGCTTCGGCTTTCTGACGTGCGCGCTTTTCGGACGGCTTTTCGTAGTGGACGTGGCGCTTCATCTCCCGGAAGGAGCCTTCGCGTTGCATCTTCTTTTTCAGGGCCTTGAGCGCCTGATCGACGTTGTTGTCGCGGACGAAAATCTGAACCACCGGGCCTCCAAAGCATCAAGGGGCGTAGGAACCGAGCTCCCCGCCCCCGTGCTCGTCGAATGAGAGGCGAGGCTGGTAGCAGGCCGGCCCGGTTTTGTCCATGCCGGACCTCTGGTAGGAGTCTTCAATGAGCAACGACGGAGACTGGGCTCAGGCCAAGGAGCAAGATCTGCTCGACGCAGCGCTCAGGCTCGCGCCGCGCTTCGGTTGGACATTGGCGCTTGTCCGGCAGGCTGGGCGGGATGTCGGCCTGAGCGCATCGGAGGCGGAACTGCTCCTGCCGGAGGGGCCCAGGGACCTGGCCGCACTTCTATCCCGGCGCCTGGATCGCGACACGCTCGCAGCCCTGGCCGAGGCCGACCCCGCTGCGATGAAGATGCGCGAACGCATCCGCCGCGCCGTCTCCGTCTGGCTCGCCGCAGCCGGGGACCACGAGCCGGCCGTACGACGCTGGACCGGCTTCCTCGCCCTGCCAGGAAATCTCGCGCTTGGCCTTCGGCTCGCCTGGGCCAGCGCCGATGGGCTGTGGCGATGGGCGGGCGACACGGCGACGGACGAGAACCACTACAGCAAACGAGTCCTGCTCGCAGAGATCCTGATTTCCAGCCTCGCCATCCGTCTCGCGTCCGGGGCGGCGGCCGCCGAGGGACATGTCGAGCAGCGGATCGCCCGGGTCATGGCGTTCGAGAAGTGGAAGGCGAGCGTGACGAGCCCATCGGATCTGGCCCACCGCGGCGCAGCCTTCCTCGGCAGGTTCAGGTATGGCCGGTCGCGATCGAGAGACGACGCCGCGGCGCTCGAGCAGACATCCGCGGAGCCTTGATGGTCCAGGCCGCTGCGTAAAGAGAGCCTGGACCGACAGGCTTCGGTTAGAAATTGACTTCGATCCTGCCGACGACCGCGCGCGGCGCGCCAGGCGTGACGAATTCGGTGCCTCCGGAGTAGTAGAACGTATTGTAGTAGTACTTGTTGAACAGGTTCGTCACGTTGAACGCGGCCGTCACGCTCTTGGCGAAGCCGAGGCCCAGGTCATGCAGCGGGAAGGTCTTGATGATCCCGATGTCGGCGACAAAGTAGGCGGGGTTCTTCTGCCCTGTCGTGCCGCCGGTGTCGTCGTCGACGATGAACTGGCCGCCGATGTGACGCCCTTGCGCGGTGACGTTCCAGCCTTCGTAGTCCCAGGATACTCCGAACTGCAGCAAGTACATCGGCACGTTCGCCACTGGTTCGCCAGGGACGACAGTCAGGCCTGACACGTTGTCCGTGAAGGTCGAAGTGTATTCAGCCTGATTGTAGGAATAGTTCAGGAACGGCCGGAGAGTCCCGTACTGGTCGATGTTGATCGTATCCTTGAACTGAAGCTCGACACCCTGATAGCGGGAATCGCCGCCGTTGAAGACGCTCGTCGCCCCTGTCAGCATGTTGAACTGCGAGATGAACGTGTCGGTGAAGTTTTCGCGGTAGACGTCGGCCTCGGCGTAGAACCCGCCATTCTGGTAGCGAATTCCGCCCTCGAAGTCGTTCACGTGCTCCGGCTTGATCGTGATCGTCGGCGTGGCGAACGCAGGTTGACCGCTGGGGGCGGTGTTCGCCGCCACCGCGCCGTAGAAGGCGCTGATGTCGGGGAACTTGATGTTCTGGCCGAATGCGAACCAGGCGGCGATGTTGTCGTTGAACCTGTAGTTGATCGCGAACGTGGGCGCCCAATAGTCCTCGTTGTCGCTCGGCGACCCGCCGTAAGGATAGTAGAAACCTATCGCGTCGTTGTCGAGCGTGTGCCCGAAGATGTACTTTATTCCCGGCGTCAGCGTCAGGCGCTCATCGAAAAGCGTGATCGTGTCCTGGATATACCCGGAGGCGAGCAGGCGATTGTCGTGTTCGTCCCAGGCGTTGTTGTAGCCCACGGTCATCGGCATATTGTAAGCGCCGTACCAATACTCCCGCGAGTGGAGGTTGCCGTAGGTGATGTTGCCGCCAAAGACGATGTTGTTGTGAGGCAGGTCGATCGTCACGCTCGGCTGGTACCCGATGCCCCACGAGGCGTAGCCGTAGAAGTGGTAGTCGGCGCCCGCCGCGACCGAGCCAAAGACGGAGGCCGGATCGTATGTCGGACCGCTCGGATAGAACTGCCAAAAGTTGAAGTTGGTCGGCGCGTTCGGGAGCGAACCTGCGAACGGTCCCGAATAGTTGGGATCCGCGAATGACGTGCGGCGATAGTTGTTGGCGCCCCCAAAGACCTTCTGGTCGAAGGTCACGCGGCTGGTCAGCGGCGCGCGAAAATCAAGGATCGCCAGATATTGGGAGTCGGAATCCTTCTCGTTCGACACATTGAGCGGCCAACCCGTGAATCCGTTGCCCATCTGCAGGAAGTCGACGGGTGTGGCGAGGGGCGAGAATCCGTTGTTGTGATTATAGACGCCCACGAAGCTGATGTGATCGCCGTTGGGCGCGTCGTAACTGTTCGAATAGTAGACATTGGTGTTGCGGTTGTGAGTGTAACTCAGCCAACCGTCGCTTTCCGCATGGTCATAAGCGACGAACTGGCGAAGACCTCCGATATCGCCCGTATTGAACTGAGCATGCACGTCATAGGAGTTGAAGCTGCCGTAGCTGGCGCCGATCTGCCCGTTCATGTCGGCCGTCGGCATCCGCGGAAGGAAGTCGATCGTGCCGCCCAGTGAGTTGTACGAGTTCACGGCTGGGTTGTTGATACCCCGGTAGACAATCACGCTGTCGACGTTCCGTGGGAGCAAGAGGGTCCCGTTGACAACGCTGGCCTGGTTCGTGACCCCGCCATTGAAGACGTCGTTCAGGGCGATACCTTCATAAGTCTCGGCGAACTGTCCCGAGTCGAAGGCGCGGAAGTAGGTGTTGATTCCTGAGTTCGGGCCGTCCGTGGTGGAGAAGAACGACGGCTGGTAGTTCAACATCGACTGGATGTTGACCGTCGGCACGTCTGGGAGGGCGCGAATCTCCGCCGACGTCACCGTGCTCACCGTGTACGGCGTCGAGAGCGGCGGCACGGGAGGCGCCGTCTGGATGACTTCGCCCTCCACCGTCACCCCACTTAGGGTGGAGGCGCCCGGTGAGGCGCTTGCGGCCGCGTCTGCGGCGTTGGCCGCCTCGCCCCCCGCCGCGCAGGCGGCCACGGCGAGAGCAGCTACGAGCGCTCGCAGGCCCGCGCCCGCGAACAAGGGATATCGCTGCATGGTTCACCCGATTTCTATTTGTTTTGTTCGTCGGCCAGCTGGCGACGCTCGACAGGACACGCGTCCTCGCCGTGCAAGCTGTCCGCCCCGCTGCAGCAGATAGCGGAAAGAACATTGGGGTGGGATTAAGTGTTCTTGAAATTTATGTGACGAGCTTGGGGCGAGATGTTCGCCGAGCGTACTCAGTTGAGAGGTCGGTCACACCGAAATCGGACCGAGGTTGCTTACGAACGGGATGGAATCCAGGATACTTACATGCCGTGCACATCCGTACTATCTGCCCTAGGGCGATAGTTTTGCAATTGCCAGTATGCGGAAGATAAGTCAGCTAGCCAGCGGTGAGACGAGGTTCACGTGGCCCATCTTGCGGCCTGCGCGGGCTTCCGCCTTGCCGTAGAGCCATAGCCGGGCCGATCGGTCCGAAACCCATTCCGACCACCGGCCCACATCCTCGCCGATGAGATTGAGCATCTCGACCCGCGCGATCGCATCGGTCGGCCCGAGCGGCCAGCCGGCGACGGCGCGGATATGCTGCTCGAACTGATCGACGACGCAGCCGTCCAGCGTCCAGTGCCCCGTGTTGTGCACGCGCGGGGCGAACTCGTTGACCAGCAGCGAGCCGTTGGCGCGCTCGAAGAGCTCCAATCCAAGCACGCCGACATAGCCCAGGGCCTCGAGCAGCCGCCTTGCCGCCTCGCCTGCCGCAGCAAGTGTCGCCGGCGCAGCTTCCGCTGGTGCGAGCGTGCGGCGGAGGATGCCCGCCTCGTGTTCGCTGCGGGTCAGCGGGTAGAAAGCTGTCTGTCCGTCCCTTGCCCGCGCGGCGATGACCGCGCATTCCCGCACGAAATCCGCTGGCGTCTCCGCGATCGCAGGCCGCCGGCCGATGGTCTCGAAGGCGGGGGATGCGTCGTCGGCCGACCTCACCCATACCTGACCCTTGCCGTCATAGCCCCCGCGCCGCGTCTTCAGCAGCAGAGGTGCGCCGAAACGAGCGAGGGCGGCATGGAGTTCGTCCTCGCTGTCGATCTGCGCGAAGCCGACGGTCGGCAGGCCTGCTTCGTTGAGGAAGGTCTTCTCCGCCAGTCGATCCTGGGCGAGGGCGAAGGCCTTGGAATCCGGCGCCACCATCGCGCCCCGCTGCTCGAGATGCGCCAGAGCCCGCGCCGGCACATTCTCGAACTCGCAGGTGATCACCTGGCAACGATCCGCCAACGCGTCGAGGGCCGTGACATCGTCGTAGGCGGCCACGATGGCCCCGGCCGCGACGCGCGCCGCCGGCGAGTTCGTCTCCGGGGTCAGGATGACGACGTCGAACCCTATCCGGGCGGCGGCCATGGCGAGCATGCGGCCAAGCTGTCCTCCGCCGAGGATGCCGATGGTTGCGCCGGGCGCGAGAGGAAAGCTCATCGGGCCGCTCAACTTTGCGGGGCGTCCTCGACCGTCTCCGGCACGTCTTCGGCGAGCGCGCGCCGATGGGCGGCGACCCTTTCGGCCAGGCCGGCGTCGGTGAGGGCGAGGATGCGCGCCGCCATCAGCCCGGCGTTGCGCGCCCCGGCGGCTCCCACGGCGAGAGTGCCGACAGGGATGCCCGCCGGCATCTGGACGATGGAGAGCAGGGCGTCCAATCCCCCGAGCGAGCGGACCTCCACAGGCACGCCCAGGACCGGGAGGTCGGTCATCGAGGCCGTCATGCCCGGCAGGTGGGCCGCTCCGCCGGCGCCGGCGATGATCACCTTGAAGCCAGCCTCCCGCGCGCCCCGAGCGAAAGCGTAGAGCCGGTCCGGGGTCCTGTGGGCCGAGACGATGCGCGTGTCATAAGGCACGCCCAGCCCATCGAGGGCCTCGGCCGCCCCCTTCATCGTCGCCCAATCCGAGCGGCTGCCCATGATGATCGCCACGGGCGGTGTTTGCTTCATTCGAGCATCCCCTGCTGGGACGAGCCCCAGCCAAGGCGCGGACCGTTACGGCGCCGTCCGCCGAGCGGCAACCTCAGTCGATCAGGGCGCAGCCGACAGCGAAGGGTTGGCGGCGGCCTCGGCGTTCAGCTGCGCCTCCCGGAAATGGGGGCGGGGACCTGGGTCATCGCCAAATTCGAAGACGACGCCGTTCGCCGGCGAAAACTGCGTCCAGCGGCCGGAGGCGCAATCGGGGCGACCCTCGCGGGCGAAGGCGACCCAGCAGGCGTGCGCCAGGTCTGCTTCGGCCCGCTCGCTGGTCGTCGCGAGCGCCGTCCTCCCCGGAACGGCGTCGATCGAGTCGAACACGAAGGGGATCTCCGAGGCATGGTTGGTGCCCAGTCGCTCGTTCCTCTGCCGCTCGGGCACATATGAGAAGTAATAGAGCCAGGCCGGCGAGCGGTGCGCCTCCTGCTCGGTGGCGAACCAGCGCGCAGGCGCTCCCATCACCTCATCGTTGAACAGGTCGCGGGCCAGCAGGTCTTCCTTTTCCCCTTCGCCGTAGGCGGCCTTCACCTTTGCCGACGTACGGGCGATCCATTGGGCGGGCGTCGCGCCGAACTCATGCAGCAGCGAGGCCTCGTTGCTGTTCCAGCCGATGATCAGGGGCACGCGCGCCTCATCGCCCCGGGCGAAGGCGACGGTCAGGGGCTCCTCGATGAGCCGGCCGTCGACGACGACCTGCGCGCGTCGCGCCGCAGCGAGCAGCGTCTGGACTGGGAGGGCGCGGAGCTGCTCGACCGTCGCCTGGGCGCCTGGCAGGCCGGCGCGCGTCGCCAGTTCCGCGCCCTGCGCCTCGGCGGTCTTCAGGTCCTGCATCGGCTCTCCACCAACCCCCGACTGGACGATTGCGCGCTGAAACAGTCCGCGCGCACTGGGCGCGGCCATGAGCTGGAGGACATTGAGGCCGCCGGCGGATTCACCGAACAGCGTGACATTGTCGGGATCGCCGCCGAAGGCCGCGATGTTCCGGTGGACCCACTTGAGGGCCGCGATCTGGTCCATCAGCCCGTAGTTGGCCAGGGCGCGGTCGCGCGGCGCTTCGGCGGTAAGGGCCGGATGGGCGAAGAAGCCCAGCGGGCCGAGGCGATAGTTCATCGCCACGACGACGATCCCGTCGCGGGCGAAGTTGCGCGCGTCGTAGCTGGGCAGGTTGGACGCGCCAGCGGAGTTGCCGCCGCCGTAGACCCACACCATCACCGGCGCCTTCTTCGCGTCGTGCGGCGTCGTGACGTCAAGGGTGAGGCAGTCCTCGTCCGTAGGCCCGGAGTAGCCTCCGCCGTTGGGTCGGCCGGGCGTCACCGGCTGCGGGCAGGCCGGGCCGGCCCTGTCCGCGGCGCGCGCGCCGGTCCAGTGACCCGCCGGCGCCGGCGGCGCCCACCGCAGTGGTCCGACCGGAGGCGCGGCGTAGGGAATGGCCCGAAAGACTTGAGCCGGACCCTCGTCCACCCCGGTCAGTGTTCCGGACTCGATCGTCGCCTGCGGCTGGCCGCAGGCGGCGCCCGCCGCAAGCATCGCCGCCAGCGCCGAACAGAAACCCCACGTCTTCATGGCGCACGTCCCCTCCGCAGTCCCTTGGCGACAGGGTTATGGCCAGGCCTGTCGGTGCGCAACCTTCGGGGCGGTTGTCCCGCAGGGCAGCCCTCGTCTAGAGAGGCGCGAATGTCGCTCTCCTTCCACAAGGCGACGGGACGCCTGGCGCTCTGTGTGTTCCTCCTCGCCGGCGCGCCCGCCCTGGCGCAGCACAGCGCACCGAACACGCAGACCGCGGCGCCCGCCCCGCTTCCCCGCGCCTTCGCCGGCTACGCCCAGCCGGTGATCCCGTCATCAGCCTGCCGCGCTGTCGAACCCGCCGAGACCCGATGCGAGATCCCGGCGATGACGGCGGGTCGCTACCTGATCGAGGCGACGGGGACGGCCACCTCCCAGGGCGCTGGCGCCCAGCAACAGATGGAGATTGTTGTCGGCGACCAGCTGTGTGGCGCTGGACGCGACACGGCCGCCTGGCCTTCAGGCGCGCGCAGCTTCCGGTTCGACTGCCTGACCACGGTGCTCACGGACAAGCCCTTGGAGATTCGGGCGATCTACAATCCCGTGAACGCCGCTAAGGATTCGAAGGGGCCGCAACTCGTCGTGCGTCCCCTTGGATGGAACGGCGTGCTCTCTACCTTGCCGTTTGCGCCATCGCGCTGAACGCGATCCCAGACCTTCCCAGGAGATTACCCAATGCGTCAGATCGAACACTTCATCGACGGCCGCTCCGCCCGGGGGAGCGGGCAGCGGTTCGGCGACGTGTTCAATCCCAACACCGGCGAGGTGCAGGCGCGCGTCGCGTTCGGCGACGCCGCTGACCTCGACGCGGCGGTCAGGTCGGCTGCGAAGGCTCAGGAGGAATGGGCCGCGGTCAATCCGCAACGCCGCGCTCGGGTGATGTTCGAGTTCAAACGCCTCGTCGAGGCGCGGATGAACGAGCTGGCCGAGATGCTGTCCTCCGAACACGGAAAGGTCGTTGCGGACTCGCGCGGGGACGTCCAGCGCGGGCTGGAGGTGATCGAGTTCGCCTGCGGCATCCCGCATGCGCTGAAGGGTGAATACACGGAGGGCGCGGGGCCGGGGATCGACGTATACTCCTTGCGCCAACCGCTCGGCGTGGTCGCCGGAATCACCCCGTTCAACTTTCCGGCGATGATCCCGATGTGGATGTTCGGCGTCGCCATCGCTGTGGGGAACAGCTTCATCCTCAAGCCTTCGGAGAAGGACCCCAGCGTGCCGGTGCGGCTGGCGGAACTGATGATGGAGGCCGGGGCCCCGGCCGGCGTGCTCAATGTGGTGCACGGCGACAAGGCGGTGGTCGACGCCATCCTCGAGCACCCGCTGATCCGCGCGGTGAGCTTCGTCGGATCGTCCGACATCGCCCATTACGTCTACTCCAAGGGCGCCGAACACGGAAAGCGCGTGCAGGCGATGGGCGGCGCCAAGAACCACGGCATCGTGCTTCCGGACGCTGACCTCGAGCATGCAGTGAAGGACATCATGGGCGCCGCCTACGGCTCGGCCGGAGAGCGATGCATGGCCCTGCCCGTCGTCGTCCCGGTGGGCGCGAAGACGGCGGACGCCGTGCGCGAGAGGGTGCTCTCCGAGATCGAGACTCTCAAGGTTGGCGTCTCCACCGATCCGGCGGCGCAATACGGGCCGGTGGTGACAGCGGCGCACAAGAAGCGCGTCGAGGACTACATCCAGCTCGGCAAGGACGAGGGCGCGGAGCTGGTGGTGGACGGCCGCGGCCTCACGCTGCAGGGCTACGACAAGGGTTTCTTCGTCGGCCCGACGCTGTTCGACCACGTCAAGCCGCAGATGAAGACCTACAAGGAGGAGATCTTCGGTCCGGTCCTGCAGATCGTCCGCGCCGAGTCGCTGGATGAGGCGGTAAAGCTGCCGTCGGAGCATGCGTACGGCAACGGCGTCGCCATCTTCACACGCAACGGCCGCGCCGCCCGCGATTTCGCCGCGAAGGTCAATGTCGGCATGGTCGGCATCAATGTGCCGATCCCGGTTCCGGTCGCCTACCACACCTTTGGCGGCTGGAAGCGCAGCGCCTTTGGCGACGCCAACCAGCACGGGATGGACGGCGTCCGGTTCTTCACCAAGGTCAAGACGGTGACCGCGCGCTGGCCAGAAGGCATGACCGAGGACAGCGCCTTCGTCATCCCGACGATGAACTAGCGGGCGCGGGCGCACGAGGTGGACTTCACCCTCTCAGAGGACCAGCAGGCGATCTTCGAGACCGCCCGCGCGTTCGCCGCCAGCGAACTCGCGCCCCACTCCGCCCGATGGGACGAGGAGAAGGTGTTCCCCGTCGAGACCCTGCGCGCGGCCGCCGCGCTGGGCCTGGCGGGGATCTATGTGAAAGACGATGTCGGCGGCTCGGCTCTCGGCCGGCTCGATGCGGCGCTGGTGTTCGAAGCGCTGAGTTATGGCGACGTCTCCACGGCCGCGTTCCTTTCGATCCACAACATGGCCTCGTGGATGATCGACCGGTTCGGCTCCGAGAGCTTGCGGCGGAAGTACCTGCCGCGCCTGACGACCATGGAGCTGATCGCTTCCTACTGCCTCACCGAGCCTGGATCGGGCTCGGACGCCGCGTCCCTGAGGACCACGGCCAAGCGAGAGGGCGACGAGTACGTCCTCAACGGCGCCAAGGCCTTCATCTCCGGGGCGGGGACTTCGGACGTGTACGTCGTCATGGCGCGCACCGGCGCCGAGGGCGCCGCCGGCGTCTCGACCTTCGTGGTGGAGAAAGCCTCGCCCGGTCTTTCGTTTGGCGGGCAGGAACGGAAGATGGGTTGGGCAAGCCAGCCCACGGCCATGGTCCACTTCGACGGCGTCCGCGTGCCGGCGGAGAACCGGGTCGGGGAGGAGGGGCAGGGGTTCCGTTTCGCCATGATGGGGCTCGATGGCGGCCGGCTGAACATCGCCGCCTGCTCGCTTGGAGGGGCGCAACTCGCTCTGGACACGGCGACGGCTTACCTCGACAGCCGCAAGCAGTTCGGCCGGGCGCTTCGCGAGTTCCAGGGCCTCCAGTTCAAGCTGGCGGACATGGCGACCGAGCTGGACGCCGCCCGGCTGATGGTCCGGCGCGGGGCGGCTGCGATGGACGCCGGAGATCCCAGGGCGACCCAGTACTGCGCCATGGCCAAGCGCTTCGCCACGGACGCCGGCTTCGAGGTCGCCAACCAGGCCCTGCAGTTGCATGGAGGATACGGATATCTGAAGGACTATCCGCTCGAACGCATCGTGCGCGACCTGCGCGTGCACCAGATCCTGGAAGGGACGAACGAGATCATGCGTGTGATCATCGCCCGCGAGCTGCTCCGGCCGTGACCGAGGAGGTCCTCACGCGGATCGAGGGGTCCGCCGGCCGCATCAGCCTCAACCGGCCCAAGGCCCTTGGCGCGCTGACGACGGCGATGGTCGAGGCGATGACCGACGCCCTGCTGTCGTGGCGAAGCGATTCGCAGGTGGAAGCCGTACTGATCGACCACATAGGCGAGCGCGGTTTCTGCGCCGGCGGCGACATCCGCTTTCTCGCCGAGAGCGCGCGGGGGGACGGCGCCGCTGCGCGGGACTTCTTCTTCAAGGAGTACCAACTCAACCATCTGCTGATGGTCTACGAGAAGCCGGTGATCGCGGTGATGGACGGCGTGACCATGGGGGGAGGCGTCGGCATCTCCCTGCCGGCCCGTTACCGCATCGCCACGGAACGGACCCGCTTCGCCATGCCGGAGACCGGCATCGGCCTTTTCCCCGACGTCGGTGCGGGCTGGCACCTGTCGCGCCTGCCGGACCAGATCGGCCTTTGGCTCGCGCTCACAGGCGCCCGCCTCGAAGCCGCCGACTGCCTCTCGCTTGGCCTTGCGACCCATGTGGTCCACTCGGCGCGCGTGCCGGCTTTGACCGACCTCGTCGTCACCGGACCCCAGAGCATCGATTCAGGTCTGCAAGCCTTCGCCGCGAACATGGGCGCAGCGATGATCGACGCGTTGAGGCCGACCATCGCCCGCCTCTTCGGCGGCCCCACCGTGGAAGCCATCTTCGCGGCGCTGGAGGCGGACGGATCCGCCTTCGCCCACGAGCAGCTGGCGATCCTGCGCACAAAGTCGCCCCTGACCATGAAGGTGGCCCTACGCGAGCTCGCCGACGGCGCGCAGATGTCCAACTTCGCCGAGGAGATGGTCAGCGAGATGCGCATCGGCGCGCGCATGGTGATGAGCCATGACTTCGCCGAGGGCGTGCGGGCCGTGATCGTCGACAAGGACAACTCGCCCAAATGGGACCCGGCGACGCCCGAAGGCGTCACCCACGAAATGCTGGACGCGATCTTCGCTCCGCTGCCGGCGGGCGAGGAATGGTCTCCGCTGCCTGAGTTCTGCCAGGTCGACTGACACGCCGTCGCGCCAGACCATCCAGCCCTAGGGAGCCGTTCCGTGAGCTATGAAACCCTTCTCGTCGAGCAGGACGGGCCGGTGACGCTGGTCACCCTCAACCGGCCGCAGGCGCTCAACGCTCTGAACAGCCAGGTCCTCGCCGATCTGCTCGCGGCCTTCGCGGCGTTCGACGCCGACCCCTCGCAGCGTTGCGCGGTCCTGCGGGGATCCGAGCGCGCGTTCGCCGCCGGCGCCGACATCAAGGAGATGTCGCAGCAGTCCTTCGCCGACATGTACGGCTCCAACTTCTTCGCCGGGTACGCGCGCTTGACGCAGACGCGCAAGCCGTGGCTGGCGGCGGTGGCAGGATACGCCCTGGGCGGCGGCTGCGAGCTGGCGATGATGG
>JAFANN010000134.1 GCA_019232665.1 Caulobacteraceae bacterium | reverse complement strand
TTCCTCGGCGTGAGCGAGAACGCCGTGCGCATCCAGATCGCCGTCGCCCTGATCGCCTATCTGATTCCTCAAGCTCGCCAACGACGCCGCCAAGGCAAAACACAGCCTGCTCACCTTTGCCCGCCTCGTCAAAGCCAACCTCATGCACAAACGCGACTTCGATCAGCTCCTTGGCCCGCCTCCGGATCTTCGGCGTGACCCACGACAACTCACGTTCGAACTGATCCCCGCATGAACCGGACAGCCGTGGCCGAAGTGCCGGCCACCCATGGCTAGGCTTGGCGAGCGGCTCGCCATGGCCGCGTTCCTGGCGCGGCCAAGACGGATCGGACCATTGCGCAGTCCCCACCAGCCGCGCGTGACCGCGCCGCCCGGCGCGGTCAATGCTGGCGCCTGTCGAGCCTGACCATGGGTCGCCGGCACTGACGGCCGGCGATGACGAGTTTTGGGGTTACTGGGGTTGGATTAATTCGCTTCATTGGCAGGCGGGCGTCCCGAGCGTCTAATCGGTTTGAACTCCAGGGAGACGACTTGATGCCGAAGCTTCAGCACCTGCCCGCCGATGCTCCCGCCGATAAGATCGCCGCGATCCTGGACACCGACGGCGCGCTGATCCTCGACGCGGTCCTGGACGCCTCGGCGGTGACGCGCGTGCGCGCTGAAATCGATCCTTACATCGAAGCGACATCCAATGGACGCGATCGCTTCTCCGGCTTCGCCACGACCCGGACCGGAGCGCTGGCGGCAAGATCGCAGGCGTGCCGCGAATTGCTGCTGCACCCGGCGATCCTGGCGGCCTGCGACGCATTCCTGCTCCGCTCCTGTGAGCGCTATCAGATCCACCTGACCCAGATCATCCGCATACGGCCCGGCCAGGGCGCCCAGGCCCTGCATCGCGATCGGTTGGCGTGGGGCGGGTTCCTGAAGGGCGTCGAGCCGCAGTTGAACACCATCTGGGCGATGACCGACTTCACCGAGGCCAACGGCGCGACCCAAGTCGTTCCGGGGAGCCCCGGCTGGGACGAGCACCGGAAGGCCGAGCCGCACGAGGTGGGCTACGCGGAGATGAAGGCGGGTTCGGTGCTCATCTACTCCGGCTCGGTGATCTACGGCGGCGGCCAGACCCGCACCGAGACGGACCGGGTGGGGATCAACCTCACCTACTGCTTAGGCTGGCTGCGGCAGGAAGAGAACCAGTATCTCTCCTGCCCGCCCGAGATCGCGCGGACCCTGGAGCCGAAACTGCAGAAGCTGCTGGGATATGCGATGGGCAGCTACGCCCTGGGCTACTTCACCCCGCCCCTTCCTCCTGGAGAGGGCCCGGAAGTCGTCCCGCCGCAGGTCGCGTTGGGACATGAGCCCGCCCCTCGCGACGACATGCTGGCCGAGTTGGAGGATCGTCTGCGGAAGGAAGCGCAGGCGGCCCGCGCGGCCGAGGCGAGCGCCAAATAGGCGTCTGATCCGCGCTTGCCCCTCGGCGGCTCCGCAGCCACGATGGGCGGAAAGTACGGAGGAACGCCCATGGCCCTGGACATGGAGCCGGAGATCGCCGCCCTCGTGGGCGAGATCGACTTCGACCCCGATGCGCTTCACGCCAAGTACCTGGCGGAGCGGGACAAGCGGGTCCGCCCGGACGGGATCGGCCAGTACGTCGAGGTCAAGGCCGAGTTTTCACACTATGTCGACGATCCCTACGTCGAGCCGGGCTTCACACGCGATCCGCTGTTCGATCACGTGGAGTTCGTCATCATCGGCGGGGGTTTCGGCGGCCTCTTGATGGGCGCGCGCCTGCGCGAAGCCGGCTTCGAGAACCTGCGTGTGGTGGAGGCGGGAGGAGACTTCGGCGGCACCTGGTATTGGAACCGCTATCCCGGCGCGATGTGCGACGTGGAATCCTACTGCTACCTGCCGTTGCTCGAAGAGCTCGGCTACATGCCCAAGCACAAGTACAGCTTTGCGCCGGAGATCCTCGAGCATAGCCGTGCGATCGCGCGCCACTATCGGCTGTACGACCAGGCGCTGCTGCAGACCAGGATCACCGAGCTGCGCTGGGACGAGGCCCAGTCGGTGTGGATCGTCTCCACCGATCGAGGCGACCGCTTCACGACCCGTTATGTCGCGATGGCCAATGGACCGCTCAGCCGGCCCAAGCTGCCCGGTGTGCCCGGGATCACCGAGTTCGAAGGCCACACCTTCCACACCAGTCGTTGGGACTATAGCTATACCGGCGGCGACAACACAGGGAACCTCACGGGCCTTGCCGACAAGCGCGTTGGCATCATCGGCACCGGCGCTACGGCGGTTCAGTGTGTGCCGCACCTGGGGGCGTGGGCGAAGCAGCTCTACATCTTCCAGCGCACCCCCTCGTCGGTGGACGTGCGCAACAACTGCGAGACCGATCCGGACTGGTTCGCCAGCCTTGGCCCCGGCTGGCAGGCGAGGCGACAGGAGAACTTCAACACCCTCGTCGCCGGCGGCGACCAGGAAGAGGACATGGTCCACGACGGCTGGACCGACATCTTCCGCCATCTGACCGGAGCCGCGGCCAAGGAGGCGTCGCGCAAGCTGGGACGCAGGCTCAGCGGCCACGAGCGCGGTCAGCTGATGATGATGGCCGACTACCGCAAGATGAACCAAGTGCGCGGGCGGGTGGATACCATCGTTCGTGATAACGCTACCGCCGAGTTGCTGAAGCCCTGGTACCGCCAGTTCTGCAAGCGGCCCTGCTTCCACGACGAATACCTGGATGCGTTCAACCGGCCGAACGTGGAGCTGGTGGACACCGGCGGGCATGGGGTCGAACGGCTGACGCGCAACGCCGTCGTCGCCAACGGTCGCGAGTACGGGGTCGACTGCCTGATCTTCGCCACCGGCTTCGAGGTCGGCACGTCGTACACGCGGCGCGCCGGCTACGACATCATCGGCAAGGACGGGGTGACGCTCTCCGACTACTGGGCGGACGGCCTGCGCACCCTGCACGGCCTCACCGTGCACAACTTCCCCAACTGCTTCTTCCTCGGTTTCACCCAGACCGCGATCACCATCAGCGTGCCGCAGGCCCTGGGCGAACAGGCCCGCCACGTCGCCTACATCGTCAGCCAGGCCCGCGAGCGCGGCGCGACGACGGTCGAGCCGACCGTCGAAGGCGAGCAGGCCTATGTCGACGAAGTGCACAGCCTGGCCCGCCTGGGCGAGCGTTTCTACCGCGAATGCACGCCCGGCTACTACAACAGCGAAGGCGCAGCAGGTAACCGCGCCGGTTTCTTCTCCAACATGTACGGAGCGGGGCCGCTGCGTTTCTTCGAGCTGCTTCGAGAGTGGCGAGACGCGGGCGACATGGCGGGGCTGGAGCTGAGGTAGGACTTCAATCCTGGACCGCCGGCATCCTGCCCGCTCCCTCGGAGCGCGGACGTCCTCGTCCGCTCTATCTCTTCTCCAGCACGCCTCGGGCGGACCAGGAGGTCCGCGCTCCGGGTCGCCAGCACTGGCGGCCGGCGATGACGAGCTTAAAGGGGGAGGCAATTCGTCTGGATGATCAAACGCAATGAGAACCGCCCTGACCGCTCTTCTGAACATCGAAGCGCCGATTATTCAGGCGCCGATGGGTGGTGCCAGCTGTCCGGAGTTGGCGGCGGCGGTCAGCAATGCCGGCGGCCTGGGGACGCTGGC
>JAFANN010000143.1 GCA_019232665.1 Caulobacteraceae bacterium | reverse complement strand
CTCGCGCGATATCCGGCCCCGGCTACAACGTCGCGACAACGGCGCTGGCGAATCGGCTGGGGTTATCTCGCACGGAGACGCAATCGCCGCGTCGGCTCTCGAGGCGGCTGGCGTCGCCGCCTTCCGCTGGGACCCGCGCACGGGACTAATCGATCTGGACGCGTGCGGGCGCGCGATGCTGGGGTTGCCAGCGAGTGGTGCGCTCGGCATGGCCGACCTTCTGGGTCTGGTCGCCGTCGAGGATCGCGACCAGCTCGCCCCTGTCCTTGGCGCGACGATCGCCGACGCGCCGTTTTGCGTCGAAGCGCGTGTCCAGCCGCTGGGCCGGCCGGAGCGGATCCTGCTGGTCCGTGGCTGCGGTCGCCAGGGCGCCTTCGTGGACGTCACCGAGCGCCCGATCTCCGGGCTCGAGCCAACGAACTCCAGTGCTCGCCAGGCAGTCGAGCAGGAGCTTCGCCGGAGCGCGGCCGAACTCGAACAGAAAGTGGCGGAGCGGACCGCCGAGCGAGACCGCCTGTGGCGCTATTCCCGCGACATCATGCTGGTGATGGACACGCAGGGAACCGCCCTTTCGTGCAATCACGCCGTGACCCGCATCCTCGGCTGGGCTCCAGAGGAGGTGGTGGGCCGGAACGTGATCGAGCTCATCCACCCGGAGGACCACGCGGCGGTCGTCGAGGCCCTGACCGAGGTCGTGGGCCGCGACACCGTGGCTCCCGTGACACCGACCGCGGAGTCCGACGTTTTCGACATCCGCTGCCGTCGGAAGGACGGCGGGTTCGACTGGATTTCCTGGACGGGGGGTTACGAGCAGGCAGAGGGGCGAACCCTCTACTTAACCGGCCGTCTGGTCACGGGAGAAAAGGCGGCCGCGGCCGAGCTCTCGCTGGCGCAAGAAGCTCTGCGTCAGTCCCAGAAACTGGAGGCCATGGGGCAGCTCACCGGTGGCGTGGCGCACGACTTCAACAACCTGCTCACCCCCATCATCGGCGGCCTCGACATGCTGCAGCGCCGCGAGGTCGGCGGCGAACGAGAGCAGCGTCTGATCGATGGCGCCCTGCAGTCGGCCGAGCGGGCCAAGGTCCTGGTGCAGCGCCTGCTCGCCTTCGCCCGCCGCCAGCCCCTGCAGCCCACAGCGATCGACGTCGCCTCGCTCTTCGTTGGTATGAAGGAGTTGATCGCCAGCACAGCCGGTCCGCGCATCCGCCTCGAGTTCGATGTCGAGACCGACCTCCCGTCAGCCCTCGCCGACGCCAACCAGCTGGAGATGGCGCTTCTGAACCTGGCGGTGAACGCGCGCGACGCCATGCCGGACGGAGGGGTCCTCGCTATCTCGGCCAACCTGCGGGACGTCCGCGAGGACAGCCGCCACAACCTCCCGCCCGGCGAATATGTCGTCATCGGCGTGGCCGACACCGGCGTGGGCATGGACGAGGAGACCCTTCGTCGCTGCATCGAGCCGTTCTATTCGACCAAAGGCGTGGGGCGGGGCACCGGCCTTGGCCTTTCCATGGTCCACGGCCTGGCGTCTCAGCTCGGCGGGGCGCTCGAGATCGACAGCGCGCCCGGACATGGGGCTCGTGTCCGGCTGTGGCTTCCGGTCAGCGTCGTGGCTGCGCCGGACGCCGTTCGTCCGGTATGGACGCCTCATTCCCTGTCGGTCCGCGGCCGCGCGCTGGTGGTGGACGACGAGGACCTCGTGCGAGCCAGCACCTGCGACATGCTCGTCGAGCTCGGTTACGAGGTCGACGAGGCGAGCTGCGCCGATGACGCTCTGCGGATGGTCGAAGCCGCCGAGACCATCGACCTGCTGGTCACCGATCACATGATGCCCGGAATGACAGGCGTGGAGCTCGCCCGGGCCACGCAGGCAATGCGCCCGGGGATCCTGGTGCTGATTGTCTCTGGCTATGCTGAGGTTGACGGACTCGCCCCCGACCTTCCGCGACTGGCCAAGCCCTTCCGCCAGACCGACCTCGCCCACACCCTCTCCCACCTCGAACGCGAAGCCCTCACGGCCTGAAACGTCCGGGTCAAGATTATTAACCACGAACTCACGAACAACACTAGAAGTACCAATAGAGTGAAATAAAGAATTTCGCACCGAAGGTGCAATATTAATCCGCTTCTCGTTCGTGAAGTTCGTGAGGTTCGTGGTTCATCTTTCCGTGCTTCAGCCTCCGATTCGAATGCCGCTCTAGGAGAGGGAGGGAGGCCCGAAAAGATCGGACGCGTGGGCGCCCATTCGGCGGAGGTCGCCCGAGCGTTGGGTCACGCTGTGGCGGTCGAAGAAGTCGAGGATCTGGATCGCGACCTTACGGCCGTTGTCCAGCCGGTCGCGGAACTGGCTTGCGGGGAACCACCCCTCGGGATCCCTCGCGGCCACCTCGGCGGCGATCTCGGTCATCTCTCGCACCGTCGCGCGCAGAAAGAAGTGGTCGTGTGCGATTTCGTCGACACGGCCCAACCGAGCGGCGAGTTTGAGAAGGCGGCGCATGGACTCCTCGGGAGTGGCCAGCAGCCCGGCAAGATCGCGCACCCGGGGCGGGCGAAAACGTACGGATCCACCCAGAAGAGGCGCGATGCGCAACCAAAGGTCTTCGTCCGCGGGCGTCAGGCGCGCCGTGTGGCTGGGAAGGCGCACGAAGGCGCCATCCAGGGCGATCTCTCCCTCCTGCGCGAGCCTCTGCAGGGCTGCAAGGAAAGCCGACGACGGCAGGCGTGGTTCGACGCTGAGGCGCAGACGCTCGCGCCCGAGCCCTTGGACGTCGGGGTTGGCGAGGTGGAAGGCGCCAAGGGTCTCGCAGAGGGCGGTGCGGAAGTTCGCCCAGCCGCTCGCTGAGAGGGCGAAGGAGTCCTCACCTGCGTCCAGCACCGTCAGGTCGAGGTCATGGGCGAGCGTAGCCATCTGAACTTCAGCCAGGGCGCGATCTCGCGCGAAGGCGCGCCAGGCGCAGGCGTGCGGGGCGATCGCCAACATGGCGGCGAGCGAGGCGCCGGGGTCGGGCAGGACCATGGCCAAGAGCTGCGCGCGCCGCTCGGGCGATCTCCGACGTCGCCCTGGCGCGCGCAGGTCGACGAAGCGGCCTCCGCCAAGGGTGCGGTGGCCGGCAGCGTCGCGCAGGACGAAGCTGTCGCCCACGGCCGCCGCGATCGGATGGTCGAGGACCAGCTGGGCCAGGATCCTTTCGCCGGGCGCGGGTCCATCGTCCAGCCGGACGATCCGCGTCCCGACCTCGGCCGCCGCGTGGTGCATGCGCACCGCAGCCCCTTGGCGAAAGGTAGGCGCATCGGCGGCCAGGAGGCGCAAGGTGACGTCGATGCGGTCGGTCGGCGCATGCAGGTCAGGATCGAGCGCCATGTCGCCCCGCCGGATCGCCTCCCTGGCGACGCCGTCTCCGGCGAGGTTGAGGGCGACGCGCTCGCCTGCACGCCCTGCCACCGCGGTCTGGTTCGCCACGTGGAGGCCGCGCACCCGGGCGGGCAGGCCTGACGGACTGACGATCACCCGGTCGCCGGCCCGCACGACGCCCGACAGCACAGTCCCGGTCGCGACGACGCCGACGCCCGCCAGGGTGAAGCAGCGGTCGATCGCCAGGCGGAAGCGGTTCTCCGCCGGCCGCGCCATGCGCTCGCCCGCAGCCGCGAACAGCCGATCCCTAAGGTTCTCGATTCCCTCGCCCGTGACCGCCGAGACCGGCATGACCTCCGCGTCCGCGAGGGTCGACCCGCCTAGGATCGTCTGGACCTCATCCGTCACCGCCGCGAGGCGATCGGCGGTGACGAGGTCGGCCTTGGTCAGGGCGACGAGTCCCCGGCGGACGCCCAGCAGGTCGAGGATCGCCAGGTGCTCGAGGGTCTGCGGCTTGCATCCGTCGTCGGCCGCCACGACCAGGATGGCAAAGTCGATCCCGCACGCCCCCGCTACCATCGTGCGCACAAAGCGCTCATGGCCCGGCACGTCGACGAAGCCGATCGTCTCGCCGTTGGGCGCAGGCAGATAGGCGAAACCGAGGTCGATGGTGATGCCGCGGGCCTTCTCCTCCTTCAGCCGGTCCGTATCGACGCCGGTGAGCGCGCGCACGAGCGCAGTCTTGCCGTGGTCGATATGGCCTGCAGTCCCGACGATCATGGCGCGACCGGATAGGAGGGCTCAGTACCCTGCAAGGAAGGGGTTTACCCCGGCCCGGCGGTATTCCCCCGCGCTCATCAGCTGATCCAGGCCCAGGCTCGCCACGTCGTCGGCCAGCGGCTCGATGGCCGCGTCCTTGTCCTGGTAGAGCGCCTTCACGTAACTGCCGCATTCATCGCAGGTTTCCGCCTTGGCGGTCCCGCCCTGGCCCTCGACCTCCTGGAGTCCCACGCCCTTCGTCGAGCCGCAGACGAGGCACTTCACGCGCACTTCGTTCCACAGAGTCCCGCACAGGTCGCACGCGCCGTAGCGCGCGCCCTCCGCGCCGGGCCAGCCCACGACCATCGAGACGGCTGCCGCCCCGCCGCACGTCGGGCAGGTTCCGACGCCCACCGGTCCGAGGGTCGAGCTGTCGATCCGCGAGGCCAGCCGGGCGAGGAAGACTTGCAGGCCTCCGGCGACCAGTATGTGGTCAGCCAGCTCGTCAGGCGGAACCGCATCGGCCAGCACCGCGCCGATCATCCGATCGAGGGTTGGATCGTCCGCTCTTCGTAGGCGCGCTAGGGAGATCTCCGCCGGCGGAGGCATGGCGACTTCGGCGAGCGCGTCGAACAGGCGACGGCACGTCTGCCGCGCGGTGGCGTTGGACGCGTAAGCGCTGCGGTCGAGCGGCGGCATGGCGAAGGCGCGGGCGCGACCCAGCGCTTCTGCATCAGGCATTTGCGGTTCAGGAAGTTCGACGACGATCGCGTGCTGCGCCTCGGCGACCTCCGCGAGAAAGGCGAGGTATGGCGCCAGATCGCCTGTCGCCAGCGACTTCAGACGCGCAGCCCGCCGCGCGAACAGCGAGGCCGGGTCGGGCAGTCGGGCAAAGGGCGCCTTGGAGACGCCTCCGATGACCGAAGGATCGGGTTCGAGGGAGCGGGTGTCGGACATCAGGCCTCCCGGGCCCGCCGGGCCACGGCTCACATCGGGATTGCTGAGAGCACGTCCCGTTCAGGCGGAATCGCCTGAACGGGATCAACGTGCTCTAGATTCAAAACTTGAGCGCTTCTCATCGCAAAACCAGTCCCCACTTTTGCGGAACGCGCTCTAGACCGGGGCGTCTCCGGGAGACTCCGACCGACCGGCCAGGCGCCGGAACCATAAACGATGATGCCGCCACGCCCAGCCCGGGCTCACCCATCCGCGGACCATCGCGTCGAAGCTCCCGCGCACCCAGATCCCCGCATAGACGTGGAGGATCAGCACCAGGATGATCAGCGACGCCCCGATCCAGTGGACAAGCAGGGCTTCGCGCTGCACCGGGATCGACGTCATCCCGCCGAAATATTCCTGCCAGATCACCAGGCCGCTCGCGAGCATCGCCAGGATCAGCAGCATCATCACCCAGAATACGAACTTCTGACCGGCGTTGAACTTGCCGATCTCGGGCATCCGCTCTTCGTGCCCGCTCACGAGATCCCCGATATGCGCTGACCAGTCGAGGTCCGCGCGCAACCAGAGGTTGCCGCGCCAGAACCGGCTCGCCAGGATCGCGAAGCTCACGACGAGGATGACACCGATCCACGGGTGTAGGAACCTCGCCCACTGGCCGCCGCCGAAGATGGCGGTCAGGAAGAAGAGAGGGGGCCAGAACATCGCCACGCCGGAGAGGATCAACAGGACCATCGCCGTCGCCGTGATCCAGTGGTTGATCCGCACCGCCGGCGGGTAGCGCACGATCCGCGGGGGGTCGCCGGGAAGGATCTCGTCGCCAGGCTCTATCAGTTCGTTGTTGGTCATGCCCGGTTCCCCGGCTCGCCCTTGTCGAGGACCTCGCGCGCGCGGGCGTCGTCCTCGGCGGTGACCTTGTCGGCCCGCGCAAACAGGCCGTGCGCCAGAGCCGCGACGGCGGCCAGGCCCACGGCCGCGAGTCCTGCCGTCCGGGTCGCGCCTTTCCAGGCGTGGACAACGGGGGAGACTTTCGGCTTGTCCACGAGGTCGCTGTAGATGTGCGGCTTGTCGGCGTGATGCAGGACGTACATCACGTGCGTGCCGCCTACGCCCTCCGGATCATAGAGGCCGGCGTTCTCGTAGCCGCGCGACTTGAGGTCGGTGATCCGCTCGGACGCGAGGGCCTTCATGTCCTCCTTGGTCCCAAACGTGATCGCCTTCGTCGGACAGGCTTTGGCGCAGGCCGGTCCCTGGCCGACGGCTACGCGGTCGGAGCACAGGGTGCACTTGTAGGCCTTGTGGTCGGTCTTCGAGACCCGCGGGATGTCGAATGGGCAGCCCTTGATGCAGTAGCCGCAGCCGATGCAGTTGTCGTGATCGAAGTCCACGATTCCGTTCGAGTACTGCACGATCGCGCCTGGCGATGGGCAGGCCTCGAGACAGCCGGGCTCGGCGCAGTGCATGCAGCCGTCCTTGCGGATCAGCCACTCCAGGTTGCCGGTATCTGGATTGTCCCACTCTTCGAACCGCATCAAAGTGAACATCTCTGAGCTGAGGTCGTGCGGGTTGGTATAGACGCCGACGTTCTCTCCGACCGCCGGATGGGTGTCGTTCCACTCGATGCAGGCCGACTGGCAGGCCTTGCATCCGATGCACTTGGAGACGTCGATCAGCTTGGCGACCGGGGTCAGTTCGCGCTGAGGCTTGGGAAGCCTTTCCGTGGCAGAACGCTTGATCACGTCCCCCGGACCCAGGTTCTCGATGAAGGTCTGGGTCGGAGGGTTGCTTACCGCCGTGCGGGGGCTGTCGGGCAAGGCCATGTCAGGGGCCCTCCGGTGCGGTGGTGGTCTCGATGTTCACCAGGAACGCCTTGAATTCCGGCGTCTGACTGTTGGCGTCGCCCACGAACGGCGTCAGCGAGTTGGGGCCGAAGCCCTTCTTGGCGACGCCGGTGAAGCCCCAGTGCAAGGGGATGCCGACGACGTGGACGGTCCTGCCGTCACAGACCAGGGGCTTGATGCGCTTGGTCACCACCGCCTTGGCCTTCACCGATCCGCGTTTCGACCACACCCGCACCCACCCGCCCAGCGGGATGTTCTTCTCCTTGGCCAGCTCCTCCGAGATCTCCACGAAGAACTGCGGCTGCAGCGCCGCATTCACCCGGTCGTGCTTGGTCCAGTAGTGGAACTGCTCGGTCAGGCGGTAGCTGGTCGCTGCGTAGGGGAACTCTTCGGACGTGGCGAACTGAGCCATGTCGTCGTCGAACACCCGTGCGGCCGGGTTGCCCCGGATCTTCGGATTGATCGGGTTCTGGATCGGTGACTCGAAGGGTTCGTAGTGAACCGGGAAGGGTCCTTCCTTCATCAGCCCGCGGGCGAAGAGGCGCCCCGTCCCCTCCGCGTTCATGATGAAGGGTCCGACCTCGTCCGGCTTGGCCGTCGGGGCGATGTCGGGCACGTCGCCGCCCGACCACTTCTCGCCATCCCACTCGATGATCTTGCGGGATGGATCCCAGGGCTTGCCCTGCATGTCGGCCGACGCGCGGTTGTAGATGATCCGTCGGTTGACCGGCCACGCGAATGCCCAGCCGGCATAGGTGCCAAGACCATCTGCGTCGGTGTTGTCGCGGCGGGCCATGTTGTTGCCCGCCTCGTTGAAGCATCCCGAATAGATCCAGCAGGCGCAGGCCGTGGTCCCATCGTCCGCCAGTTGCGAGAAGTTGAGCAACTGCTGTCCGGCCTTGGCCACCACCTTGGACTTGTCCTTGGGGTCGTATACGTCGCCAAGGGCCTTGCCATTGAGCTCCTTGGCCAGTTCGGCGGCCTTCGGCTCATTGGGGTCGGCGTAATCCCAGGTCAGGTTGAGGATCGGGTCGGCCCAAGCTCCGCCCTCCTTGCGATAGAGATCGCGCAGGCGAATGAAGATCTGGGCCATGATCCAGTTGTCGTGCTTCGCCTCGCCTGGGGGCGAACCCCCTGGCCAGTGCCACTGCAGCCACCGGCCTGAGTTGACGAGAGAGCCCTCCTCCTCGGCGAAGCAGGTGGTGGGCAGCTGGATCACCTCGGTCTGGATGTTGGCGGTGTCCACGTCGTTGTAGTCGCCGTGGTTCTCCCAGAACCTCGAGGTCTCCGTGTCCAGAGGATCCATGGTCACGAGCCATTTGAGCTTGGACAGTGACTGGGTAAGCTTCGCCCGGTTAGGGAACGCCAGCAACGCATTGAAGCCCTGGCAGAAGTATCCCGTGATTTTGCCCTGGTGCATCAGCTCGAACGTCTGCAGGACGTCGTACATCGGTATGTCGAGTTTGGGAATGTAGTCGTACGCCCAATCGTTGTCCTTCGTCGCCACAGTCCCCCATAACGACTTCTGCAGGCTGACCAAGAACTTGGAATAGTTCTGGTAGTAGCTCGTCTGATTGGGCCGTAGCGGCTTGAACTGTCGGGTCGACATATAAGTCTTGAGGTCGACCTCTTTATCGTGCGGCATCGCAAGGTAGCCGGGCATCAGTTCCGACATCAGGCCGATATCCGTCAGCCCCTGGATGTTGGAGTGGCCGCGCAGGGCGTTCATCCCTCCGCCGCGGATGCCGATGTTGCCCAGGATGAGCTGCAGCATCGCCATGGTGCGGATGTTCTGCGAGCCCTTGCTGTGCTGGGTCCAGCCGAGGGCGTACATCGAGGTCATCGCCTTGGTCGGCGAGGAGGTCTCGGCCATCATCTCGACCGCCTGCAGGAACTTCGCCTTCGGCGTGCCACAGACGCGCTCGACGAACTCGGGCGTGTACATCGCGACGTGCTCTTTGAGCAGGTTCCACACGCAACGCGGATCCGACAGGGTCATGTCGACCTTGGCGAAGCCGTCAGGGCCGGTCTGGTAGTCCCACTCCGCAGTGTCGTATTTGCGGG
>JAFANN010000346.1 GCA_019232665.1 Caulobacteraceae bacterium | reverse complement strand
CAGTGCAAAGGCCTCGCGTCGCGAGTCGCCTTTTACCAGTCTCTCGAGCTGCGACCCGCTCCTTCGTCTACGCCGGTTTGACGGGCCGGGTGACAGGCGCTGGCGGCGTGCAGACAGCCCAAATGAAGCGATTCCCGCGCCTGACCGCGAATTGAGTCGATTTAGGCGCTTATTTTTTTCGTAGTCGAACAGTTCTCGGCAGCAGCTTTTCCATCATTTTCTTGCTCGATCGAGCAAACAAGTCTTTCTGTGTTGCGCGTTGCAACAACGGGGCGGGCGGCCGGCGCTGGTCAGGCGCCGGACGTCCCGGATTGTGAAACGAAATGGACGCCCTCGAGCAAAGTCTCGCGCCTGAAGAGCATGTGATTTACCGCACTGGATTGCATTGGATACTGTACGTGGCCGCCTTCGGGCCGGCGGGACTGGCTATCGGGGGCTGCATCGCCTCCAGCCTCACTCCTGACGGCCCCGTCCGGTCTGGGTTCCTGATCGTCGCGACAGTCGCCCTGGCGGCGGTCGTCTGTCACGTCCTCGCCACCTGGGCGAAGATCCGGGCGACCCAGATCGTCGTGACAAATCGGCGGGTGATCTACGCGAGCGGCGTGTTGTCCCGCAGATCCATCGAGATGAACCGCGACAAGGTCGAAAGCGTGGTGATCGACCAGAGCGTAGCCGGCCGGCTTCTGGATTTCGGCACAGTCGTGATTCGGGGGGTTGGCGCGGGGCTCGAGCCCGTCGCCAACGTGATCGCGCCGCTTGAGCTCCGTCGCTGGGTGGACGCCGAGTGAAGCGGAGCCGCACGGCGCCGGCGCGGCGTCCGCATCAGGGCGATCCCGGGTCACAGAGTACTCTGCGCCCTTGGGCTGCGGTTTCGGCTGTTGGCATTTCGGCAACACCGCGACAAAATGTAGCTAGAACCGTTCTGAAACACGGAAATAGCCGGTTACTGTGGGGTCCAAAGTTCGTACGTCGGGCGTTGGATGCGGAGCGAACCTCTGCCAGCAATCCGTCGGGGGGCGCGCGTAGGCCAGACCGATCAACAGCTGCTCCGTCACGCGCGGCGGGCGCATGAACAAAGAGGGTTGACGTGAAACCAAGACTACTCGCCGGGTCCGCAGTGGGCCTGATTTTCGCGGCGGGGGCCGCGCTCGCCCAGATGTCGGTCGGCACTGCTCCCTATTCGGCGACCGCGCCAGGCTGGTACGGCGCGGTGGACGTCGGCGCGCACGGGCTGCAGCCGTCCAACTGGAACCCGGAGATCCAATCGCAATCGCAATTCCGGGAGAAGACCCTCACCAACGTGGACGTGTTCGCCCGCATTGGTTACCGCTTCACCCCGTTCTTGCGGCTCGAGGTCGAGGGCGGCTATCGGCCAGCCTCGATCAAGGGCGTGTCCGCCATCTCCGGTAATCCGATCTACGTCTGCAACGAGAACAGCTCGCTCTCGTGGGTCGACGCAACCGGCTCCTTCAATGGCGGCTCCTGCTTCCGTCCCGACGGTCACACCGATCAGTGGACGGGTATGCTGAACGGCTTGATCGACCTGCTGCCGCACTCTCGCCTGTCGCCCTTCGTCGGCGGCGGCATTGGCGTCGACTGGGCTCGCACGTACCTGCACGGCTACGCCACCGGCCCCGGCCTGCCGCCCGGCATCGACGCGGGGACGGCCGTGTACGTCAACTCCAAGCCGGCCAACCTGGCGTATCAGGGCATCGGCGGCCTGACGTATGCGATCAACGATCACGTCAACGTCGACCTCACCTACCGCTATCTGACCGGTTCGCCGGACAAGATTGTCGAGGTTAACAGCGGCGATACGTGGAAGGCGCGCTGGCACGATCATTCGCTGTCGCTGGGCCTGCGGTATTCGTTCGCGTCGGCGCCGCCGCCGCCGCCTCCGCCCCCGCCGCCCCCGCCGCCTCCCCCGCCGCCGCCGCCGCCGCCGCCGCCTCCTGCGCCGCCGCCGGCTCCGACCTACACGACGCGGGATTACGTCATCTACTTCCCGTTCGATCAGTATGTGATCACGCCGGAAGCGCAGAACGTGCTTCAGGATGCGGCCAAGTACGCGGTCGACGGCCACGCGACCAAGGAAGTGGTCGTGGGTCACACCGACACCTCCGGTTCGGTGGCCTACAACCTGCGTCTGTCCGAGCGCCGCGCGAAGGCCACGGCCGACGCCCTGGTCGCTCTGGGTGTTCCCCAGGGGAGCCTGGAAGTCAGCTGGACCGGCAAGGCCGACCTGGCTGTGCCGACTCCGGATGGCGTGAAGGAGCCGCTGAACCGGCGGTCCACGATCCACATCCAGTTCTGATCCGAGTCTTACGGATCAGATCCGGTCTGACCTGCGGAAGCCCGGCCGAAAGGCCGGGCTTCTTGCTGTCCGGCGTCTGGCTGTCAGCTTGACTCGCCAACCGCATGAGCCTGGCCCCGACACAGCCTGGCTGGTCCTCGCGGGCATGTGTCTGGCCGCCGCCCTGCTGGCGCAAGCGGGACGGTGGTTCATCACTTTCGATCTGCTCGCCGAGATCGCGCCGTTGTGGCTGCTCGGGTCGATTGCGTCAGTAACGGCGGCGTTATTCGTCAGAGGGCGAAGGCGCCGAGTTGTCCTGCTTACAGGCCTCGCAGGCTCTGTCGCCGCCGGCGCCCTGCTGGCGCCTGAGCTGTTCCGGCCGTCCCCCGGGCGTGCGGCGGGCGAACCGGGATTCCGACTGAGGGTCATCCAGATCAACTTCGGGGGCCGGGACGTGAAGGATCCCGATCGGGTCGCGGCATGGCTGACGGCGCAGAATCCCGACCTCGTGTTCGTGGACGACGTCCTTCCCCCGGTCCGCGCCGCCATCGAGCGACGTGGCTTCTTCTGGCGGCGCGGCACGGCCTGGACCGGAATCGCAAGCCGCCTCCCGCTGCTGCCAGCGCCCTTCCCGTTTTCAGCGGCGGACTGGAAGGCGATGCCCGACCTGGCGCGCGCCCGCTTCCCGACGCCCTACGGTCCGGCCGACCTCATCGCGGTGCATCTGGTCCGGCCCTTTCCGGGGATCGGCCCAGGCGATACGAAGGTCGCGTCCGATCGGCTGATCGAACTGGCTGGGCGCTACGGCAACGCCCGGCTGATCATCGGCGGCGACCTCAACCTGACGCCGTGGTCCTTCCTGCTGCGACGACTGGATGCGCGGCTTGGCCTCGCTCGCCGCGACCGGGCCGATTTCACCTGGCCGGCCAGGGCCTTCAATCGCCCCTGGCCGATTCCGATCATGCCCCTGGACCATCTATACGCCGGCTCCGCTTGGAAGACCGCGGACGTGTGGATCGGACCTCCGATCGGGACGACGCATCGGGCGCTCGTCGTCGACCTCGTCGAGGCGCCGCCACTCACCAGGTGAGTTCAGAGCCCTGGACGGCCTTTGGCCGCCCCGCCGACCAGGGCGGTTGCGCGCGCGCAAGCGGAAGCGCAAAGCGCTCGGCAAATACACAGCACGAGGTCCCGCGGGGCCGACACACGGGAGAGGGACAACATGGCCAGCGGCGCGCCGACAACCGGGCTTCAACTCAGGTCTCTGATCAAGGACAGCGGAGAGCTGGAGCTTTCGCTGCAGCGTGTGGAGATCGCCGCTCCGGGACCGGATGAAGTGGTGGTTCGCATCGAGGCGACGCCGATCAATCCGTCGGACCTCGGCCTGCTGCTCGGTCCCGCAGATGTGGGCGCCGCGCGGCTCTCGGGATCTGGCGCGTCGGCCGTCCTCACCGCGCCGGTGGCGCCCGCAGGGCTTCGCGCGATGGCAGCGCGCGTCGGCCAGTCGATGCCGGTCGGCAACGAAGGCGCGGGCGTCGTCGTCGCGGCAGGGTCGTCGCCGGCCGCCCAAGCCTTGATGGGCAAGACGGTCGCCATCCTCGGCGGCGCTATGTATGCGGAATTCCGCACTATGCGCGCCGCTGACTGCCTCGTGCTTCCGTCCGGCGTGGCGCCGGCGCAGGGCGCGTCCTGCTTCGTCAATCCACTGACATCGCTCGGCATGATCGCCACCATGCGCGCCGAGGGTCACACGGCGCTGGTTCATACGGCGGCCGCCTCGAACCTCGGCCAGATGCTGCAGAAAGCCTGCCTCGCCGACGGGATCGGGCTGGTGAACATCGTCCGCAGCGCGGCGCAGGCGAAGATCTTGACGGATATCGGCGCGCGCCACGTGTGCGATTCGTCGGCGCCGGATTTCATGGACCGGCTGATCGAGGCGGTGTCGGCGACCGATGCGACCATCGCCTTCGACGCCATCGGCGGCGGACGGCTGGCCGGCCAGATCCTCACCGCCATGGAGGCCGCGCAAAGCCGCAAGGGCGGGGCGTTCAGCCGCTACGGCTCGACCACTCACAAGCAGGTCTACATCTACGGCGGCCTGGACACCTCGCCGACGGAGCTGACCAGGGGCTACGGAATGGCCTGGGGCCTGGGCGGGTGGCTGCTCACGCCCTTCCTCCAGAAGATCGGGCCTGCCGGCGCCCAGGAACTGCGCGAGCGGGTGGCGCGGGAGATCACAACCACTTTCGCCAGCCACTACACCCGCACGATCTCGCTGACCGAGGTCCTGCAGCCAGAGATCATCGCGGTCTACAACCGCCGCGCCACCGGGGAGAA
>JAFANN010000218.1 GCA_019232665.1 Caulobacteraceae bacterium | reverse complement strand
GTTTGCGATCAGGTCCAGACGCGCCGCATGGAAGAGGTCGCCGGTTCGGCTGAGGTCGTCGGGTTGGACGCCGAAGGTCGAGGGGAGCTCTACGATCTCGCCCAGACAGATCTGGTGGGGGGTCCGCCAGTTCCCCGCGCACCCGAGGATCTTGCCGCCATCTGCTACACCTCCGGCACAACCGGTCGCTCAAAGGGCGCGATGCTCACGCACCGGGCGCTGGAGTCGAACGCCTCGACCCTCAAGCGCCTCTGGCGATTTACCGAGGCGGACGTGCTCATCCACGCCCTGCCGACCTACCACGTCCACGGCCTGTTCGTGGCCACGCACACAGTGATGATGGCGGGGGCGTCCCTCATCTTTCAGCGCAGCTTCGACCCGGCCGCCGTGATCGCAGCCATGCCGCGCGCCACCGCCCTGATGGGGGTCCCGACCCACTACACCCGGCTCCTCGCCAATCCCAATCTCTCGCGCGAGGCGGCTGGCGGAATGAGGCTCTTCGTCAGCGGATCGGCCCCGCTCCTGGCCCAGACGCATCAGGCGTGGCGCGAGAGGACCGGCCACGCCATCCTCGAGCGCTACGGCATGACCGAGACGGGGATGAACACCTCCAACCCCTATGACGGCGAGCGGCGCGCGGGGACGGTCGGGTTCCCCTTGCCAGGCGTGGACCTTCGAGTGGTCAACGAGCGCACCGGCGAAGCTCTCGCCCCAGGAGAGATCGGCGGAATCGAGGTCCGCGGTCCGAATGTCTGCGCCGGCTATTGGCGCAATCCGGAGAAGACCGCCGAGGCGTTCCGCGACGATGGTTTCTTCGTCACCGGCGACCTTGGTTGCGTCGACGCCGACGGCTACGTGACCATCGTTGGGCGCGACAAGGACCTGGTGATCACCGGCGGCCTTAACGTCTATCCGAAGGAGGTCGAGACCGAGATCGACGCGATCGACGGCGTCGTGGAGAGTGCGGTCATCGGCCTTCCCCATGCCGATTTCGGCGAGGCCGTGACGGCGGTCGTGGCTGTCGGAGACGGCGGCCTCACCTCGCTCACCGAGCGCGCGATCCTCGATCGGCTGACCGACCGGCTGGCGCGCTTCAAACAGCCAAAGCGGGTCGTGTTCGTCGCCGACCTGCCGCGCAACGCCATGGGCAAGGTGCAGAAGGCGAAGCTGCGCGAGGCCTACGCCTCTCTCTATCCGCCGACCTGAGGAGGGGAAATGGACCTTCAGCTGAAAGGCAAGCGCGCCCTCGTCACCGGCGGGTCGCGCGGGATCGGCAAGGCCATCGCCCTGGGGCTGGCCCGGGAGGGCGTCGATCTGGTCGTCGCCGCACGCACGCGCGAGCCCCTGGAAGCTTCGGCGGCCGAAGTCGCCGCAAACACCGGCGCCAGGGTGATCGCCATTCCCGCGGACACCGGCCAGGACGGTTCTGTGAAGTCGCTGATCGCCGCCACCGTCGAGGCCCTCGGAGGTCTCGACATCCTGGTGAACTGCGCCGCGCAGCCAATGGGCCAGTCGGCGCCGCCGCGGCTTCCGGACGTCACCGACGCCGTCTTCTACGACGACGTCAACGTCAAGGTGATGGGATATCTCCGAACCGCGCGCGAGGCGGCTCCGGTCATGATCGCGCAGGGCTGGGGGCGGATCATCAACGTCTCCGGACTGGGCGCGCGACAGACTGGCTCGATCGTGGGCTCGATGCGCAACGTGGCCGTTGCGGCGCTGACCAAGAACCTAGCCGACGAACTGGGGCCCAACGGGATCAACGTCACGGTCGTCCATCCTGGCCTTACGCGGACCGAGGCGACGCCGGAGGTCACCCGCCGACTGGCGGCCCGCTCGGCCGCGTCCGCAGAGGACATCGAAGCGCGGTGGGGGGCGAACGTTTCGATCGGTCGGATCATCGACGCGGCCGAGGTGGCCGACGTGGTGGTCTTCCTGGCGTCTCCGCGGTCCGTGGCGATCAACGGGGACGCGATCGCCTGCGGAGGCGGCGCGCGCGGGTCGATCCACTACTGACCGCGCTTCGTCGTCAGGCCTCGTCCACGACCGCGTTCTCGATCGCCCCGAGCGTCTCGATCTCGACCCGAACCCGGTCCCCGTTCTGGAGGAACCGCGGCGGCTTCATCGCCATGCCCACGCCGCCGGGGGTGCCGGTGTAGATCACGTCCCCGGGCTCGAGGGTCATTGCGTCCGAGAGCACGGCGACCTGGTCCCAGACGCTGAACACCAGGTTGCAGGTGTTGGAATCCTGACGGACTTCGCCGTTCACCAGGGCTCGGATCGAGAGGGCGTGCGGATCGCCGACCTCGTCCGCCGTGGTGATCCACGGGCCGAACGGCGCGTGGGTGTCGAAGGACTTGCCGATCACCCATTGGCTCGTGCGCAGCTGCCAGTCGCGCACGCTCACGTCGTTCCCGGCGCAATATCCGAAGACCGCCTTGGCGGCGCCGTCCCTGGCGATGTGCCGCCCGCCGGTTCCGATGACCGCGACGAGCTCGGCCTCATAGTCCAACTGCGAGGAGACCTTCGGACGCTGGATGGGGTCGAAAGGGCCGTTGGCGGCGCTTGCGGCCTTGCTGAACCAGATCTGGTTGTCCGGTGTGCCGAGCCCGGCCTCCTCGATGTGGTCCGCATAGTTGAGGCCCATCGCCATGATCTTGCCCGGGCGACGGATCGGCGCCGTCAACCGCACCTCGGAGAGAGGACGGCTCGCGCCTGCGCCTGCGCCTGCGATCCGCCGAGCCTCGCCCTCCGCCTCGTCCCATCGCCGGATCAGATCCATCATGTCCGTGGCGAGCCGAGGCGCGGCGCGCGAGAGGCTGACAATCCGATCGCCCGTGACGATCCCCAACTCCGGCGTCGCGCCGTCCAGGAAGGTGGCGAGCTTCATGACGCTTCTCTCCAGGTTTGACGACGGTGGCGAAGGGCAGGGCGGCTCCGCCGCTTCCCTCCGGCGTAACTCACGCCGTAAGCTGTCGTGGCCATAAGACAAGGGAGAGGCCGGATGTTGAGCTGGACCGTTGGCGCAGTGAAGATCACACGCGTGGTCGAGATGGAGATGCCGGTCGCCTACAGCGCCGAGTATCCGTTCCTGGTCGACGCCACGCCGGAGGCGCTCCGGCAGATGCCCTGGCTCTATCCCCATTTCGTCGACGAGCAGGATCGCATGCTGCTGTCGATCCACGCCCTCCTGGTCGAGGCGCCGGGACTGCGGCTGGTGGTCGACACCTGCATCGGCAACGACAAGGCGCGGGGCATCGTTGGCAAGAAGGCGCTCTCGACGCCGTTCCTGGATCACCTGGCGGAAGCGGGCTGGCGTCCCGAAAGCGTCGATGTCGTCGTGTGCACGCACTTGCATGTGGACCACGTGGGCTGGAACACGCGCCTGGTCGACGGCCGCTGGGTCCCGACTTTCCCCAAGGCCCGGTATCTGATCGGCCGCACCGAGCTGGAACACTGGCAGGCGCAGAAGGAGGGGGAACAGCCCGAGATCCTCGCCGACTCGGTGACCCCGATCCTCGACGCCGGCCTCGCCGAGCTCGTTGAGATGGATCACGTCATCTCGCCCGAGGTGCGCCTCGTCCCGACGCCAGGCCACACCCCAGGTCACGTCAGCGTGCTGATCGAGTCCGAGGGTCAGCGGGCCGTGATCACCGGCGACATGACCCACCATCCCTGCCAGATGGCCCACCCCGAATGGTCGCCGCCGTTCGACACTGACGGACAAGCCGCGGCCCGGATGCGGCGCCACATGTTCGAACGGTGGGCGGACACCCCTCTGCTGGTGATCGGCACGCACTATGCCGGTCCGACGGCGGGGCGGGTGGTGCGGGACGGGCCGGCCTTCCGTTTCGAACCGTGAGGCGAAACCCGCTTTCGACCTGATTTCCACATAAATTCTGGTGCAATTTCGCAACGCCACGGGCGGACCTGAGCCCCTCCTCGGAGCTTTGCCTTTGACTGATGTAAGACGAAGGTACGCTTGCGGCGATTTGGCCCGCAGAGAAAAACGTCAACAACGGTAAACCCTCGCACTGGTCCAGTTGTGCGGGATCGCATGGGGTGAATTTCAGCGCCGTCCCGCTGGTCGTCGTCGGCCTTGCGTTTTGCGCCGCCGACGCGGCGCAAGGCGCCGCCGTGACTCCCGCGAACGGGGTCGTCAGTTATCCCGCGACCTTCTTTGCGCCCAACCAGCCGACAACTGCCCTCGACATCGTCAAACTCATCCCCGGCTTCGTCTTCGACCGGGGCGGGGGTGTGCGCGGCTACAGAGGCGCGGCGCCGAACGTGCTCATCGATGGCGCGCGGCTCGCCTCGAAGGACGACAACGTCGAGCAGGTTCTCCGACGCATCCCGGCCGCCCAGATCGCGCGGGTCGAGGTCATTCGCGGCGGCGCCCCGGGAATCGACATGCAGGGCAAGACCCTGATCGCCAACCTGGTCCGGCGGACCAACCCCGGCAGCGCAGCAACATTGACCGGCTCGGTTGTGCGCGATGCGCAGGGGCATTTCGAGGGCGTCGGGCGCACCGAATGGCAGTGGCGCAATGATGGCTGGTTCTTCGAAGGTTCGGCGCAGATAGGGGGCGTCTTCGACGACGCCGGAGGGATCGGCCCAAAGACACGCGTCGATGGTTCGGGAAGGCTGATCCTGACGGGAAGCGAGAGTCAGTTCGCCGTTCAGCAGAACAACAACGTCACCGCCGCGGCCGAGCACGAAGTGGCCGGCGGCAATCTGAGACTTTCAGCCTCGTTCAGCGATCAGCCCTACGGCGCGATCTCCACAGACACCTTGACTCAACCCGAGGGCGGAGACGTCGACAACTATCATCAGAGCCAAAAGACGCTCGAGGCGAGCGCGAGATACGACCGCGACTTCCATGATCGGTGGAACCTCGAGCTCGTCGCCCTTGGGCAGCTTGGCTGGGATGCCGTGCATGACCACTTCACCGAGGCGCCGCAAGTCGCGGCCATCACGGGCGACGACACATCTGACCTTTTTGATCTGAGCGATCGGCGCGGCGAGAACATCGTCAGCGCCCGCGTTCGCTACGAAGTCTCCAACACGCTCGAAATCAACACGGGAGCGGAGGTCGACTACAACTGGCTCTCATCCCACACGACCTATATCCAGAACGGCGCGCCCGTCATGCTGCCCGCAGCGGACGAATACGTGGCCGAGTGGCGCACCGAGGCGTTCGTGCTCGGCAACTGGCGGCCGAACCAGATCGTGAACCTCGACGCTGGGCTGAGGTTCGAGGGCTCCCGGCTAACGTCGTCCGGCACTGAGTCCAGCGACCAGCATTTCGTCTACCCCAAGCCGCGCTTCCTGCTCACGCTCTCGCCGACAGTGGTGGACCAGATCCGGTTGCGGATCGAGCGCGAGGTGGGCCAGCTCGACTTCAACAACTTCATCGCCAGCCCTCTCAACATCGAGACGGGCCAGGTCCGGGCTGGCAATCCTGAACTTACCCCCCAATCCGATTGGGTCTTCGAAGTGGCGACCGAGCGACGGTTCTGGGACTCCGGAGACCTGACCGTCAGCGCTCGCCATTTCTATCTCTACGATGTGATCGATCGCGTGCCGGTCTTCGACCCGGCGGGGATTTTCGACGCCCCAGGCAACATCGGCAGTGGCCGCATGAACGAGGTCTCGCTCGCCGTCGTGCTTCCACTGGATCGTGTAGGCCTTCCGGGGTTGCGCTTCTCCGGTGAGTCTACGTGGCGATGGTCGCGGGTGATCGACCCCACGACCGGCCTGCCGCGGTCGATCTCCGCCCTGCCGCCGAACACCTGGGAAATGCACCTGACGGAGAGTTTGCCGCGACGCCGGACCACGTTCGGTATCGATGCTGTCGGGGAATTTCGCAGCGAGAACTATCGGTTTGATGAGATCGACATTGATAAACTGAAGCCGACTGTAGGTGTATTCTGTGAGTACAAACCTAGGGCAGATTTGGCGTTCCGCGTCGAAGTTCGTGATTTGACGAACCGTCCCTATGATCACGCGCGGCTCGTCTATTCCGGGGATCGGGATGTGACGCCTATCGATTTCATCGAAACGCGTGAGATCAAGTCGGGCCAATATCTGTACCTGAGAGTCATCAAGAGCATCGGCTGATCCGCGCGCGAGGCCGTTCCGACCCAGCTGCGGAACGACGGGCCTGGGACGCAGGGTCCCGCGCCGCGTTCCGGCGCGAAAACAAAGGCACTTGCTTAACTATCCGGGATGTCGGATAGTTAGGCAGATGCTTAACCAATCCGAGCCCCTCGACCGTGTGTTCCATGCCTTGGCCGACCCAACGCGGCGGGCCCTGCTCGAACGGCTGAGTTTGGGCAGCACGAGCGTCAGCGAGCTTGCGCGGCCACTGCCGATGTCGCTTCCGGCGGTGTTGCAGCACATCCAGGTGCTCGAGACCGCGGGGCTCGTCCGCTCGGCGAAGGTCGGCAGGACGCGCAGCTGCGCGCTTCAGGCGGAAGCCCTTCGCCAGGCTGACGGTTGGATCCAGGCGCGCCGGCGGGAATGGGAAGCCAGGCTCGATCGGCTCGGGGACTATCTCGAGACTTTGAATGGAGGGAACAGCGATGGTCAGTCCGAATAATATAGCCGGGGATACGAAGACAGGCGTGAGGCTTACGAGGACCTTTCCTGTACCGCGGACGGCGGTGTTCGCGGCCTGGAGCTCGGCCGACCACGTCAAGCGTTGGTTTGGCCCCGACCGCTATTCAGTTCCAGAGGCCAGGGTCGAGCCGAGGGTCGGCGGCGCCTTCGATGTCTGCATGCGCGGACCGGAAGGTGTCGAACATTGGCTGCGTGGGCGCTTCCTCGTCGTCGATCCGCCAGAGCGCCTCGTCTTCGAAATGGACGTTCAGGCGCCAGGCGGCGGCCTCGCCTTCACTGCGCTGACCACCGTCACCTTCGAACATACGCCTGGCGGCACTCGACTGACTGTGGAGCAGACCTATCGAGACCTCGACTCTTCCGCTGCCTCGATGATCGAGGGGGCGCGGGAAGGCTGGACCCAGACCCTGGCTCATCTCGCGAACTTCCTGTCCGAAGCGGAGCGGGCGCGCCCTGCCGTCCGCACCGTCGTGCACGACAGTTTCACCCTTCATCGGGACTATGCGGCGCCCGTGGCTCGGGTGTGGGCGGCGCTCACGACTGCCGAGGCCAAGTCGAAATGGTTCGTAGGGCCGCCGGGGTGGAGCCTGGTCGAGAGATCGATGGACGTCCGGCCAGGCGGCTCAGAGCGGGTGGTCGGGAAAACTGAAGCCGGGCGGCAGACGACGTTCGAGGCGACTTACCTGGACGTTCGGCAAGACGAGCGGCTCGTCTATGCCTATCAGATGTGGCTGGACGACCAGAAGATCTCTGTTTCGCTCGCCACAATGGAGCTCTCTGAGACACGCAGCGGTTCGCACATCAAGGTGACCGAGCAGGGCGCGTTCCTGGACGGGTACGACGACGCCGGCTCGCGCGAGTTCGGCACGGCCGATCTGCTGGACAGGATCGGGCGATCGCTCGAAGCCTGACCCGGCGTCCTCAGCGCCCGGCGGCGGGGTGCGCCTCGGCGTATCCCGCATGGGCCTCGCTGATCACATAGGCTCGAATCGCCTGGGCGTCGTCGGGCTTGAGCTGGCTCGCGAAGCTCACCATGCCGTGGTCCTTCAGGGCGCCGCCGAGCACCACAGCCTCGAAGCCCGGCTCGCTGCCGATGAGCGGGCTGTAGCGCAGGTCGGGAATGACGCCGCCGCCGATGGCGTTGTAGCCGTGGCACACGAGGCAATAGTGGTTGAAGAGGCTGTGCCCGGCGGCGATTTCGGCCGGTTTCGCGAACTGCGCCGGCGGCCGGGGCATCTCGACCCGCGTCAGGTTCGGATGGGGGAGGGTGGCGGTCCCGCCGAGCTTGTAGACCAGGATGCGCCCGTTATCCGGATTGCCGAGCTCCGGCGCCGCAAAGCCGGCGACAAGGTAGAAGACCGATCCGAACCCAGCGCCCACTGCGACGTACTGATCCTCGCCCACCGTATAGGTGACCGGCCCCGCGAGCGTCGCCGCGTAGGTCTCGCTCGACCAGAGCTTGCGGCCTGTGCGCGCGTCGTAGGCGGCAAGGTGGCCATCCGCCGAGCCCTGGAAGACCAGACCGCCGGCGGTGCTGAGGACGCCGCCGTTCCACGGACCTTTCTGTGGCGCGCGCCAGATCTCCTTGTTTGTCGCCGGATCCCAGGCGACCAGCTCGCCGCGGATCGAGTTGCGCATCGCGGCCCGCGCCTTGGGATCCTCGGGAAGGGTGTTGAGGTCCCAGTCGACCGCCGTGTTCCACTGGCCCGGCCTGTAGGCGAACTTGTCGTCGGTGCCGTACTCGCCTGGAATCTCCTGTGCGGGGATGTAGACGAGCCGCGTCTGCGGGTCGAACGACATCGGCTGCCAGTTGTGGGCTCCGAAGCTGCTCGGGAAGATCGTCGCGGGCGCGGTCTTGTAACGCGGGTCGCCGATCTCGATTGGTCGGCCGGTCGCCATGTCGACGCCTTTGGCCCAGGTCACCGGGACGAACGGCTCGGCCGAGATCAGTTTCCCCGTCGCGCGGTCGATCACATAGAAGAAGCCGTTCTTGTTCGCCTGCATGATGACCTTGCGGTCACGCCCTGCGATTGGGAGGTCGGCGAGTACCAGGTTCTGCGTCGAGTCGAAGTCCCAGCTTTCCCCGGGCGTCGTCTGGTAGTGCCAGCGGTATTCGCCAGTGTCGGCGTCCACCGCGACGATCGAGGAAAGGAAGAGGTTGTCGCCCCCGCCGGGCGAGCGCGCCTTCTCGTCCCACGGAAGGCCGTTCCCCGTCCCGAAGAAGAGAAGGTTCGTCTCGGGGTCGTAGGCCATGGCGTCCCAGGGCGAGCCGCCGCCGCCGAACTTCCACCAGTTCCCAGTCCACGTCTTCGCCGCCATCTCCATGGCGTGGTTCTCGAAGCCTTTCGAGGGGTCGCCGGGGACCGCGTAGAAGCGCCAGATCAGCTTGCCGTCGTCGGCGTCATAGGCCGAAACATAGCCCCTCACGCCGTACTCGGATCCCGAGTTGCCGACCATCACGTGGCCGTGGACGATCCGCGGGGCCATGGTGATCGTGTAGGGTTTGGCGGGATCGGTGGTCTGGACGCTCCACACCGGCTGGCCGGTCGCCGCATCGAGCGCGATGAGGCGGCCATCCAGGGCGGCGACATAGACCCGCCCCTTCCAGACGGCGACGCCCCGGTTCACCACGTCGCAGCAGGCGTGGAATCCAACCTCGCGCGCGACGTGGGGATCGTAGGTCCACAGCAGGTGGCCCGTGCGCGCATCCAGCGCGTAGACGAGGCTCCATGAACTGGTGACGTACATCACCCCGTCGACGACGATCGGGGTCGTCTCGACTCCTCTGTTCGTCGCCAGCTGGAAACTCCAGGCAAGGCCCAGATCCTTGACGTTCGAGGCATTGATGCGGTCGAGCGGGCTGAAGCGCTGTTCCGAATAGGTCCGGCCGGAGGTCATCCACGCCCCCGGTTCGTTGTCGGCGTTGAGGAGGCGTTCGCTGGTCACGTCCGCTGGACCCCGGGGCGTGACGAAGCCGGCAAGAGCGATGAGGCAGGCCCCTCCAAGAGCCGCCATCCCGATCGCGCGACGCATGCTCGTCCTCCCCTTTTGATCCGACTAGCGCGGATTGATTGCGGCGACGCTAGCCGAGGCGTGATCCTGGGCCAACCTTGATTGCGCGCAATGAGGCGCCTTCTTCCCTGATGGCATTTACGTTTGCGTCAGTCGTTGAACCGACCCGCGTTTTGGCCGAGAGACCATAGAGTCGATTAGGAGGAAAAATATGGACGACGCCGGAACCCTGACCGCGAAGACCGCTGACGCCAGGACCGAGCACTTCGACGTGCTGATCGTCGGAGCTGGCATTTCCGGTATCGGCGCGGCGTGGCATCTGACCCACCAGCGTCCGGGGACAAGCTTTGTCGCCCTGGAAGGCAAGGATAGTTTCGGGGGCACCTGGCTGACCCATCGCTACCCGGGGATCCGCTCCGACAGCGATCTCTACACCTTCGGCTACCGGTTCAAGCCATGGACGGGCACGCCGATCGCCACGGCGGCGGAGATCCGCAAATACATGGGCGAGGTGATCGAGGAGAGCCATCTCGATCGCCACATCCGCTATGGGCATCGGATCGTATCGGCCTCGTGGTCCAGCGAGAAAAACCAGTGGCTGATCGAGGCGCGTAAGGTCGAGACCGGCGAAGCGGTCTTCTTCACCGCCGGCTTCCTCTGGATGTGTCAGGGCTATTACCGGCATGAACAGGGCTACACGCCGCAGTGGCCGGGAATGTCGGATTTCAAGGGCGAGATCGTCCACCCACAGACTTGGCCCGAAGACCTGGATTACGAGGGAAAGCGGGTGGTTGTCATCGGGTCGGGGGCGACGGCGGCGACGCTGGTCCCGAACATCGCCGACAAGACGGCGCACACGACGGTGCTGCAGCGCTCGCCGACCTATTTCATTCCGGGTCGCAACGCCAACGAACTCGCCGACACCCTGCGCGAGCTCAACATCGACGAGACGTGGATCCACGAGATCGTGCGCAGGAAGATCCTGCACGATCAGGACGCATTCACGCGCCGGTGCGTCGCGGAACCGGAGATGGTGACCGAAGAGCTCCTCGCGGGCGTGCGCGCCTATCTCGGCCCCGACTACGACATCGATACCCACTTCAAGCCACGCTACCGCCCGTGGCGGCAGCGGATCGCTTTTGTGCCCGAGGGCGACATCTTCCGCGGGATCGCGTCGGGCAAGGCTTCGGTCGAAACCGATGAGATCGAGCGTTTCACCGAAAACGGGATCCTGCTCAAGTCGGGCAAGACGCTCGAGGCGGACATCGTCGTCACCGCGACGGGCTTCGACCTTTGCGTCCTTGGCGACATCGAGTTCACGATCGACGGCAAGCCCTTGGATTTCTCCAAGACTGTCACCTACCGCGGCATGATGTTCACCGGCGTGCCGAACATGATCTGGGTGTTCGGCTATTTCCGCGCGAGCTGGACGCTGAGGGCCGACCTCATCGGGGACTTCATGGCCCGCCTCTTGGCTCACATGCAGGCCAAGGGGGCCAAGCGGGTGGAGGTGAAACTTCGGGCCGAGGACCACAACATGCCGCTGAGCGAGTGGATCGATCCGGAGAACTTCAACCCCGGCTATCTGATGCGCGGGATGCATCTGCTGCCTCGCCGCGGCGACAAGCCGGAGTGGCAGCACACCCAGGACTACTGGCACGAGAAGGACATCTTCCCGAAGATCGACCTCGACGGCGCCGAGTTCGTCTACGGCTAGGCATAGAGGCGCCGCCCGAGCGGAACGCGCTCTGGCGGCGCCTACTCGCGCAATCTGGGCAGCGAGAGTCCGAGCGTGGGCCTGTCGGCGAGGAGCTCGCGCCGGAAGCGGAAGAGTTCGGCTGGCCGGCCGCCGGCGCCCACTTCGGTCCGCCCCAATCCCTCAACCAATCCGGTGCGCTCGACCACGCGACGGAAGTTCTGCTTGTGCAGGGGCACGCCGGCGATCGCCTCCACCGCCTTCTGCAGTGTCGAGAGGGTGAAGCACTCGCCGACCAGCTCGAAGATGATTGGACGGTACTTCAGCTTTCCGCGCAGGCGGCCCAGCCCGGTGGCGAGAATCCTGCGGTGATCGGAGATCATTGGCGCGCCCAACCTGGGATCGCCGGCCTCGGACTTCGGCTCCGAGCCGCCGTCCGTCATCCGCCGGTCGCGCGCCGCCTCGAGCGCGAGCCCTGCCTCGTAGAGAAGCTCGTAGCGATCGAGGACCCGTTCCTCGTTCCAGTCGGCGCCGCCGGTCGCGAAGAGGATACGCGCGCGCGCGCGTCGCGAGGCCGACCGGTGCGCCCATCGGTCGAGGGCCGGGACGATCGCTTCGTCGATCACGGGGGGGCGCCCGGCGCGCCAGTCCTCCCAGGGGAAGAATCGCGTCCAGGAGGACCAGACGGAGTCTGTGCCATGCGTGTCGACGGCGGCCGGCGCGAGGGCGAGATAGCCCACGGAGATGACCCTCGCGGCTCCGGCGCCGACGTCGGCGAGGGGAGCGTCCCGGCCCTCGTCGCCGAAAGTGTAGAGCTGCTCGACATAGCCCAGGTCAAATCGCGTCTGGCTGGTGACGAATTCGCGAAGGGCAAGCTCGAACGTGCGCTGGCCCTCGGGATCGAAGGGCCCGAAGGGGAGGCCCTCCACCGCCTGACCCGCCGCGGCGTCGGGCCGGCGCGAGCGCACCGTCAGGACGCACGCTTCGCCTTCGCGCAGCGCGACGATAACCGCGGATAGGCCAATGACGATTGCGGGGTTTGGCATGATCCGGTGAGGCTTGATTAGTTCAAGACTTACTCGGTCTCGAACGCCGCCGCGACCTTGGCGAAACCTGCAGCTTCGGAGAGCGTGTGATGACGGTGCAGGTATCGCTCCTGGGCGATCGCGGGCGGTTGGGGCTCGATGCGCAGGGCGTATCGGGCAGGGGGACGCCCGAACAGCCGGAGCGACTCCTCGACCCCAAAGCCTGCCAGCTGGGTCGCCTCGAAGAAGGCGCAGGCGCGGTCGGCGGTCTTGATCAGCGTCTTCACCCTCGCCGGCATGCGCGCGGGCAAGCCGAAGCGGATGTGGATCGCCGCGCCGAGGCGGTCCTCGAACGCCTGGTAATCCAGGCCCAGCGCCGCCTTGAAAGGAGAGATCATGTCTCCGATCACGTATTCGGCGGCGTCATGCAGCAGGGCGGCCAGTCGCCACTTCGCGTCGATCGAAGGGTCCAGGTGCGCGACGATCTCCTCGACGACCACGGAGTGCTGGGCGACGCTCATCGGATGCTCGCCCACGGTCTGACCGTTCCATCGCGCGACCCTGGCCAGGCCGTGGGCGATGTCCTCGATTTCGATGTCCACCGGGGAGGGATCGAGCAGGTCGAGACGCCGCCCCGACAGCATTCGCTGCCAGGCTCTGGGGGGTTCCGGGTTTCGGTTCGCCATGCTTGCTCGACCCCTCTGAAACGGAGTGGCGAAGCGGCGTCGGATCAGGACCTGGCGCCGCGAATGATCTCGTGGTGCCGAATGACCTCGGTGACCAGGAAGTTCAGGAACTTCTCGGCGAATTCGGGAGCCAGGTCGGCGCTTACAGCCAGGGAACGGAGCCGCGCGATCTGCTGCGCCTCACGCACGGGATCCGCCGGTGGGAGATCCACGCGCGCCTTGAGCTCTCCGACTTTGCGCGTGCACTTGAAGCGCTCCGCCAGGAGGTGGATCAGGGCGGCGTCGATGTTGTCGATCGAACGCCGAAGTTCGAGAAGCTCAGGCGGAATCTCCGGAGCGTTGGTCTGTGCTAGGGCCATCGGTCGACCGTCGAACACCCGCCTGCTTTGGTCAAGCGCCGGTCGCGGCGCCAGAGCGTCGATGGAAGGCGGTGAGAGTGCCCAGGGGCGCTCCCAGCAAGCCGACGCGCACGGACTTGAGCAGGGTGTCGCCCCCGATGAGACCCATCCGCACGTCGAACCGAGGTTTGGCCAGGCCGCGGGCCGCGCCGAGCGGGCGGCGATAGCCGAAAATCAGTTCCCCGCCTTCTTCCTCAGCCATGATGCCGCTGCCGATCGAGGCCTCCGCAAGCACATAGCGGCCGGCGCCCGCAGGCGTAATCACCCATTGAAAGGCTTCGACTTCGCCAGTGTCGTAAGCATAGGTCTCGTCAAGCTTGATCGCTCCGTAGGATCCATCATGGTAACCGCGGGTCTCGACGTGGAATCGGCGAGTGATGCGAAAGAACGGGTTGCGTAGAACGCCCAATCCGACCGTCTGGCCGATGAAGAAAGTCTCAGGCCGGAAAATCACATTTTCAGCCATCAAGGGGATCGCGGTCATCGTGCCCCTCTCAACGGCTCTACTTCCGACAGCAAATTCGTGTAGGGGTTGACGCTCCGCACGCACAGGCTGCCGATTGTCGCGGTTAAGACTGCAGATACGGGAGGTTGCAGACGATGGATCCAGCACTTCTGGAGCGCGCAGCGCTCGTCGCCGCCCGTCTCGTCGAGCGGCGCGAAACCGTGGCGGTCGCGGAGTCCTCCGCCGGCGGCCTCGTCAGCGCCGCGCTCCTCGCCGTTCCCGGCGCCAGCGCCTACTTTGTCGGCGGCGCAGTCGTCTACACGGGCAAGGCGCGCATGAGCCTGCTAGGTCTGACCCGCGAGGCGGTGGCCGGGGTCCGCTCGGCGAGCGAGCCCTACGCCCTGATTCTCGCCCGCACCGTGCGCGAGAATCACGGGTCCGCGTGGGGTCTGGCCGAGACTGGGGCGGCGGGTCCGACGGGCAATGGCTACGGCGATCCAGCGGGTCATACCTGCCTCGCCGTGAGCGGACT
>JAFANN010000137.1 GCA_019232665.1 Caulobacteraceae bacterium | reverse complement strand
CCGGATTGATCTCTAGCAGTACCAGCTTCCATGACGGTAGTATCTATGGTTACAATATCGCCCGTGGTAGCGATATGACCAATAACGGTTGTGGTAATGATATGGATAATATCTACCGCGATAATAGTAACATGAATTCGTGTCTTGAGCGTTGTGACTTGCGACGCCGGTTGCGAGAGCGTCGCTCGTCGCCCCCGGAGCCGCCGCAGTGGGTGGCTCGCCCGCGCCTGCGAGCGCGGGGCCGCTGAGGGTCACGGCGATCGCCGCTGCAAGGTATCGACGCGCAAATGTGAGACGTCTCATCAGGATCCGGTCTCCAACCGTGGCGATCGCCGGGAGTCGGAAGGGACCGCCGCGGCGCATCGCCGAACGAAATGGCTGAGCGTCACTTCAAGGGGCTGAGCGCGATATCCGGCGTTCACCCGGGAGCCGGGTCGGCATTCACCCGAGGGCGCTGAAAAAGTCTTGTATAAGTCGTGGCTTGGAATGAGGCGCCCGTGAGGATCAGCCCCTGAGCCGAAGCGCGATGAGAAGCCCCGTTACGCCGACGATCAGCAGCAGGACCGCGATCAGGATGCTTGGCGTGGTGTTGTAGTGGTAAGCAGAATTCAGCCATCGGCGACCGCCGCCATACCGTTTCGCCAACGCGCGAAGATGCCTGGCCTGGTTCCAGATCCCCATGGCAAGAAGAAGCAGCCCAAGAATGAGCAGAGCCAGTCCCATACGTTGAAGGCTCTTGTCCGTAGCGGGCGCCAGGCCGCGAGCGACCACGCTCTGAAACAACGCGTTGATCGTAAGGCCAAAGCCGATCAGCGAGAGCGACGTCTGGATGACCTGCATCATGAGACGGTCGGCGTCCACGAAAGCGCGGTCGCGCCGCTCGTCCGTCTCCGCATCAGCGGAGGCAAGATCGGTGCTGTTCTCTCGGTCGCTCACTCTGATCCCTCAGCTGCGCCGGACCCGGGCATAAGACTGCCGCCAACGCCCCCGGTTGCAACCCGTAGAGTGGGGGAGGGTGTCGATGCGGCCGTCGGGTCCTCGCGCCCGCGAAAGCTTTCGCCTACATAGCGGCCCTTACGGCACGGCCGCGAGGCGCCGGTCTCCATAGGAACTGCGTGACTTTCGACCCCCACAGATTCTGCATCGCGCCGATGATGGACTGGACGGACCGGCACTGCCGGGCCTTCCACCGCACCCTCACGGCCCGCGCGCGGCTGTACACCGAGATGGTGACGGCGGCGGCGGTGCTGCATGGCGACCGTGAGCGGCTCCTCGGCTTCGAGGCGAGGGAGCGTCCGCTCGCCCTGCAGTTGGGCGGCTGCGATCCGTCGCAACTCGCGTCGGCGGCGCGCGTCGGGGAGGACTTCGGCTACGACGAGGTCAACCTCAATGTGGGATGCCCCTCCGACCGGGTGCAGACGGGGCGCTTCGGAGCCTGCCTGATGCGCGAACCGGCGCTCGTCGCCGAGTGCGTCGGGGCCATGATCGGCGCCGTCCGCATCCCGGTGACGGTGAAGTGCCGGCTGGGCGTGGATGACCAGGATCCGGAGGAGAGCCTGTTCGCCCTCGTCGATTCCTGTGTCGCTGCGGGGGTGACCACCTTCGTCGTCCACGCCCGCAAGGCCTGGCTCCAAGGGCTCTCGCCGAAGGACAACCGCGAGATCCCGCCGCTCGACTGGTCCCTCGTCGCGCGGCTCAAGCGCGAGCGGCCGAGCCTGACGGTGGTGATCAACGGCGGCGTAACGTCCCTCGACTCCGCGGAGTCGCTGCTGGACGGCGTCGATGGCGTCATGATCGGCCGCGCCGCCTATCATGACCCATCCATCCTCGGAGCCGTCGACGCGCGCCTGTTCGGCGATCCGGACGTCGTTGCGCCCGAAGATGCGGTGGAGCGCTACAAGCCCTATGTCGCCCGCGCTCTGGCGCGCGGCGTGCGACTGCCAGCGATGGCGCGGCACATGCTGGGGCTATTTCAGGGACGGCCGGGCGCCCGGGCGTGGCGGCGCATACTTACGGTCGACAGTCACTCGCCAGGAGCGGGCCTCGAGGTCATCGATCGCGCGCTGACCGCAGTCGGCTCGAGCGGACAGCCGCGCCTGGCGGCCTGAGGCGTCAGGCCAGGAACGAGACCAGCGCCTCGCGAAACGCGACGCTCGCCACCACGCCCGCATGATCGCCGGGAAGGCGAAGGGGCGTGCAGGCGGGCATGAGCCGCGCCAGGGCGTCGACTGAGCCGTTGTCGTGATCGTCCTCGCCCATGATGGCGAGCGTCGGCGTGGGAACGCTTCGGAGTTCTTCGGCCGTCGTAGGAGCGAAGGCGGCGAGCACGCCGAGCATGGCGGCGGCCTGAAGCCCCTGAGCCTGCATCATTCCATGGATGGCCTGGCCCATGACGGGATCCGCCGCAGCCGCGCCATTGCGGATCGAGTCCTCGAACGCTTCGGCGCGGGTGCCGGCGTGCATGATCCCGGTGTCGCCCATCCCGCCCAGCACGCACCGGCGAGGACGGGCGCCACGGACCATCACCCTCGCGGCCGTCCGGCCGCCCATGGAGTAGCCGACGAGGTCGTAGTCGGTGAGATCGAGCTGATCGATGAGGGCTTCGACATCCGCGGCCATGACATCGGGAGGCCATGCCGCCGGGTCGGTTGGGGCGGCCGACAGCCCATGGCCCCGGCAGTCGGGCGCGATCACGCGATGGCTTGCATCAGCCAGGGTGGCGGCGATACCGGGCGCGAACCAGTTGCGCCGGGCGCTGGACAGGAAACCGTGCAGCAGGATGACCGGCCGACCGTCGCCGAACTCGCGCCAAGCGAGGTCGGCGCCGCCGAAGCCGGTGAAGCGGCGGATCCTCGCCTCGGCGGGGCCTGGGGATTTGCGAGGCTCGTTCATGCGTGGGAATTTCTACTCCCGCTGAAACGGCCAGCGGCAGCGACGGATTGATGCTGTCTAAACGCGTGAGGGTATTGCGCATGGCCAAGCCAGCGGCCGGCGGCAAATGGTCGGCGAAGGTGAACCAGACCAGCGACGCCTTGGACCTGGAGCCCGAAATCTTCGAGGCCGACGATCCGAAAAGGATCGCTTCCAGCCTGAAGCGCTCAGCCGAACAGAGCCATCGCCGCAAGGCGACGCCCTTCCAGTCGGCGATGTCCATGCTGACGTTCTACATCAACAGGGCTGGCAAGAACTTGAGCCCGGAGAGAAGGCGGACACTCGAGGCCGCCAAGGACGAGCTCCGCGAACAGTTTGGACGCTCGAAGGATTGAGTGGCGCGGAAGAAGCGTCCAACTCAGCCTGCCCCGAAGAGACCTAGCTTTTCGGGCGAGATCCGCGAGCGGCGGCCCGGCAGCTCGGCCATGAGCGCAGCGCGTTCGGCGTCGGTGAATCGCGTCCACTGGGTGACTTCGGCGAGGGTG
>JAFANN010000119.1 GCA_019232665.1 Caulobacteraceae bacterium | reverse complement strand
TGACCGCGGCTGGGTCGAAGCCCTTGCCGTCATCCGCCACGCCGATGCGAACGCCTCGGCCCGGAATCGCGGCGAGCGTCACGCGCATGGTTTCCGCCTCGGCGTGACGCACGGCGTTCAGCATTGCTTCCTGGCAGATGCGCATGAGCTCATGAGCCACTTCGGGGGGCGGCTCCGGGGCGGCTCCGATCAGGGGCACGATCTTCACACCTCCCAGTCGGCGAACACCGTCGATCGCCGCCGAAAGACCTTCGACCAACGAGGGCCGCTCGGCGGTGAGCACAGCCATCGAACGACGCGCCTCGACCAGGCTCTCCGCCGCGATCGTGCTGGCCAGATCGAGCGCTTCGGCTGCGGCGGGCGAGTCGCCACGGGCCAGCTCCAGCTGCAACCGGATGGCTGCGAAACCCTGGGCCAAGGTGTCGTGGATCTCGCGGGCCAGGCGGTTGCGCTCCTGAAGGACCGCCGCCTCCCCCGCCGCGGCCGCCAGTCTCCGCATCTCGAGCGCAAGGGCAATCTGGTTGCCGAACGCCAGGGCGAGCTCCCGACGTTCCGGAGGATAGTCAGGGTGCTCGCTCGCGTGACGGAAGACGATCGTGCCGAGCCACCGATCCCCGATGAACATGGGCACCTGCGCCGCCGTGCGGACGTGGTCGATGTCAATGGCCTCTCGCAGAGTGGGGTCCCACTCTTCGGCGTCATAGTCGGCGAGTTTCGTGAAGGCGATCTCGCCGCGCGCGAGCTCGACATCGAGATGCCGTCCCAATGTCGAGAGGCCTGCGAGGTAGTTTCCTTCCGGCGGCCTGCGGACCTCGCCGCCCTGCCACGAGATCAGAAGGCCGTGTTCGCCTGGCGCGCGGCGGATCCAGATTCCGGCGCCGACGGCGTCCATTTCCCGCGCGCATACCGTCAGAGCGTCCCCGAGGAAGGCGGGCAGGTCCTGCTGCTCGGACAGGCCCTCGAGCATGGCCCGCAACACTTCGTTCGCCCGATGAAGGGCGTCGGCGCGGCTGCGTTCGGCGGCCTCGCGCTCCCGGACGATCGCCGCCTGCTTGGCCTCCTCGGCCAGCCGGGCGAGATCCACCGCGACCGCCGCCTGACCAGCGAGGGCCTGGATCAGGTCGAGCTCGTCCTCGAGGATCGGGCGGGTGTCGGTCAGGCGGATCGTGTACCGGCCAAGGACACGAATGCCGACGCCCAGCGGCACCGATAGAAGTTGGCGCACGCCAAGCCCGAGCAGATAGAGCCGCTCGTCCTCATTCATGAGACCATTGCGGGCCACGAGGTCGATCAAGTGCGGCTTCGAGGCCGGCCCGTACATATCCGGATCGCTCAGTCGCTTGGGCGTCGGCGTCGAGCCGATCTCCCGCCTGGGGTGAGACGACAGCGCCCCCGGGACGACGCGCCCGTCCTCCACGACGTGATGGATCTTGTAGTGATGCGGACGCTCGGGATCGGCGAGCCAGAGAGTGGCGGAATGGCCGCCGACCACTTCGTACATGGTCAGCAGGACCCGACCCAGGAAGGCGTCGAGGTCCTCGACCGCCCCGAGCCGCTCCGAGGTCTCACGGAGCAGGGCGTTGGCGATGGCGAGCTTCTCCGCCCGCGCGGCGGCCGCCTCGGCAAAGGTCTTGGCGAAGTTGCGCAGATGCAGGGCCATCGCCGCGCGCCCGGCCAGTCGCTCGATCAGGCGCCGATGCTGGCCCAGGACCTGCCGCTCGTGGGGGAGGCGGACGACCAGAACCCCCACCGGGAGGTCGGCCAGGGCAAGGTTGACGATCACCGACGAGCGGACGCCTGCCTTGATCAGAAGGGCGTCCTCCGACTCGGGCGGACCATCCGGAGCCATGACGCGATGGCAAGGCGGATCGTCCGGATCGAGAAGCCGCAACTCGGACCAGGAAGTTCCGGTTTCCAGGATCGTTTCCGCGTCGACCAAGACCTGGAGACTGAACCCATCCGGATCCAGCCGGTCGCGTCGCCAGATGCCCGCCGAATGGCCATCCAGCAGCCTGCACATGACCCGCAATAGCTTGGCGAGGAACCCGTCGATATCCGCCGTCGCGGAGAGGCGATCGACGCCCTCCTGAAGCAGGAGATTGGCTTCGTCCGATGGGTCCGGACGGGCGTCGAAGCCCCTGGCGGCCTTGGATCGCGCTTCCATGACGAGCAGGGTTTCGTCCAGAGACGGGTACGGCCAGATACTGATACGTTTTGGCCAAGAGCGCGAGGGCGACCAAGGGATCGATCCTGCCGAGCGTCGAAGAGGCGATGGCCCATCGGCGGCCTTCCGATCACCTCGCGTTCGCCTATCATGAATCCTGATGACCGAGCGCGCCCTGAGCCCTGATCTGCTGCGCAGCTACATCGCCGTTTGCGAGTCGGGATCATTCAGTCGCGCTGCGCGGGCCCTTGGCCTGAGGCAATCCACGGTCAGCCAGCACCTGCAGAAGCTGGAGGCGGCGACGGGCCGGCGCTTGATCGACCGCGACACGCATCGTGTCCGCATCACCCCGCCAGGAGAGGTGGTCCTGGAGCATGCGCGGCGGGTGCTAGACGCCAACGACGAGTTCGCCCGCGCGCTAAGCGCCACGCCCCTCCGGGGGCGACTGAGGTTCGGCGCCTCGGAGGACTTCGTTCTCTCCGCCCTCCCCGATGTCCTGGCGGCGTTCGTGCGCCGCCACCCGGACGTGGACATGGAGCTCACCGCAGGCCTCAGCCAGGACCTCTATCGTGCCTTCGACGCCGGCGACCTCGACATCATCTTCGTCAAGCGCCGCGCAGGGGATGGACGCGGGGTGAGCGCCTGGCGCGAGCCCGTCGCCTGGATAGGGCGACCGGACTACTGGCTTGACCCCGAGGGCCCCCTCCCGTTGCTGGTCTATCCGGCGCCGAGCGTCACGCGCGCCCTCGCGTTCGAGACACTCGACTCCGCCCGGCGCCCGTGGCGGATCGCCTTCACCAGCGGAAGCCTCAGCGCGCTCAGCGCCGCCGCGCGCGCGGGGATCGGCCTGATGCCTCATTCCGTGCGACTGGCGCCCCCGGGCCTCGTCGTGGCGCAGCCGGGGCCAAGCCTGCCCCACCTGCCGGAGGTGGAGTTCGTCATCATCGGGCCGGGACGCGGGAACCCTGTCGCCGAGGCCCTGACGGCAGTGATCCTTCAGTGGTCGGCGTACGGGTCGGGGGGAACGCGGATCCAGCCATAGCGCTCGCACGGCCACGCTTCGGCTGGACGTGCGGTAGTTGCGCGCCCTAGAGTCACCTCCTGCGATGGACGGCCGAGGGGGGACGTCTTGAAAGACAGCTTCGCGACGGCGTTTCCGATCGCCTTCCCGATCCTGTTCGTCGGAGTCTGGCTCTTCGTGTCGATCCTGATCGGGCTCGGCTCGGGATGGTTCGCTCTGGCGAAGCGCTATCCGAACCGCGACGAGCCGGTTCTGCTCTCGCTCGACGGTCAATCCGGAGTCATGGGGCCTTGGGGCCTGGGCCTCAACCACATCCTGACCCTCGGCGCATGCCGTTCGGGCCTGCGCGTCGAGGTCTGGCGGATCTTCGCGCCGTTCTGCAGAGCCTTCTTCGTTCCGTGGCCAGAGATCGGCGTCCGGCCTACGCAGATCTTCTTGCGCCCATACGCCAGACTGGGCTTCGGGCGACCTGAGGCGGGCGTGCTGAGCGTCAACAGGCGGACGTGGGAGCGCCTGGCCGGCGCGGCGTCGCAAGCTGCAGGCTCGGCCGTCGCGGAAACCCTTCCGCCTCTCCCACCGGGTCAGTTGCGGCGCATCTACGTCCTCGAATGGCTCGCCATCACGGCCATAGCGACCACCTTCTTCTACCTGGCGCCGCGCCTCGCGCATCCTGGCGGAGCGCACTTCCCGCTGACTGTCTGCATTGCATTTCCGGCGATCGTCTTCGGCGTCATCACGCTGATCCGCTACGTCGCACAACTGCCGCCGCCAACCTGACGTCAGCCGGCGCAGACCGTTTCCTCAGCGCGGGCGGCTCGCGCGCAGGGCCGCTCCGATCGCACCGGCGCCGATCATGAACAGAGCCCAGGCCGCCGGCTCGGGCACTCCAGGAACCGAGCCGCCACCGGGGGGCGTGGGACCGCCGCCAGGCGGAGTCGTGCCTCCGCCGGGAGGTTCGGATCCGCCGCCGGGCGGCGTCGTCCCCCCGCCGGGAGGCGGCGGGATCTTTCCTCCGCCCGGGGGCTTCGGCGGAGGATTGCCGGGGAAAGTCGGCGGCCTTCCGCCGACGCCGGTGAATATGGGCGGGTAACCGGCGCCGTGGGAGCCCGAACCCCCTCCTCCGAAGTTGTTCCCGAAGAACGGTGGGTCTGGGCCGTCCTGGAACAGCCTGTGGGTATCCCCGTCGTCGGACGCGAGTTTCATGGCCGTGGACTGATCGAAATCACCCAAGACCGGCAAAAAGTCTCCGGAAGTATCGTTGGAAGAATGCACCGGCGCGGCGTCGCACGAATTCTTGCAGCCGCTATCCCCACGGTGATCGTCCAACGAGTCGTCATTGACCGGCGCCTGCGCGGCCTGGTGCGGCCGAAGATATCCGCCGCCCCCGAGGAAGAAGCCCAGGCGCGGACCGGCTATGGCGAGAGTCGCAAGCAAGACGACGGCGGCGATGCCCGCCGCCCCCCCGAGCACGCTGGCGAGGCGATAGTTCCGTTCCATAACCCGCCCCGGCCGCTGCGTTGAATGCGGCGGCAATAAGGTTTTTTACGTACAAATTGTCCAATGATTCCCGGTCAAAAGCGCTGCGCCTTTTGTCGCGCCCAAATTTGGCCCAATCCGACGACGCCGGCGTGGTGTCCAACGGCCGTCGTCGCGGCGCCTCAGAGCTGGGAGAGGGTGAAGACGAGCAGGGCGATCAGCAGCGATCCGAAGGCGCAGACGGTGGTCAGCCAGACCGCGAGCGTCTTGAAGACCGCGCCGACTATGGTCGAGCCATAGGCGCCACGCAGAGTCTGGAACAGATTCACCGGCGTCCACAGGGCGACGAACCCGAGCCACCAGAACACGGTCGGCGGAGGCAGCAGGAGCCCGACGGCGTTCGCCAGGAAGGCGAAGGATAGCAGGTTCATCGCCACCAGGAGGTGGTCGTAGAGGACGTACTGGGGCTTGTCGCGATAGACGAGGGCCAGGGTCAGGCCGACGATCGGAAGCAGCAGGATCGCGACCCGGTGGCCCCAGGTGAAAAGGACCGCCCAGTAGTAGTCCGGGTTGGCCGACGCTTTCCGCAGGCCTTCGCGGAACCAGCTTTGGCGGCGCCCCGCGCTCGCGGCAGGCGCCTGGGGCGTCGCGGCCGGAAGGCCGGCGGCGACACGGTCGGCCTTGGCCATGGCCGTGGCGTAGCGCGCCTCGATCTTGGTGGTCTCGTGTTGGTAGCGCGTTTCGACGTGGGCCGGTTTGGCGTCGGGGTCCTTTAGATCGCTCGTCCGGTCGCGCTCGGCGTCCGCCAGATCTTCGTTTCGATCCGAGGCGGCCTCGCGCCGCATGTCAGCGGCGACCTTGGCCCGCCCCTTTGGCGTGGTCAGGAGCGCCGCCTGCCGCGCGTGCTCCCGCGCCTGGGCCTGCTCCAGTTCGTGCGCCGCGTATTCGGCGGCGAAGATGAAGATCACCAGGGCCACCAGGAAGGTGCGGAACGGCGGCACGTGTCGCGCGATCCGGTTCTCCATGTAGTCCCGAGCCAGGCGGCCGGGTCGCAGGAACAGGTCTGGAGCAGTTCGTCTCAGGCGTCCGTCCAGGTGGAAGAGGCCTTCGATCCCCTCCCAGGTCAGGCGCAGGATCGATCGCTTGTGGCCGTCCGCGTCCTGGCCGCAAACGTGGCAGTAGCGGCCCTGAAGAGCGGCGCCGCAGTTGGCGCACGCCGTTCCCGGCGGAGGGCGAAAGTCAGGGCGCGGCGCTGTGAGGTGTCGGAGCGAATCCGCGACCGCCGCCTCGAGTTCCGCGAGCATTCCGCACCCCCCCCCGCGAGTCCTGGAACGCCGCTTCTAGAGCGCGTTCCGCAAAAGTGGGAATTGGTTTTGCGATCAGAACGCGCTCAAGCTCCTGAATCTAGAGCACGTTGAACCCGGTCACGCGATTCCGCCTGAACGGGACGTGCTCAGAGCGCGCCCGATCCTTGCACGCGACGGTGGGCTGAGGCGTTCGACGCGCCGCGGCGAAATCGTCGACTTGCTAGCCAGCCGGGTGG
>JAFANN010000078.1 GCA_019232665.1 Caulobacteraceae bacterium | reverse complement strand
GAGCTGAAGATGGAAGAGGTCATGCGCCTGCAGCTCCACCCGCACCCGGTGGAGTTCGACATGTACTTCAAGTGCTGAATCCGGTCGGCGAGACGGAGGGTTCTCCTCCGTCCGCCATTATCGCGACCATCGAGTTTGCCGGCTCTCGAGCGCCGTGCGCCTTAATAGCTTGCAGCTAATCGTGGGGGCGGGTCTGCTGGGCCCCAGCTGACGTGTGAGGGTGAGACTGACCGTGCTTGCGAACCGTCTTGCCCGTGGCGGCGACGTGATTCTGCCCGTGGGACTGAAGGAGCGTCGGCTGAGCTCTCTGGGCGACGGCGAGACCTGGCGCCGCAACAGTTGCGGCCAGCAACAGGGAAACGATCGGCTTTGTGGTCATATGGACCTCAGGCTAGGTTCGGCCTTTTAGCGCCACCGCAACTCACGATTGCAAGGCCGGGCGTCAAGAGACGCCGCGCGTGGGGGTGCTTAGCGCCATTATATAAGTAGGAGCTTGCTGAATTGCGCTCCTAAGCCCCCGCAATTCCGATTGGGGGGCTTTCGATGCGCTCTGAGTTAGAGTTCAACTTTGGCGAATTCTCCGTATCGAGCGCCTTCCTCGATACGAGTGGTGTGGCTGATCGACTCATGCCTCGGACTCACCCGCCCTCGTCGGGCGTTAACTACTCCGCGGTCCATCCCCCGTCGATGGAGAGGTTGGCGCCGGTGATCTGGGCGGCTGCGTCGGAGCAGAGGAAGACCGCCAGGGCCGCGACGTCCTCGGGCTTGACGAACTGCTTGGTCGGCTGGGCCTCGAGCATCACGTCGTTGATCACCTGCTCGCGCGTCAGGCCACGCGCCTTCATGGTGTCGGGGATCTGGTTCTCGACCAGCGGCGTCCAGACGTAGCCGGGAGAGATGCAATTCACGGTTATCCCGTCGCGAGCGACCTCGAGCGCGAGGGTCTTCGAGAGTCCGTCGAGACCATGCTTTGCCGCCACATAGGCGGACTTGAACGGCGAGGCGACTTTCGAGTGGGCGGACGCCGTCGAGATAATCCGGCCCCAGCCCTTGGCCTTCATCCCAGGCACGGCCGCGCGCATGGCATAGAAGGCGGAAGAGAGGTTGATCGCAAGGATCTGCTCCCACTTCTCCGGCGGGAATTCGTCGACGGGCGAGACGAACTGGATCCCGGCGTTGTTGACCAGAATATCGACCGACCCGAAGTCCGCCTGCGCCTTGGCGATCATCGCGGCGATTTCGGCTGGCTTGGTCATGTCGGCGGGCGAGTGGGCGCAGCGGACGCCAAACTCGCGCTCGATCCCGCTGCGCGCGGCCTCGATGTCCTCTGGCTTGCCGAAGCCGTTGAGGACGATGTCGGCGCCCTCCCGCGCCAGGGCCCGAGCGATGGCCAAGCCGATGCCGCTCGTGGACCCCGTCACCACGGCGACCTTTGATTTGAGGCTCATTCGCTCGTCTCCTGACCTTCGTCGAATACTTTGGCGGCGCCCTCGGGGCCGGGCGTCATGATGGCGTGGCGGCTGAGCAGGGCGCGCTGGGCGGCGTGAGCCCCCGCCTGCCAGTGCTGGAGCATTGTCGCCCGCGAGAATTCATAGTCCCGGTGGCCGTTCTCGTGCTCTCTTCCGCGGTAGATCAGCTGCACGACGCTCACCGAGTTCTCGCAGGCGACCCCCGCCAGGCGCTGAGCGGCCGGGCTGTCCGCAAGCTCCTCTGGCAGCGTCTCGAGCAGTTCCCGCGCCAGTCGCTTGAGCCGTCGAATCTCCAGGGGCTTGTCCGTATTCAGCCGGGTGCGGCTGGAATAGCGGATGTCCATCTCGCGATCGGCCGCCTCGATCAGCGTATGCGGCAGTCGTCCGCGGGCGGGGAAGAGATCGACCTGGAAGATCGCCAGGTCCTGGCGCGTCTCGGCCTGCAGCACGTAGTCGAGCGGAGTATTGGACACGAGGCCGCCGTCCCAGTACCAGCACCCGTCGATCTCCACCGGCGGAAGGCCGGGCGGAAGGGCGCCGGACGCCATGATGTGCTCGGCCCGCAGGCGCTTGCCGCCAGTATTCTCGAAGTACTCGAAATTGCCGCTCTGGATATTGACCGCGCCGACCGAGAGGCGGATCTCGCCTGAGTTCAGCCGATCGAAATCCACCAGGCGCTCGAGCGTCTCCTTGAGCGGAGCCGTGTCGTAGTAGCTCACGCCTTGCGGAATGCCCGGGGGCTGCAGCTGCGGCGGCGGCACGCGCGGATGGAAGAAGCCCGGCACGCCGAAGAGCACGGCGCTTGCAGCGTTCATCTTCGCGATCCAGGGCCGCGCCATCGGGACCATGAACGGCGAGTCGATCTGCGGCCCCTCGGTCGCCAGTCGCCAGAACTCGCGTAGGCGCTCGACCTGGAGTTCCGGCGGATTGCCTGCGATCAGGGCGGCGTTGATCGCGCCGATGGAGATGCCCGCCAGCCACTGCGGCCGCACGCCCGCTTCGCTGAGCGCCTCGAACACGCCAGCCTGGTAGGCGCCAAGGGCGCCCCCGCCCTGGAGGACGAGAACCCGCTGGGGTTCGCCTTCCGAAGTGGGACAGGGATCACGAACCGCACGTCGAGCCATGTCCCCTTTTCGCACCTGCGAACGGCGAAGTTACGGCGAGGTTTGCAGCCAGATTGCCGCCTGCTACTTCCCCTTGGCCTTCTCCGCCATCAGATCAGGTGTGTGTCCGCCGGTGGTCGCGGTGCGCGCGGCCATGGTCTCCTGCAAGGCGGCCGCGGCCCGCTCGTTGCCCATGATCTTGCTCATGATCGCCTGACCCGCGCGCTCGAAGCTCTCGCGGTGCGCGATGACGTAGTCGCGCGAGGTGCGATAGCCCTCGAGCAGGCCGTTCACCTCCGGCACGACGTAGCGCGCGACCATGTCCCAGCTGCGGAAGGTGTTCTCCCGGTTGGCCCAGTCGTGGGCGAATCCGATCACGGTCCCGAAACCGCCGCTGATCTCCTGCAGCCGGCGGATCGCGGCCACCAGGTCGTCGGGCGTGCCGATCACGCTCGCCGCGCCGTCGGAGAACGCGATCTGGTCGACCGCCTCGTCCGGGCTGCCGTACGGCACGGCCCCCGGCCGCATCAGGGTCCCGACGTTGTACTCGTTGTGCCAGCGCAGCAGGCCCTCGCGCGCCTCGGCACGCGCCTGTTCCCGCGTCTCGGCGATGTGCCAGGTCATTACCACGCGCCAGTTCTTCCGGTCGACCGTGCGGCCGTGCTTGGCCGCCGCCTCCTCGGCGAAGCTCCACTGGGTCGGCAGGGCGAGGAGCCCGGCGTTCGACATGGAGCCAATGGAGAGGACGCCCGCCCCGTACTTTCCGGCGAGGGTCATTCCCGACGGGCTGACCTGCGAGGCCACGGCGAACGGCATGTCCTCCTGCAACGGGAAGAGTTGCAGGCGCGCGTCGCGCAGGGTGAACCAGTCGCTGTCGTAGGTCACCCGTTCCCCCGCGAACAGGCGCTTGATCACCCCGATCGCCTCGTCCTGGCGATCGCGTTGGACCATGGGGTCGATGCCCAGGGTGAAGGCGTCGGACGGCAGGGCGCCGGGGCCGGAGCCGAATATCGCCCGGCCGCCGGTCATATGATCGAGTTGCACCATGCGTTGGGCGACATTGAACGGATGGTGGTAGGGCAGTGAGATCACGCCCGTCCCCAGCCGGATGCGGTGAGTGTGCTCGGCCGCGGCGGCCAGAAACATTTCAGGGGAGGCGATGACTTCCCACCCGGTCGAATGGTGTTCGCCGCACCAGAATTCGTCGAAGCCCAGCCGATCGAGATGGGTGGCGAGCTGGATGTCGCTGCGCAGCTGCAGCATCGGATGCTCTCCGATGGGATGGTGGGGCGCAAGGAATGCGCCAAACTTCACGCGCGACATTTGTCAGCTCCTGGACATTTCCGGATTGGTCGTTTTGCCGACTCGTTCTAACCAACCTCGTCAGGCTCCGCCATGCGGACGCAGGGGCAGGCGGGAGCCGCCCGGTTGTCGAAATGATTCACCGGTTGTTAAGAACTGACCTTCGACGTCAAGATCATGGCGCCGATCTAGCTACGTTATACCGTCTCCACCAAGGTTTTCGAGGAACCGTCCGAGAGCATCCGGAACAACACGCCGACGAAGGGGTTCGTGCACGATGGAGTCGCACCAAACCACGACTGTTCTTGTCGTCGAGGACGAGGGACTCGTGCGGCTCGACGCCGCCGAGAGCCTGCGTGACGCGGGATTCGAGGTCGTCGAAGCTTCCGACGGCAGGGAGGCGCTCGAGGCGATGGAGCGGCGGGACGACATTGGCGTCGTCTTCACCGACATCGACATGCCAGGCGGCATTGACGGCCTGGAACTGGCTCGCCGGGTGAGGCGCGTCCATCCCCGCACACGCCTGATCCTGACCTCGGGCTCCGTGCGACCGGATCCTCGGCAGATGCCCGCCGACGGGGCGTTCTTAAGCAAACCCTATTCGACGGACGTGGTCGCCAGCACGATCCGACGCATGTTGGCCTGAAGGGCACTGGCGGCACGACGTTCGACTCGGCATTGAGGAGCGGCGGCGGCACGCGCCGCATCTCCCATGGAGACCTCATGCCCCGCCTGCTCGTCTATGAACCCTCCTACCGGCGGATCGGGAGCGAGATCGCCGCGCGCGCGCCTGGCGTGGAGATCCTGCTGATCGACGAACAGGGACGGATCACTCTCGACGGCAAGGAGGTTCAAGTGGACGAGGCGCGTCCGGACGCGGCGTGGGCCAACCATGAGGTGTTCATGGGCCCCGCCGCGCGGGCGTTCTCCGTCGCCATGCTCAAGGCGCCTGCTCTCAAGTGGGTGCAGAGCGCGGCCGCCGGCTTCGACCACCCGATCTTCGGCCAGTTGGTCGCCAAGGGCGTCGCCCTCACCACCAGCCACGGCCAGGCGGTGGGAATGGCCGACTACGTCCTGGCCGGCGTCCTCGACCACTTCCAGGGCGGCCCCGGCCGTCGCCAGGCGCAGGCGGAGAAGGTCTGGCGGCGCGAGTCGTTCCGAGAGGTGGCGGGTACCCAGTGGCTCGTCATCGGTTTCGGATCGATCGGCCAGGGGGTCGCCCATCGCGCAAAAGCGTTTGGCGCGACGGTGGTCGGCATCCGTCGGGACACCAACGCTCACCCCTATGCCGATCGCCTCGCTTCGCTCGACGCCCTGCCCGAGGAACTGCCGAACGCGGACGTGGTCGTCCTTTGCATCCCCCTAGGCTCCGCCACCCATCACCTGGCGAACGAGGCGTTCTTCCAGTCGATGAAGCCGCGTTCGGTGCTGGTGAACGTCGGCCGCGGCGCCCTGGTTGACGAAGACGCCCTCCTCGCCGCCCTTGATCGCGGAATTCCCGAACACGCCGTGCTCGACGTCTTCGAGACCGAGCCCCTGCCGCCCGAGAGCCGGTTCTGGTCGCATCCGAGGGTGTCGCTGACCGGTCATGCGTCCGGCATCACCGGCGGCCAGCACCATCGCAACCAGGCGCTGTTCCTCGAGAACCTCACCCGCTTCGCGTCGGGTGACCTCCTACTGAACCACGCCCGCCCCGAGGACGTGCTCGCCGGCTGAAATGCGGTTGGCGTCTAAGGCATCTCTACCGGTGAGACTGTCCTTAACGCCAAGCGCGCCAAGGACGCCAAGCGCGCCAAGATTCAACGTGTAAAACGCCTCACGCCATCCCGGAAGAGCGAGACATTGAAGTTGAGAAGTAGGCCGAGACGGAAACCGGAGAGGCGCAAATAGGTGAGGATTTGTGATTGATGGAGGCGCGAAAGCGCCTCAACCGACTTGATCTCGACTACGACGGCGTCGGCGACAAGGAGATCAACCCGGTAGCCGGCGTCTAGGCGAACGTCCTTATAGGTGACGGGAAGCGTGACCTGCCGTCTTGTTGCGACGCTTCGCGTCGCGAGTTCATGCGCCAGGCATTGTTCGTAGACATTTTCGAGGAGACCCGGGCCGAGAGCACGGTGAACGGCTAAGCCCGCGTCGATGACGATCCTGGCGAGCTGGTCCAATTCTTCGGAAGGCTCTTGGCGCGCTTGGCGTCCTTGGCGCGCTTGGCGTTGAAAAATCGGCGTTTCAGCCATCGATACGCCCCTCCGCGACCCCGGTCGCAGCGGGAGCGTTATGCTCAAGCTTGTCAAGGCAGGCGTCGACCTCTGTCAAATGTCTGCCGGCGTTTGACAGGTGTCGCGGGCGGCGCGATTCTGCACGAAGGGCGAGGCTGGCCCTTCGCCCTGCGGAGGCGCGGCCATGCGGAGATTATCCGTTCTCGTCTTTCTTTCGGCGGTCCTCGCCGGGTCCGTCGCCCACGGCGCGGTCACCGTATTCGGCGGTGGTTACGCCCAGAAGTGCTTCGAGGCGACCAAGCTTGGGAAGTACGACGAGGCGTCGATCACCTACTGCGACACGGCGCTGCTCAACGAGCCGCTGAACCAGGCCGACCGCGGTGGAACCTACGTCAATCGCGGCGTGATGCGGCTCCGGCGCCACGAGCTGGCGCTGGCGCAGTCGGATCTCGATGAAGGCGTGAACCTGAACCCCGGCGCCGGCGACGGCTGGCTCGACCGTGGCGCGGCCTATCTGGCGCAGCACCGCTGGCGCGAAGGCCTCAACTACATGAACCGCGCGCTCGAGCTCGGCGTCAGCGAGCCGGAGAAAGCCTATTTCAACCGCGCCATCGCCGAAGAGGGCCTGGACGACGAGAAATCGGCCTACTTCGACTATCGGCACGCCCTCGAGCTCAAGCCGGACTGGCCCGCGCCGCAACAGGAACTGCTCCGCTTCACCGTCGTCCAGCCCTAGAGCACGTCCCGTTCAGGCGAATGAACGGGATCAACGTGCTCTAGACTCAAAAGCTTGAGCGCGTTCTCATCGCAAAACCGGTTCCCACTTTTGCGGAACGCGCTCGGACGGTTCGACTGTGACGCGGGGTTGACGCGCCGGAACATGGGCATAGGGTCGCGGCATTCTCCGGGGAGCCCCGCCGAAGGGACTGAGAGGCCGCTGAAGCGGCGACCCGCCGAACCTGAACGGGATCATGCCCGCGGAGGGAGGGAAGATGGACTGGCGGCGCTTCCGCAGTCCGGCGACTCTCCTTTTCCGGGGCCAGTCGAAACGGAAGTCGCCATGAACATCCAGACGCCCTTCACCAAGGCTATCCCGACTGGGGAGCGGCCGGGCTCACGCCGTGTCTACGAGCCGGGCGTGCTGCACCCCTGCGTGCGCGTGCCCTTCCGCGAAGTGGCCGTCCATCCGTCGGCCGGCGAGCCGCCGGTGACCATGTACGACGCATCTGGTCCGTATGCGGATCCGGCCGCCTCCATCGACATCGCCAAGGGACTGGAGCGGCCGCGAGAAGCCTGGGTGCTGGGCCGTGGCGACGTCGAGCCAGTGACGGCCCGATCAGTGAAGCCGGAAGACAACGGCAACGCCGCCGGACGACACCTCGCGCCCGCCTTCCGCAACGACCGCCAGCCGCTGCGCGCGAAACCCGGCGCTGCGCCGACCCAGCTCGAGTACGCGCGCGCCGGATTGATTACGCCCGAGATGGAGTTCGTCGCAATCCGCGAGAACCTGCGCCGCGACCGAGCGGCCGCCTTCATCCGCGACGGGGAGGACTTCGGGGCCTCGATCCCCGACTTCGTCACCCCCGAGTTCGTCCGTGACGAGATCGCCCGCGGGCGGGCGATCATTCCGGCCAACATCAACCATGGCGAGCTCGAGCCGATGATCATCGGCCGCAACTTCCTGGTGAAAGTGAACGCCAACATCGGCAATTCAGCCGTGCTGTCCTCGATCGAGGACGAGGTCGACAAGATGGTGTGGGCGATCCGCTGGGGTGCGGACACCATCATGGACCTCTCCACGGGCCGCAACATCCACAACATCCGCGAGTGGATCCTGCGCAACTGTCCGACCCCGCTGGGCACCGTGCCGATCTACCAGGCGCTGGAGAAGGTCGGCGGCGTCGCCGAAGACCTCACCTGGGAGATCTTCGCCGATACCCTCGTTGAACAGGCCGAGCAGGGCGTGGATTACTTCACCATCCATGCCGGCGTGCGCCTGCCCTACATCCCCCTCACCGCGCGCCGGGTCACCGGCATCGTCTCGCGCGGCGGCTCGATCATGGCCAAGTGGTGCCTGGCCCACCATCGCGAGAGCTTCCTTTACGAACACTTCGAGGACATCTGCGAGATCATGCGCGCCTATGACGTCTCCTTCTCGCTGGGAGATGGCCTGCGCCCCGGCAGCATCGCCGACGCCAACGATGCGGCCCAATTCGCCGAACTGGAGACGTTAGGGCAGCTGACCAAGGTCGCCTGGAAGCATGGCGTGCAGGTGATGATCGAAGGTCCCGGCCACGTGCCGATGCACAAGATCAAGGCCAACATGGATAAGCAGTTGGCCGCCTGCCACGAAGCGCCCTTCTACACCCTGGGCCCGCTCACCACGGACGTCGCCCCCGGTTACGACCACATCACCAGCGCCATCGGCGCGGCGATGATCGGCTGGTTCGGCACCGCCATGCTCTGCTACGTCACGCCCAAGGAGCATCTCGGCCTGCCCGACCGGGAAGACGTCAAGCAGGGGGTGATCGCCTACAAGATCGCCGCCCACGCCGCCGACCTCGCCAAGGGCCATCCGTCCGCCCGCGCCTGGGACGACGCCCTTTCCCGCGCCCGTTTCGAGTTCCGCTGGGAAGACCAGTTCAACCTCGGCCTCGATCCCGAGACCGCGCGCGAGTTCCACGACGAGTCCCTGCCCAAGGAAGCGCACAAGACCGCGCACTTCTGCTCGATGTGCGGACCGAAGTTCTGCTCGATGAAGATCAGCCAGGACATCCGGGACGCCGCCGCGGCCCAGAACGACGTCGCCGCGGGCATGGCTCACATGGCCGAGAAGTTCCGCGAGGGCGGCGGCGAGATCTACGTGGAGGCGAAGGCAGACACGACGACATGAGGGCGATGGCGCTCAATCTCTGATCGGGCGAAATCGCACTGAAGTTGCGAACCTTCGCCCGGGCCAGCGATCCTTGCTGTACGCCGTAAATATCGCGCGCCGCGGCCTGGAACCGCACTGCCATCGGAATACTTGGTGCAGGGCCAAACAGGTGTAATCTCCCTGTAGCAAATAGGGAGGCGTCCCCGATGCCGGGGCGCGAACTGGACCGTCGAACCTTCTCGGGCCTCGCGCTCGCCGCGACCCTCGTAGGAAGACGTGTTGCCGCCGAGCCGACCACCGGTTCACGACTTCCCTCGGACGAAGACGTCTATGAACCTCCGGCGACCCTGGCTCTGGTCGCCGATCTCTACGCCCGAATGACAGCTCCCCTGGTGGTGAACGATCGGGGGCCCTATGCCTTCGTCGTCGACACCGGCGCGAACCAGTCGGTCATCTCAGCCGAACTTGCCACGCATCTTGGGCTGCCCCTTGGGCCCTCTGCGCCGCTCAACGGAGTGGCTGGGGTCCAGACGACCCCCACCACCACCGCCTCCCTTGGTCTCGGTCGGCGCGCACGTCGTCCCACGAAGCTCTTCGTCCTGCCGCAGGCGTCGATCGGCGGCGACGGCATGCTCGGTCTGGACGGGCTGGACAAGCAGACCCTGGTCCTCGACTTCAGACATCGCACGCTCACCGTCGAGCCAGGCGGCGGCCGCGGCGTCGAAGCCCGCTCCATCGTCATGCACGCCACGCGTCGCGACGGGCAGCTCACTCTCATCGACGCCGCACTGTCGGACATCGAGATCACCGCCTTCATCGACTCCGGCGCCCAGAACACCATTGGCAACCGCAAGCTCCAAAAGATGGCGGAGCTGCGCTCCCCAACCAGCGTCTGGGCCGAGGCGCCGATCGTCAGCGTGACCGGCCAGACGATCGAAGGCGACCTCGCCGACCTTCCCCACCTGCGGATCGGCGGCATGAAGCTCCCCCATTGGAAGGTCGCCTTCAGCGACCTGCACACGTTTCAGATGTGGGGCCTCGTGGATCGCCCCGCGATCCTCCTGGGCATCGACGTGCTCAGCCGCTTCGAGCGGGTCGCTCTCGATTTTGACCGGAACGAAGTGCGCTTCCTTCCGCCGGAGTCGTACGTGATGCGTGCGGTCCACGCCTGAGGCGTGCGGTTTTCGTCGAAGTACGGCAGCGCTGGCGACTTCCTTCCCTATTTGGAACAAATTTTGCCTTTTTTGTTGCAAAGCCTCGATCGGAACCGTACAGTGAAGGTCTGACGTATCCGCGTCAGAGCGCGGCCCCCGCTCGGCGGCGCTGTCGATTTGAACACGGGGCATATTCATGCGGAATCTATCGATGACCGCCTCTGTGGCGGTCGCCCTGGCCATGAGCCTTGGATCCACGGCCGCGCTGGCCGATAGCATCAACTTTGGTCAACCCAGCCTCACGTCGTTTACCGGTGTGACGAATGGAGGCGTATCCTTTACGCTGAACAACCCGGGTAACGGATATTCTATCCTCACCCAGGGAAGCAGCTGGAATGGGGATTTCTCTACCGGCGCTCCTGTTTTGTTCGATAACTACACCTCCGGCGCAGTGGTGTTCAGCTTCGCCTCGCCAATCTCCAGCCTGACCAACGTCGGCATCGAGGCGAACTTCTACGGGCCCTATACCGGGACGCTGGCGGCGTACAACGCCGCAGGCGCGCTGGTTTCCGAGGACGTGATCAACTTCAGCAGCAGCTTCGCGCCCGGAACTATCCCAATGTGGTCGGTGAGCGGACCCGGGATCGTCACGGTGGTCGCGAGCGCCACCGACGACGGCGACGGAATCGGGCTTGGCCCGTCGAGCCTCGTCCCCGAGCCGGCTTCATGGGCGATGATGCTCGTCGGGATCGCGGCTCTTGGCGCGACACTCCGCGTCGCCCGCAAAGCCGCGCCTTTCGCCGCCGGCTAGACCCTCGGCAAATATTCACGAAAGGAGGGCCGTCTCAGCGCGGCCCTCCAAATTCTGACGGGCGCATCTGACCACCCTCACCAAACGGAGGGCGGATGATTGCCGCTGACTCTACACAGAGATGAGCGAGGCGGCGGACTCGACTATATCTTGCGCCGATGCCTGACGATGTCGCCGCCCCGCCGCTCACCGGCGCCGCCCTGATCCGCGACGAGGTGCGCCGCCTGCCTGACGCGCCGGGCGTCTACCGCATGTTCGGCGATGGCGGCGAGGCGCTCTACGTCGGCAAGGCGCGCAGCCTGAAGAAGCGGGTGATCCAGTACGCGCAGGGCCGGTTCCACACCAACCGCATCGCCCTGATGGTCGATCTCACCCGGTCGATGGAGTTCACCAGCACCCGCACCGAGGCCGACGCCCTGCTGCTCGAGATCAACCTGATCAAGCAACTACGGCCGCGCTTCAACGTCTTGCTGCGCGACGACAAGAGCTTCCCCGAGATCGTCATCCGCCGTGAGCATCCGGCCGCCCAGCTGCGCAAGCATCGCGGCGCACACACGATCAAGGGCGACTACTTCGGCCCGTTCGCCAGCGCCTGGGCGGTCAATCGCACCCTCAACACCCTGCAGAAGGCCTTCCTGTTGCGCTCGTGCTCCGACAGCGTGTTCGAGAGCCGCACGCGCCCGTGCATGCTGCATCAGATCAAGCGCTGTTCGGCGCCCTGCGTCGGCCTGATCTCGCAGCCGGACTACGACGCCCTCGTGACCGAGGCCGAAGCCTTCCTGCGCGGGAAAAGCCGGGCGGTGATCGCGCGCATGAGCGCGGAGATGGAGGCGGCGGCCGAAGAGCTGGAGTTCGAGCGCGCCGCCCGGATGCGCGATCGGATCCGCGCCCTCGCCTCGGTCGCCCAGGAGACCCACGTCAACGCCGAGAGCGTCGACGAGGCGGACGTCTTCGCCCTCCACGCCGAAGGCGGACAGGCCTGCGTGCAGGTGTTCTTCTTCCGCGCGGGCCAGAACTGGGGCAACCGCGCCTACTTCCCGCGCGTCGACAAGTCGGACGCTGACGCGGAGATCATGTCGGCGTTCCTTGGCCAGTTCTACGAAGACAAGCCGATCCCGCGGCTGATCCTGTCGAACGTCGAGCCCATGGAGGGAGATCTCCTGCGCGAAGCCTTCTCGATGAAGGCCGCGCGGAAGGTCGAGATCGCCGTGCCAAGGCGCGGAGAAAAGCGGGACCTCGTCGATCACGCCTTCACCAACGCCCGCGAAGCGCTCGGGCGGAAGCTCGCGGAAGGATCGGCCCAGACCAGGCTCCTCGCCGCCGTCTGCGAAACTTTCCAGCTGGAAGGCAGTCCCGAGCGGATCGAGGTCTACGACAACTCGCACATCATGGGGACCAATGCGGTCGGCGGGATGATCGTGGCCGGTCCAGAGGGCTTCCAGAAGAACCAGTACCGCAAGTTCAACATCCGCAGCACGGACCTCACGCCGGGCGACGACTACGGCATGATGCGCGAGGTGCTGCGCCGGCGTTTCGCGCGCCTGGCGAAGGAGGAGGAGGCGGGCGAGGCGCCCCCGCGGCCGGACCTCGTCCTAATCGACGGCGGCGCGGGCCAGCTTGCCGCGGCGCAGGAAGTGATGGCGGATCTGGGTGTCGACGACATCGCCGTGGTGGGCGTCGCCAAGGGTCCCGATCGCGACGCCGGGCTGGAGCGGTTCTTCCTGCCGGACAAGCCGCCGTTCATGCTCGAGCCGAAGAGCCCGGTGCTCTACTACCTGCAGCGCCTGCGCGACGAGGCCCACCGCTTCGCCATCGGCGCCCACCGGACGCGCCGGGCCGCCGACATGCGGAAGAACCCGCTCGACGAGATCGAAGGGGTGGGACCGGCCCGCAAGAAGGCCCTGCTCCACGCCTTCGGCTCAGCCCGCGGCGTCTCCCGCGCTTCGGTGGCGGACCTCGAGAAGGTCGAAGGCGTCAACGAGGCCCTCGCCCAACGCATCCACGACCACTTCCGCCAGCCGGGGTAGTCCGAACCGCCGTGGATGCGGCCTTCCCCCTCCGTCTCGTCCCGCTACGCGGGCCGATCCACCTCCCCCGTAAAGAGGGAGGAGAGCATTGAAATTGAAGCGAAATCGCTCTCCTTCCCCTCCCGGGGAAGGTGGCCGCCGGCCGCAGGCCGGTGGACGGATGGGGAAGGCCGCATCCCTGATGCCCGACGTCAGGCCCCCTGCACCGCCGCGCCCGTGGGCCGCCCGTTGGTCCTGGCCGGCGCCGGGGCCGTCAGTTCGCCCAGGGTCTCGCGCAGCGACACGTCCAGCGGCGTGTGCGGCTCTTCGCCCAGGAAGCGGACGAGCTTGCCGTTCGCCAGTGTGATCGGCGCGCGCCAGAGGTAGCGCATCTCCATCAGCTCCCGCATCGTCTCGTTCCACAAGCCCATCAG
>JAFANN010000024.1 GCA_019232665.1 Caulobacteraceae bacterium | reverse complement strand
ACATGCTGGGTTTCGTCGGCAAGTGGGCGATCCACCCGGCCCAGATCGCTCCCGCCCTGGAGATCTTCTCGCCGCCCGCCGAGGAGGTGAGCCGCGCCCGAGAGTTGGCCGCCGCCTACGACAAGGCGCTCTCCGAGGGGGTCGGCTCGGTGAACGTGAACGGGACGATGGTCGACGCCGCCTCGATCCGGATCATCATGAACACAGTGCGCAAGGCCGAACTGATCGGCATGTGAGGACCAGGCCTATGGCCGACGACGCTTCCGACCTGCCGGCTTCCGCCGGCTATCTCACCCCCGAGCGGATCATGATGCGCGACCTGGCGCGCCGGTTCACGGCCGAGGAGGTGGCGCCGGCGGCGCGGCGTCTCGACCCGATCAAGGGCGACATGCCGCGAGAGCTGATCGAGCGGATGGGCGAACTCGGCTTCTTCGGCATCCTGATCCCCGAGGAATACGGCGGCCTTGGCCTGGGCGCCTTCGAATACTGCCTGGTCGCCGAGGAACTCGCGCGCGGGTGGATGAGCGTGGCCAGCATCATCGCCCGCGGGAACTCATTCTACCGGTCGGTCCCCGGCGAGGGCGAGGAGCGGCGGCGCAAGATCGAGGCGATGGCCAAGGGCCAGTATCTCGGCGCGGCGGCCCTGTCCGAGCCCGGCACCGGCTCCGATCTTTCGGGCGTGACCTGCCGGGCGCGGCGCGAGGGCGACGAGTGGGTCATCACCGGCAACAAGTACTGGTGCACCTTCGCCGATGGAGCCGACTACATCAGTGTGCTCTGCCGGATCGACGACCCGGACGCGCCGAGCGGCCGCGCCGGGACCACTTCGGTGTCCGTCGAGAAACCGAAGGGTGAGCTGCCCGCCGGCTGCACCGGCAACCCGATCCCGAAGATCGGCTACTTCGGGTGGAAGACCTGGGAGCTGCATTTCGACGGCGTGCGCGCGCCGGTACGGCAGGGGCCGAGCGGCAACACAGAGCAGGGCGGCCGGGCGCACCAGGCGGTGGCCTTCGGACTCGGTCTTGCCCGAGCGCACACAGCCGCCCGCTCCATCGGCCTCGCCCAGGCCGCGCTCGAGGACTCCATCGCCTACGCCAAGGAGCGCATCCAGTTTGGCCAGCCGATCTCCGACTTCCAGGCCATCCGCTTCAAGATCGCCACCATGGCCACCGAGATCGAGGCGGCCCGGCAGCTGATGTACTACGTGTGCAGCGAGATCGACGCCGGACGGGCCGGCCGGATCGAGACCTCGATGGTCAAGTACTTCGCCTCCGAGATGGCCGAGCGGGTGACCAGCGAAGCGCTGCAGATTCACGGCGGCGCCGGCTACACGACACTGCACTCCATCGAGCGCTACTGGCGCGACGCGCGCCTCACCAAGATCTTCGAGGGCACCTCGGAGATCCAGCAGCGGATCATCGCCGACACCCTGCTGGGCAAGCCGACCATCCGCGGCTCCAACTAGGGGTTTGCTGGCAGAGGAGGAGAGAGAGCCGCATGAGCGAGAGCCTCACCATCAGCGCCCGGCAGGCGCAGAGGGCCCCGGCGCAGACCTCGGTCACCCGCCGTCTAGCCGACCTCGTCTCGGGCATGGACCTCGACGCCATCCCGCCAGAGGCGCTTACGGTCGCCAGGCAATGCCTGATGGACTGGATCGGCGTCTGCCTCGCTGCGCGGGAGGAACCGCTCGTGCGGATCCTGCTCGACGTCTTCCCCGACAACCCTTCGGACGGCGCCGACATCCTCGGCCACGCCAGGCGCGCGCGGCTCGAGGAGGCGGTGCTGATCAACGGCGCCATGGGCCATGCCCTCGACTTCGACGACGTCATCATGCCGATGGGACATCCCACCGTGCCCGTGGCGCCGGTTGTCTTCGCCTTGGGCCAGGCGCGCCGGGCGTCCGGCGCCGACGTCCTCGTCGCCTTCATCGCCGGGGTGGAGGCCGAGTGCCGCGTCGCCCGGCTGATGGGGCCCTCGCACTACGCCAAGGGCTGGCACAGCACGGCCACCTGCGGGACCTTCGGCGCGACCGTTGCTGCCTGCCGGCTGATGGGCGTGGAGGGGGAGGCGCTCACGCACGCCCTCGGCCTTGCTGGGACCCAGGCCGCCGGTCTGAAGAGCGTCTTTGGCACCATGTCCAAGCCGCTTCACCCCGGGAGGGCCGCGCAGAGCGGCCTCCTGGCCGCGCGGCTGGCGGCGAAGGGCTTCACCAGCGACGTCGATATCCTCGCCTCGCCCCAGGGCTTCGCCGCGACCCAGTCGACGGCGACCAATCCGGAAGGCGGCCTCGCGCCGCGCGAGACGCCTTGGGTGGCTGACGCTCTCTTCAAGTACCACGCCGCCTGTTACCTCACCCACGACTCCATCGAGGCGGCGGCCCAGCTTCGGGCCGAGGATGAAGTTCGACCCGACCAGGTCGAGCACGTGAGGGTACGGGTCCCGCCGGGTCATCTTGGCGTCTGCAACATCCTCGAGCCCGCCACCGGCCTCGAGTGCAAGTTCTCCCTGCGCATGACCACCGCCCTGGCCATCGCCGGCGAGGACACTTTCCAGGAGAGCCTGTTCAGCGACGCCACGGCGCAACGGGCCGACCTCCTCGCCCTGCGCGACCGCGTTGAGGTGGATCCGTCGATGACCGGACACGGCTGCGAGGTGACCGTCACCCTGCGCGATGGCCGGACGGTCTCGCGGATCGGCGACGTCTCCCAGCCCCTGCGTGACCTTCAGCTCCAGCAGGAGAGGCTCGAGCGGAAATTCCGCAGCGTCACGGCAAGCGTCCTCTCCTCCGCAGCGGCTGACGAAGTCATCGCTCGCTGCCGCAGCCTGGAAGCCGAACCGGACCTGACAGCCCTGTTCGGCGTCCTTCGCCCCAGCTGAGGTTCAGGTCGTGGGGGCGTGAGCGTCCCAGAAGCGGCGGATCTCGCCGCGCGGGTCGTTCTCGAGCTTCGTGTCGGCGTCGAAGACCATCGTCGGCCGCTCGGTCGCGTTGTAGGGCGCCCAGTGGGGAATGGCCTCGCAGTTGGGATCGCCTGTGCGGGCGAAGGCGATCCAGACCGAGGCCAGCCGATCGCACATCAGCCGCCCGGGCTGGGTTCCCACGTCCACCGTGCCGTCACGGTAGTTGTGGAACGAGGCGGAGACGTCGATGCCGTGCACGGCGCCGAACTTGCCGTTGAATGCCGCCGTCGGCCACGCCCACAGATAAAGGTAGGCCGGCGCGGCGTTCAGCGCGGCCTTGCGCTCGGCCTGCAGGGTCGCATTGCGCCGCGACGTGGCGTCGGTGAAAGCCTGGGCCTGGACGAGGAACGGCGACTTCTTCGGGTAACGCGCCCGGTAGAGGGCAAGGCCGTCTGTCGCCGATGCGCCGAACCGCTGGGTCATCAGGGCCTGTAGCGCGCCCTCGTCCAGATCGAAGTTGGTCAGGCGAAGGGCCGCATCCTCCAGCGTCGTCGAGATGATCATCGGCACGTTGGCCGTGGCGCTCGGCGCGACCGGGTCGAACGGATTGTGGGTGAGGTACTTGCCGTCCAGCACCGGCGTGAAACTCACGCCCGGAGTGGCGACGGCCTGGACCTGGGCGGCGAGGAGTTCCTGCCAGGAGAGCTTCTGCAGGTCCGCAGCGCGTGAAGCGGGAATGTTCGCGGCCGCCAGCAGGGCGCGGGCGTTGCGCTCGCCCTGTTCGCGGCTGGCGAAACGCAGCATCGATCCGGACTGGACCGCGGCGCGGTGGAACAGGCCGGCGGCCGCCGGGGCGCCCATCAGGGCGCTGGTCTTCGCCCCGCCGCCCGACTGGCCGAAGATCATCACCTTGCCCGGATCGCCCCCGAAGGCGGCGATGTTATCGCGCACCCATTCGAGCGAGGCGACCATGTCCATGACTCCGGTCACGCCTGCGAAGGCGAACTCCGGCGGCGCACCGACAGCCGCCAGATCGAGATAGCCGAAACTGGCGAGACGGTGGTTGACGGTCACCACCACGGCGTCGCCGAAGCGGGCGAGCTGGGCGCCGTCGTAGCCGGGCGCATTGCCCGAACCGGTCTCCCAGCCGCCCCCATGGAAGGAGACCAGCACCGGCCTCTTCGCATTGTCGTTCACCCCAGGAGTCCAGACGTTGAGGGTGAGCACGTCCTCGCCCATCCCGCCGCACCCGACGTGCCGGTCCCACATGATCAGCATCGCGTAGTCGGAACGAAGGTCCGCGGGCGTCTGGGGAGAGACCGGCCGATAACCCATGCACTCCAGGACTCCG
>JAFANN010000368.1 GCA_019232665.1 Caulobacteraceae bacterium | reverse complement strand
AGCGCGAAGACTCCGGTCCCGGCGATCAGAAGCCTCCTGCGGCCATAGCGGTCGCCTGCCGCGCCGCCCAGAAGCAGCAGGGCGCTGAGCGGCAGCAGGTAGGCATTGACCACCCACTGCAGGCCTTCCGATCTCGCGGAGAGGCTGCGCGCGATCGCAGGAAGCCCGACGTTGACGACCGAGCCGTCGACGAAGGCGAGGCCGGAGGCGAGGATGCATGTCGCCAGGACGAAGCCCGGCCGCAGGCACTCCGCCCTGGGTGCGGCCGACCGCACGGACGCTGCATCGCATGCGGCGTGGAAGGTGGCGCTCATGGGCTCATCTAAAGCCTGATCCGTGCGGGCGGAACAGCTCTACGCCCAAGCTGGGTCACATGGCGATGCCGGCTTTCTCGAAGGCGTCGACGAGCGCGAGATACATCTCGCTTCTTACCCGCACGGCCGAGCGTGGATCGGTGACGTAGACCCACGCGTCCAATGTCGCGCCGCCGCCGGCGGTGAGGGCCTCGACGAAAACCTGCGGAGCGGGGGACTTCAGCACTTCGGTTCTGCACGATGCGAGCTGGACGATGGCGTCGCGGGCGCGGCGGATGTCGCACGGTTTGGTCACCGTGACCTGCAGCTGGATACGGTGCTGGCGCGTCCCCAGCGTCCGGTTGACAACGTTGGTGGTGATCAGGCTTGAGTTGGGAACGATCACCGTGGAGCCATCGAGGCCACGGATGTCGGTGGCGCGGACTTTCAGCGCCTGGACGTCGCCTTCCACCCCGCCGACGCAGATCCAATCTCCGACCTTCACCGGCCTTTCGATGAGCAGGATGACGCCAGCGACGAAGTTCTGCACGATCTGCTGCAGGCCAAAGCCCACGCCGACCGAAAGCGCGCTGGCGACGAGGGCGATCTGAGCCACGCCGACGCCGGTGACGGCCAGGGCGCAGAAGAGGGCGATCGCGACGCCGACATAGGCGACGCCGGTCGCCACGGAATTGCGGACCCCGGCGTCCCAGGTGGTGACCGGCAGGTACCTGCGAACCACCCACCGGCGGGCCAGGTGCGACAGGCCAACCCCGATCAGCAAAGTGACGAGGCCTCCGGCGAGACCAACAGGCGAAATCGTCGCCTTGCCCACTTTCACTTCGGAGCCCAACAGTCGGATGTGGCTCATGAAAAGCTGGCCGCTCTCGCCGAAGGGCGTGAGCGCCATAAGCACCGCGGCCAGGATGATCAGGACCTGCAGCGCCGCGGAAATCAGGAGCCCGACCTGCAGCACGGTCGACGCGCTTAGGCCAAACAGCTGTCGCATCGACTGCGCGAGGCGCCCGTGCTCCCCGAAGAGGGCGCCCAGGACGTCGTCGACGAGGCGCAACGCCAGATAGGTCACGGCGGCGATCAGGCTGAGCCAGAAGATCTGGCCGGAAATCAGCGCCGCCAGCGTGGCGTAGCCCAAAAGGACCGAACCCAAGGTGCCGACAATGGCCACAGCGAGGATGATCGAGATCAGGGTCCAAGCCGGCGCGCGGGCCGCCGGCTCCCCACCCTTCGGAGCATCATCCGGGCGGCCAAAGCTGGCTAGGACGAGGAACGCCGCGGCGGCATAGGCGACGGAGGTGGCGCAATCGAGGGCGATCGTCGCTTCGACACTGGCGCCGACAACAAAGCTCAGCCGCTGCAGGAAGAACCCGATCGCTGTGATCAGGGCCACGACCCAGAGGGAGATGCTGGCGCGCGCCGCTTCGCTGTCGGCGATCGCGAGCAACCGCCGGTCAGGCTCTCGCGCAGTGACAAGCCCGCGGCCAAGCGCGATGACAGCAGCGGCCCAGGTCACCGAACCTACCGCCGCCGCGCAGAGCTGGTCAGCCGGTGGCCCCAATAGCCCCCCCCACTGCGCGCCAAGTCGTATGACCTGCGCGGCGAGCGTTGGCGCCGCCACGTCGACCAGGATTCGCCACACGACGGCGAGGGTCTTGGCTGCGCCGCGCAGGCCAAGGCGGCGGGCATACTTCCAACCCAGGCTGTCGAGGAACCGGCGCGCGGGCCACGCGAGGACAAGTGCGGCGACGAGGCCGGTTGCAAGTCCCGCGATTCCGCGCGGCTCGGGCGCCAGTTCCGCGGTCCCCTCCATCCCGCGGAGGGCGCCGACCAGTCGGTGGATGTCGCCGCCAATCGCGTCGCCGAGCGAGATCCAGAATGCCGGCGAAACCGGAGAGTCGGTGCGTCGCAGGACACGTCCGCGGAAGCCCTCGCGGCGGCGCTCAGCGATCTGGCCATAGTCCTGAGCGGCGTGATTGGCGAGACCCGCAAATAGCGCCGCCTTCGAGCTCGCCGCGGACTGGTCCGCGAGCAGGGCTGCGCGCCGTCGCTCCTCAACCTCAGTCGGGCGCCGACGCGTGGGGATGCGGCGCAGGGCGATCGCATCGGCGGCGTATTGCGCCTGGGCGGAGGCGGAAGCGGCGCGGGCGCTCGCCTCGATCGCCGCCGCCTGCTGGCTCATGCCCGCGAGGGGAGCGTCCTTGGTTGTTCTGGGCAGAAGGAACTCCAGCTTCGCCAATGTCTGGTCGGCGGCCGGGACATCGAGCGGGCCAGGCTTTGCGGAGGGCGGCGAAGCAGGGCCGGGCTTCTGCGAAGGCTTTGGGCCGGAGATGGGCGTGGCGGCGGTCGCCGGACCGGGGGTGGTCGCGGCGGGCTTCGCAGGAGCCGTAGCCTGCGCCGCGGCTGGCCAGGCGCTCCCGAGCACCAACAGCATCGAGGCGACGACGAGTGGCGGAAACAGGCGATTCGCGCACCTGGATAGGGGCGCCTTGGCTGGGATCATTCAACAGGTCCCGGTCGGAGGCTGTAGACGCCCACCCCTCAGGCCCCTACGAACGTCGGGCCACCGGCCAGGGTTGCGCCGAGCCGCGTTGGAAGGCGTCGGAGGCCCTGGAATGCCGCGGGTATCCAGCGCCGAAATGGAAAGACCCGGGGTGGCAGGATCTAGCCTCGGCAGTGTGGCGCGCATTGTAACTACCGCCAGCCGACGATCCGACGCGACCACGCCGGGAAGAGGAAGTGTCGTCCGGCGCCGCTTGCCAATTGAGGCGTGATGGCTCAATCTTCCTTAGTCAAATATCGCTTAGGCTCGCCCGAGGCCTTCGCCGCAATCGTAGATTTCGGCCCTGCTCTGGTTTTCGATCCTTTCCGAGAATTTGAACTCGCGCTTCCAACGCGTGCGAGACTTTGCGTCCGGAAAGGGAAATCCAATGGCTATCGGTACTGTGAAATGGTTCAACGCCCAAAAAGGGTTTGGCTTCATCCAGCCTGACAACGGCGGCGGCGACGTATTTGTCCATGTCTCGGCGGTCGAGCGCGCTGGAATGAGTTCTCTACAGGAAGGCCAAAAGGTGAGTTTCGAGCTTGAGCGCGACAAGCGCACGGGCAAGACCTCGGCTGGCCAGCTTCAGCCGGCCTGACGAACCGCATTTGACGGCCGGCGCGCGCCGGCCGTTGTCGGCCGCTGCAGGAGGACCACATCACTGGAATGACCAAAGCGGAAGAATACCGTGCCCGTGAGCGCGACGCGCTGGCTTCGGCCGAAGCCGCCACACTCGATCGCGTGCGCGAACAGCGTCAACGCGCAGCGGCCATCTGGACCGGTCTCGCCGAGGCGGAAGAAGTCCGTGCGTCCAACCGCTTGTCCGCCACAAACCAAGCGGGTCGCTGACTGATCACTCCCGCCTCAGCGCGGGATGATCGCCACCACCCTCGCCGGAAAGCCCGTCCCGCCCCGCGGCTTTGGGAAGGAGACGATCGCCAGAGCCCCGGCCTCTGGAACCTGGTCGAGATTGGCGAGGAACTCGATCTGGAAGTGGTTCAGGCCAAGCACGTAGCTCTCGAGCGAGAAGTCGTCCTTGTAGGCGCGAAAGCCGGGATCCGTGTCAGAGGTCTCGTGCCCTGACGCGGTGATGTGGCGCGTCTCGTAGAGGTACTTGAGTACCGGCAGGCTCCAGCCGGGATAGTGGAAGACCCCTGCCCTATCCTTGTTCTGGAACGCCGCCTGGCTCGGCCAGCGCTTCGACCAGTCCGACCGCAAGGCCACGAAAGCGCCGGCGGGAACCGGGCCGTGACGCGCCTCCCACGCCTTCACGTCAGCCATCGAGATCTGGTAGTCCGGGTTCGCCGCTGCCTGGCGATGAATGTCGATCACGACCAGCGGCAGGACGAACTGCGCCGGATCGATCCCATCGACCGTGGCGAGCCCCTCATGGAAATGCGCAGGCGCGTCGACGTGGGTCCCCCACTGGCCGACGTGGGTGAAGACTTGCGCGGTGAAGCCGTCCTTCTTCTGCGTGAAAGGCGTTCGGACCACCTCGTCCGGAAACCCCTTCCAGTGCGGGATCCCGGGCTGGAACGCATGCGTCAGGTCGACCACGCGAGCCGCGTGGATCGCTCTATACGCGTCGGCGAGAGACGCCGCGGAACCTGGCGTCGGCGCCCCCTGAGCGGCTCCGGACAGCAGGACCAAGCCGAGAACCACCGCCGCAGCCCACGAACCTCTCACGACGACCCTTCCCTGCTGACAAACATTCTTGCCGCCCTAACCGGCCCATGTCACGTCCAGATAGGCGAGCGTAAGAACTTTAGTGACACGCACGTTCGAAGATAAGTATTACCGACGAACCCCGGAACTTCACGAACAAAAAACGCTTTAACCCGCCTCCGTTGCGATTCACAAGACCGCGACCGCTTCCATTTCCACGACACTGTTCGTCTTTTTCTCGAGGTTCGTGTGAAATTCCGAACGATCGGCGCAAATACCTTTCAGTCGGATAGGGCCGTCACTCACTCATCTGACCGGCTTCACGCCCCCCTTCTCCCGCAGAACTCACGGTCTCCGAGACCCGCACAAAAGTAAGCTGCATTCGCATCGATCAGATCTTGCGCGGTTTCATAGAATAGACAGAGGTGGGAGCCCCACGCTAATCACCCGCCGGTTCGATGCCGACCTGACTCCGATGTCTTTAAGCATCACCATTCTCTCAGGCGCCGCATCGGCGGTGACGCCCGTTCGCCTGAGCCCCGCATGCGGCCCCCGCTCGATTACGATAGAATGGAACCCCGCGTCATTCTACCAAGTGGCTTGACGGAGCGACCGCGTCTATGCGCCTCGAATCAGATCAATATCCCGCCCACATCTGTAGCTTTCCATTGGTTTTCTTTGCCAGCTTACCTGAACCCCGGGACGGCGTCCGTACACCCCGCATGCATGAGCCGGTCGAGTAATGGCTGACCCGTCCCTCCTCGACACACATTCGGTCCCGCTCGCTGCGCTCCTCGAGATGCTCGATGATAGTGGCGAGGGCGCCCTCATCGCCGCGCTGGACGATCCACGCCTGCCCCTGATCTACGTAAACCAGGCGTTCGAGACCATCACCGGCTATTCCCGACGCGAGGCCCTGGGCCAGAATACGCGGTTTCTTCAGGCGGCGGATCAGCTGCAGCCCGAGATCGCGATCTTGGACGAAGCCCTCGCCCGGGGCGCTCCGGCTTCGGTGACGTTGCGTAACTACCGGAAGGACGGGAGCGTCTTCTGGAATTCGCTTCGACTGCTGCCGATCACCGATCCTTCCGGTAGGCCAACCCATTACCTCGGTTTGATGCGCGATGTGACAGACACGCGCCTCGCCGCCGAGCGCCTCGACCGGGCCGGACAGATCGATTCCCTGACCGGCGTCCTCAACCGGTACGCTCTCCAGCAGCGGGTGGACCAGCTTCTGCAGGAGCCTTCGGCCCGATTGATGCTGATAAAGATCGATCTGGCGGGTCTGCACGAGATCAACACCGGATATGGCCATGACACCGGCGACGAGCTGATCCGCATGATCGCCGCGCGCCTGGCGGACCTGGGTCCTGCGGCGCTCGGGCGTACCGGCGGCGACGAGTTCGCGACCGCCTGGCGGCTCGGCCCCGGGGAACCGGCTCAGGCCCGGCTGAAATCCCTTAAGGAGGCGATTGAGAGAACCTACGCCCTTCCCGGCGCAACCATAGAGCCTCGCTTCGCCATGGGGTTCGTGGTCGCATCGCCCGGCGACGACGCCGTCAATCTGATGCGTCAGGTCGGGGCCGCCCTGCATGAATCCCGTTCGGGTCGTCTGCGGGAGCCGCGGGAGTTTGACGCCGAGAGCGTGGCGCGCTTCCGTAACCGGGTCCGCCTCACCGCCGAGATCCAGCAGGGCCTCGCGAGTGGTGAGTTCCTGCTGCACTACCAGCCGAAGATCGACCTGCGCTCTGGAGAGACCGTCGGCGCCGAGGCCCTGATGCGCTGGAACCACGGCGTCTTTGGACTCCAGCCGCCAGCGCGGTTCATCGGCTTGGCGGAAGAGAGCGGCCTGATCCTGCCGCTTGGCCAGTGGGCACGAGGCGAGGCGGTTCGCTTGGCGAAAGACCTCAACCGTGCCCGCCAGCATCCGTTCAACATCGCGGTCAACGTCTCGGTCGCCGAACTCATGCATCGGGACTTCGCCAACTCGTTGGCCGCCTGCCTGGAGGAGAGCGGCGCCAATCCCGCGTGGCTGACGCTCGAACTGACCGAATCCCTGCTCGCGGAAGGCTCGTCCGAGGTCGTGGATCTGCTCCGGCGGCTACGAGCGATGGGCGTCGGGCTCTCGGTCGACGATTTTGGCACCGGCTACTCGAATCTTGCCTATCTCGACCGTTTCCCGATCACGGAAGTGAAGATCGACCGCAGCCTCGTCGCCGAGCTGCGCTGCAATCCGGCTCGTCGCATCATCGTCGGCGCGGTGATCGCGCTAGGCCGCGAACTCGGCGTCGACGTCGTCGCCGAAGGCATCGAATGCGCCGAAGACCTGGAAATCCTGCGGGACATGGATTGCCATTTCGGCCAGGGGTTCATTTTCAGCCGACCGCTTCCGAAGGAGCGGCTCGAGGCTTTTCTCGCAAGGACAGAGGCGGGCGAACCGGTGTCGTCGCCGCCCGGTTGAGCCGGCGCTACAGCGTCACTCGGGAAGCCATGCTATGACTTGAGCGCCGGCCGCGGCCGGGATGCTCGGAACAGGAGCACGGGATGAACCGATCGCGGCTCGAGAAGGCTATCGAGCGAGCTCTGTTCGCCTCCCGCTGGCTGCTGGCGCCCTTCTACGTCGGTCTCGCGATCGCCCTTGCGGTCCTCCTCGTGGTGTTCGCCGTCTCGCTGTGGGATGACATTTGGCATCTCACCCAGACCTCACTCGGGAAGCTGCCGGAGGCGGCCATCCTGATGTCGTTGTCGATGATCGACCTTACGTTGACCGGCAACCTGGTGATCATCGTCATCCTCTCCGGTTACGAGAACTTCGTATCCAAAATCGAGGTGGACGAGGGCGAAGGCCGGCCCAACTGGATGGGAAGGGTGGATTTCTCGAATCTGAAGATCAAGCTGATTGCTTCGATCGTCGCGATCTCCGCCATCGCCCTGCTCCGCACGTATCTCGAGATTCACGACCACGCGCCGGACACCGTCACCCTCACGTGGGAAGTCGGGATCCTGCTGACCTTCGTCGTCTCCGGCGTCCTACTCGCCCTGATGGACCTGTTCGTGTCAAAGACCGAGAGTCACTGAAGGGCTGCGGGTGGGTCCTTTAGCGACGTCTCCCATGATCAATGATCGCATCCTTCTCCCCTTGCCTTGCGGGAGAAGGTGTCCCGCAAAACGGGCCGGATGAGGGGTCGAGGGCCCTCTCCACCTGAAAGTTAGTTGCGGCCCCGTCGTTAGAAATTTCACACGGACCTCACGAAAAGCACGAACGGTGTCGTGGTTACGTGAGCAATCGTGACTCTATACATCGCGCCGAAGGCGCAATGAAAGTCTCTTCTTGTTCGTGAAGTTCGTGAGGTTCGTGGTCAACTCTTCTTGGCGCCAAGGGCAAACTGCAATGTGGAGAGGCGGCCACCTTCTCCCGCAAGGGAGAAGGGAGCTGTTAGTTCGACGCTTTACAGGAGAAGGCGCCTCAGAACGCGTAGGTCAGGCGGCCGCCGATCATGCGGGGCGGGCCGGGGTCGGCGACGTTGACGCCGGGAACGAAGAAGTTCCGGGTCAGGTCGTATTCCTTGTTGAAGAGGTTGTGGATCCAGAGCGCCGCCGTCCACTTGCCGCCGGGCGGGGTCAGCGTGAGGTTGAGGTTCGCCAGCCAGTACGGGGGGATCGTGTAGATCGAGCCGAGCCACGAGGGGTAGTTGCCGTGGTAGCTGTAGTCCATCTCGGGCTGGAGCTTCCATTCCGGCGCGATCCAGAACCAGTAAGAGATCGAGCCCTGATAGGAGAGCTTCGGGAACGGCATCGACGCCCCAGAAAGATCGCTGATCCCCGTGGCCCCCGTTTCTTCGTAGGCGGCGAGGTTGAACTCCTTGAAGTTGTCGTAGTGCCCGATCGCATAGCCGAGCTGCTCGGAGATCATCAGGTGCGGCGCGAGCTCCCCTTCGAGGCTGACTTCGCCGCCTTCGATGTGAGATCTCGGCGCGTTGACGAAGTGCCCGATTATGGTCGGGGGCTGTCCGTTGACCCCGGGGGTGAACAGGGCGGAAAGAATCTGCTGATCTTGGTAGTCATAATAGAAAATGTCGCCGTCGAAACGCAGATTTCTAAGCAAAGTATACTTATAACCGGTCTCGAATGCCCATAACTTTTCGGGCTGGAACGCCGAAATCCCCTGCACATTGGCGGTGTTGTAGGTGGTGAAACCACCGGACTTCACCCCGCGGCTGACGGTTCCATAGAACATCAGATCCTCGGACGGGGTGTATTCGATCCCGACCTTGCCGGTGACCGGCGTCATCGATTGGGTGACGTTCGACGGCGGAAGCCCGGCGATTGGGGTCGTGCCGAACAGGAACTGGCTGGTGAAGTTGTCCAGGTACCGGTGCTCGTCCTCGAAGCGCAGGCCCGCAATCAGCTTCACCGTGTCGGTGATCTTGTAGTCGAGCTGACCGAACGCCGCTTCGGAGTTGACGTGCTGGTTGTAGTGCACGCCGGCGGAGATGCCGTAGATGTCGAGGAAGTCCGACAGATAGGCCTCGTTCTGGTTCTGGTACGAGACGTACAGCCCGGCGATCCAGGTCAGCGGACCGGTGTCTTTAGAGACCAGCCGCAGCTCGTCCGCGATGACTGTCGAGCGGGTGTGGAAGAAGGTGTCCGCCACCTCCTGCGGGACTGCGCCCCAGTCCTCGAACTCCCGCCGGTTCATGAAGTCGTAGCTGAAGATGTTGTCGAGCTGAGCGAAGCCCAAATCGTATTTGATGTTCAGTGACCCGCCGTCCTGGACGTTCTGCCGGAACGGAGAGGCGTGCGGCGGCGCGCCGATGAATCTGGCGAAAGTTGGATCGAGGTCCCAGCCCGTGGCGTAGTGGTTCTTGTCCGCCGGTGCGGTGAAGCCCGAGCCGTCATTGGCTGGGGTGAACAGGTAAAGGCCCTGGCCGTCGGAATTGTCGATGAAGCCGTGCAACTCGAGTTTGATGTCGAGCTGGCTGATCGGGGTCCACTCAGTGATCGAGCGGAAGCCGAAGCGGTGGGCGTTGCCGAACGAGTTGCCGGTGTCGCGATTGAACTGATAGGCGCCGCCCTGCTCGGTCAGGAACGCGAAACGGCTCGTCAGATTGTCGGTGATCGGACCCGAAATGTAGGTCTCGGCGTGCAGCCACGAATAGCTGCCGTACTCGACCTCGGCGCCGGCCGTGAAGGTCGATGTCGGCTGGTTGGTGTAGATATTCACTGCGCCGCCGGTGGTGTTGCGCCCGTAGAGCGTGCCTTGGGGTCCGCGCAGCACCTCGACCCGCTGGATGTCGAAGAATGCGTTCTGGGTCATCACCGGGATCGGGTAGGCGACGTCGTTGATGTAGATCCCGACGGTCGGCGAGTTGTTCGATGCGTAGTCCTGGAAGCCGACGCCACGGATGCGGAACTCAGGCTGTCCGCTGCCGAAGGCCGGTTCGACCTGGAGGTTGGGCGAGGCGTTCTGCAGGTCGTTGACGGTCAGGATGTTCTGCTGGACCAGCTGGCTATGTCCCAGGACGGTCATCGAGATGTCGACCTTCTGGACCGACTCCGACCGACGCTCAGCCGTGACCACGATCTCGCTGACGCTGGCGCTCCCGGGGCCCGCCGCCGGAGTAGCGGCCGATGCGGCTGCGGCCTGGCCCGCTGGCGCCGCCTGCGCCATGACGCCCGAGGCCATGCCAAAAACGAGCGCGCCAAAAGCCGCCCCCGCGAGAAGGTGTCGAGTCATTCATTCCCCCGTCTTCAAGGTGCATGACGGGAGTTGTCTGCCCTGCCCCCGCGCCTTGTCGACGTCGCTTGGGCCCCCGCCTTTGGCGAAAAGCTAACGTCTAGTGACGGTGTGTCCAGCGCATAGCGCCGTATCCTGACGATTTTTTCTCCTAGTACCGTCAGCCAAGCTTCCCGTCACAGGGCTGCGAGAACCGCATCTCCCATCTTGCGCGTGGTGAGCTCACCGCCCAGGTCGCGCGTGCGAGCTCCCCCTGCGAGTGCCGCGGCGCAGGCGCGCTCGATCTGAGCCGCTGGCTCCTCCAGGCGCAAAGACCATCGGAACAGCAGCGCCAGCGAGAGGATCTGCCCGAGCGGATTGGCGATACCCTGCCCAGCGATGTCGGGCGCCGAACCATGAATCGGCTCGAACAGGAAGGGACCCTCGCCTCCGATCTCGCCCACCGTCGCCGAAGGCAGGAGGCCGAGGCTGCCGGTGAGAGCGCCGGCGAGGTCGGAGAGGAGGTCGCCGAACAGGTTCGTGGTCACGATCACGTCGAATCGGCCCGGCTCTCGCGCGAGCTGCATGGCGCAGTTGTCCGCGTACATGTGCTCAAGCGCGATATCCGAAAACTCGCGGGCGCCCAGCGCTTCCACCGTCTGTCGCCACACGAGGCCGCTTTCCATGACGTTGGCCTTCTCGACGCTCGTCACCTTCCCGCGCCGACCGCGGGCGATCTGGAAGGCGGCGCGCGCGACGCGCTCGATCTCGGAGGTCTCGTAGGATTCGGTGTTGAAGCCACGGCGGGAACCGTCAGGCCGCGTCTCGATCCCGCGCGGCTCGCCGAAATACACCCCGCCCGTCGCCTCGCGCACGATCATCACATCCAAGGACCGCGCCAGTTCGGTCCGAAGCGGCGATGCCGAGGCGAGTGAGTCGAAGACCATGGCTGGACGCAGGTTGGCGAACAGCGTCAGTTCCGAACGCAGCCCGAGGATCGCCATCTCTGGCCTGAGATCGAAGCCGAGCTTGTCCCACTTCGGCCCACCCACCGAACCGAACAGGACTGCATCGCAGGCCTTGGCGCGGGCGAGGACGTCATCCGGCAGCGGCGCCCCGCAGGCGTCGATCGCCGCGCCGCCCACGAGGCCGGTTTCGATATCCACCGCAACGCCCGCCTCGCCAGCAACGCGATCGAGAACGCGCAGTGTCTGCTCCATGATCTCCGGCCCGATCCCGTCGCCGGGGAGAACAAGCAGGCGCGCGGCGTTCGAGCGGGTGGTCATGTAAGTTCTCTACCCTATGAAATTCACAGTTGCTGCTTCCCTTAAATCCGTCATGGCCGGGCGTCAGTCCCGGCCACCCATCGTCGAGCTTCCCGGCACGTTGGATTGGCCGCGCTGAGCGCGGCCATTGCACAATCTTCGCCAAGTCGTTCGATGGGCGGCCGGCACTTACGGCCGGCCATGACGAATATTAAAAGAAAACATCCTCATTCGTTCGCGAATTCTACCGACTCGCACTCTCCTTCGGACCGAGCTTGGGCGCGTAGTCGCTGGCGAGAGCTTCGGGCGCCCCACAGCGGGCGATCAGGGTCTTAACGACCTGCGTCCGATAGCTTTCGAGGTCGGTGGTGCTCAGGGGTTCGCGACGCGAGACCGCCACCTCGGCCGCCGTATAGCGCTTGGCGCCCTTCGGCGCGCTCGTCCCACCAAGGTCGAAGGCAACGTAGTTCAGCATTCCGGCGAGATCGGCGTCGGTGAGGTGGGAGAAGACGATGTTCGGCAGGCGCGCAACGTAGTCGCGTCCGGTCGCGTCGCAGAGGAACCACCCGGCGCGGTCGCGAAGATCGGGCACGGTTGGCGCGAAGGCGCGGCCCTGGACGCCGTGGCATCCGCCGCAGCGCTCGAGATAGTTCGACCTTGGCGTCAGGTGATCGGCGGGCGGCGCGGCGGGCGCCCCGGTCGAGAGCGCCGCCATGCCCATGAGGAGGGCGAGAAGGCTCACGGGGCGGCCGCCTCGACCGTCGGGTCCCGCGCGAGGGCGTTGACCTCGTTCGGGGACATCGGGTGGGCGCGGACGGCTGCGACCTCCGCCGGCGTGAACGGCGGCGCCGAGCCGCCGTCGAGGCTGGCGATGTAGTTCAGCGCCTCGCACGCCTGGACGTCCGTGAGCTGATTGAATGCCGGCATGACCCCCATAATCGTCTGGTGGTCGGCCTGCACGCGCCCAATGCTGCCATTGAGCACCGCCGCGATCATCAGTCGCCGGCCGAGGGGAAAGCGCGCCAGAGACGCGGCCCGGCCGGCGAGACGGGGAAACTCGCCTGGCGCCCCCACGCCGCCGGCCTGGTGGCAGATCGCGCAAGTCTGGTCGAAGACGGCGGACGGCGGGGCGGCCTGCGCCACAGAGGCCGCCAGGAGAAAACCGCCGAGAAGCGCCCCCAGAAACCCGACCTTCACTCCGCCAGGCCGACGAGGGCGGCGGTCGAACAGTGATAGGCCATGGTGGTCAGGCCGAAACACCAGATCACGTCGTTGTCGCCTTGCGGGCGGTAGAGGGGCGTTTCCCTCTGGGTGCCGTCGCATTGGCACTTCGTATGGCAGGGCGTTGCTCCACAGCAATCGCGATAGGCGATCAGATAGGACTTCCCGTCGTCCGGATTGACGCACGTCCCGACCCAGGAAGTGGGTGAGGCCTGGGTTCCCGGCGGGCAGGTGTGCACCCCGCCGCCGCAACAGCTGCACAGCAGGCCGTCGATGGCGCAGTAACGCCAGTAGTCGCACTTGGTAGCGTCCTTCGACTGGGCGTTGCGCGTGAAGCTGTCAGGCACGGCCGCCTCGGCTCGCGCCACCGGCAGGACCGGCAGCAGCGGAGCCGCAACCACCGTCGCGCCCAGCCGCGCCAGGGCGCTGCGCCGGGAAAGCCGGCCTGCCAGGCGCCGCGTCAGCCGCTCGCCCAGCCCATCAAGCGTCAGTCTGGCCAAGAAGCCCTCCCCTCTCCCGTGAGCCCCGATGTCTCTCTCATGCCGTCACCGACGGCTCAGCCTCGCGCGCGGCGAGGTAGGACTGGATGGATGCGAACCCTACCGACTTGGCCGTCACCAGGCTCTCCAGGTGTTCGCGCGTATTGACCAAGCCCTTGGCGGCGATGCGCCCCGCTTCGTCGAGCAGGACCGCGTAGGGCAGCTTGGCGACCTGGAAGGCCATGCCGAGCTCGCGGCTGTTCACGAATGGATATGCCTCGAGGTCATAGCGGCCCACCAGGGCCCGAAGGTCGGCCGAGGGGGCGTCACCGGCGAAGACGAGGTCGAACTGCTCGGCCTTGGCGACCGACTTCGCCAGCGGGATCAGCCGCTTGCACACAGGGCAGTCGGACGAGACGAAGAGGATCATGCGCCCGGACTGGGACGGGGCGCCGAGCTGCAGATTGGACCCGTCCAGGGTCTGCAGACTCATCGGTGGGGCCGGTTGTCCCACTTCCGGTCCGCCGGCGACAGCCAGGGCGCCCACGGGCGCAATCCGTTCGTGCAAAAGACCGATCTGCCGCGCGAGGGCGAGCACGACCACGAGCAGCCCCAGAACCAGGACCCACAGCAGCACCTGGGAAGCAATCAGGAAGGTCACGCGGGATCTCCCAGGCGTAGAAGTGGCGGCGCTCCGCGACCCTCACGCGCCGGAAGCGCAGAGAAGGTCTCGTGGCAAAGCATCAGCAGCATGAGACCGGCGGCCGCGGCGGCGCCCACAGCCCATTCCACGAGGCTGCCCGACCGGGCCGGCGCGAGCGCGCTGGAACCGAGCGCCGCTGCGAACGCCAGGTTGCGGACGACGAAGCTCCAGGCGAGTGGATGGCGTCGGGAAGGATCGCCGCAGCCGCAGTCGATCTCGCGCCGGCCGCGCAGCAGGTTCACGCCCATGGCGAGGGCGAAGACTACGAGTAACGCCGCCGCAGCGACTTCACCGGCTGCGCAGGTCGGGGGCGCCAGGAGCGCGAGCGCGCATACGATTTCCGCCACAGGCAGCGCTCGCGCGGTGACCTCGACAAGGCCGATCGGAAGGATCCGATAGGCGGCGAGCGCGTCGGCGAACGCCTCCACGTCACGCAGCTTGAATGCGGCGGCGCGCGCAAAGACCAGTGCGCCCGTCAGGGCGACGGCGGTCTCGAGCGTGAAAAAGACCTCGCGCGTCATCGGCTCACAGAGTGGGCGAAACCGGGATCGTCCGGCCGACATCCTCGACCGACCGCAACTCGTCGAGAGTCGTTGCATCGCGGATTGAGAGATTGCCCTTCTCGTCCACCAGGTAAACCTGGGCTTTGTCATCCTGGCTGACGGCGACGCCGAGGCACGGCTCCTTCAGCGGCAGCCGGCGCAGAACCTTGTGCGCCGCGGTGTCGACCACCCATAGTTCCTGGCCTGGTTTCTTCTGCGTCCAGTGCTCCCCTGTATGCATCAGCACGAAGAGACGCCCACTGGCGTTGTGCAGCGCCATCGGCGCGTAGCCGCCTGGCCGCCAGGCGAGGTCCCCGTTCTGGATCCCAGCCGGCTGCAGTCCCGCAGCCTCCTGAAGCGACCACGAGGGATCGAACTTGGGACTGGGTCCAAGGTCGACCGGATGCACGACGCCCGAATAGGTGACGAAGAAGGTGCGGCCCGTGGCTCCGTTGGTCGGGCTCTGCTCGAACACCGGGTCCCGTTCGGCGTCGAAGAAGGGCTTGCTTCGGGTGAGGGAGGGCTTCTCTCCAGTCGTCACGGTCGCCAGCGAGCCGTCGCCGCACAGTGACGATACGCCGTCGGCGCCCCACGGAAACGCCAGAGCGCAGCCTGGGGTGTCGACCGTCCTCAGCACCTTTCGCGCGGCCAGGTCGATGACGACCACGCCCGAGGCCGGCTGCATGCTGTAGACATAGCCCCGCGTTCCCGCGTGGTTCAGCGCGAAGAGCTGTCCGCTGGAGGCCACATAGGCCCGGCTGGGGATCGAAATCTCCCCCTGTAGCTTGAGTGTCAGGCCGTCGTAGACGCTGACCATGTCCTGCCGCTGCCCGCGGTTGCCCAGGCTCCAGATGCTCTCGGCCACATAGACCATCTTCTGATCAGGGCCGGCGGCGAAACTCGAAAGACTGGCGCCGGGGATGGTCGCCTTCAGAGCGCCGGTGTCGCCGTCGATGACCTGGGTCGCGCCGCTGAAGTCGTCCTCCAACCAGAGACGGTGGGGACCGGCAGGGGGCAGGGTGGCGACGTCGCTGACTTCCGGCATGGCGGAGGTTGCGGGCGCCTGGGCCTGCGCAGCCCCGCCGAGGCACCACAGCAGGGCGATGGCGGCGGCCTGGTCCCGGATGCGAATCATCGGCGTCCCCTTCGAACATCGTCCGATCGCGGCTTATCCGGTTGATGCAGCCCGCGAAACCGAAGTGTGTCGAACGTTAGGCCAAGTTCGACAGCCGCTCAATCTGCGAGCGGCGCTGGCGCGCGCTCGGGCTGTTCCTCGAGTCGCCCGTCGCGCAGGGCGAGCACGCGATCCATGTGCGGGATCATCGCGAGATTATGCGTGGCGATCAGCGCCGCCACGCCCGTGCGCCGGACCAGGTCGTGCAGGCTCTGGAACACCGCCTCGGAGGTCCGAGGATCGAGATTGCCCGTGGGCTCGTCCGCCAGCAGCAGGCGCGGAGAATTGGCCAGAGCGCGGGCGACGGCGACGCGCTGCTGCTCGCCCCCTGACAGCTGCGCCGGCTGGTGATCGAGCCGCTCGGCCAGTCCGAGCGCGCTCAGAAGGGCCCGCGCGTGGATCAGGGCGTCTCGCCGGCGCGCGCCCGCCATGAGCATCGGCATGGCGACGTTGTCGAGGGCGCTGAACTCCGGCAGCAGGTGGTGGAACTGGTAGACGAAGCCGATCGTCCTGAGGCGGATACGGGTGCGCGCCCGGTCATTGAGCTCGCCGCAATCGCGGCCCTCGATGCGGATATCCCCGGCTGTCGGGTGCTCGAGGAGCCCCGCGGCGTGCAGAAGGGACGACTTGCCCGAGCCCGACGGTCCCACCAGCCCAACCACCTCGCCCGGACGAACATCCAGATCGGCGCCCTTGAGCACCTCCAGCGGCCCTGTCCCCGTCTGGTACGTCCGCCGCAGCCCGCGGATGCTGAGGACGGGCTCACTCATAACGAAGCGCCTCCACCGGATCGAGGCGGGAGGCCCGCCAAGCGGGGAGCAGGGTGAAGAGGAAGGAGGCGCCGAGCGCCCATATCGTCACGCCCGCCACTTCCCACCAATCGATCCGTTCGGGGACGTGGGCGAGGAAATAGACGTCGGAGTTGAACACCTGCACGCCGGTGATCCACTCGATGAAGGCCTGGATCGTCCCGATGTTGAGGCAGAAGACGACGCCGAAAAGCAGACCCGCGAGCGTGCCGGCGAGGCCGATGCTGGCGCCAGCCATGAAGAAGATGCGCAGGATCGCCCCCTGCCCTGCTCCCATGGTGCGCAGGATGGCGATGTCGCGGCCCTTGTTCTTCACCAGCATGACCAGCCCCGAGATGATGTTCAGGGCCGCCAGGGCGACGATGAAGAGGAAGATCATGCGCATGACGCTGCGCTCGACCTGCAGGGCGCCGAAATACGCCCGGTTGCGCTCGGTCCAGTCGGTGACCACGGCGCCGGGGCCGGCCGCGGCGGCCAGCGCCCCCTTCATCGCCGGCGCCTTGTCGGGATCGGTCAGGCGCACCTCGATGAAGTCCACGGACGCGCCGCGCCCGAAGAACAGTTGGGCCTGGGCCAGCGGCATGTAGATGAAGCTCTGGTCGTACTCGCTCATTCCTACCGAGAAGATCCCGCCCACGATGTAGCTCTTGGATGGGGGCAGATCGCCGAACACGGTCTCCCCTCCGGTGGGCGAGATAAGCGAGATCTGATCGCCGACGTGGACGCCAAGCGTCTCGGCCAGCTTGTCGCCCACGAGGACGATGTCGCCGCCGTCCTCGCCAAGGCCAAAGCCAGCGATCGTGCCGGACTTGATGTTGTGGACGATGATCGGCGTGGCCCGCAGGTCCTCCGGCGTCACTCCGCGCACGACGGCCCCGGAGACAGCGACCGGACCCTGGGCAAGGGCCTGGGACTCGATCACTGGAATCGCCTGGACCACGCCGGGGATCTGGCGGATGCGCTGCACCATAGCGCCCCGCTGCCCGGGGCTCATCGCCCCGCCCACCACGAAGGCGTGACCGTTGAAGCCGAGGATCTTGCCGGTCAGCTCGGTCCGGAAGCCGTTCATGATCGACATGGTGATCACCAGGGCCGCCACCGCGAGCGCGATGGCCGCAAAGGAGATCACCGAGATCAACGCCACGCCGCCGTGGCTACGCTTGGCGAACAGGTAGCGGATGGCGATCGCGCGCTCCCATCCGCCGAACGGAGTCGACATCCGAGGCGTGGTCAGGCTCCCATCATCGACAGCGCTTCAACCAGCGGCAGGGTGTGGCGCTCGCCGCTGGCGCGCCGCTTCACCTCGACCTTCCCCTCTGCGAGGCCGCGCGGACCGATGATCAGCTGCCAAGGCAGGCCGATAAGGTCCATGGCCGCGAACTTGCCGCCCGGTCGCTCGTCGGTGTCATCCAGGAGCGGCTCCTTGCCGCCTTGGGTGAGTGCGACGTAGGCCTCCTCGCAGGCCCGGTCGGTCGCCCCATCGCCCGGGCGCAGATTGACGATGCCAACGCCAAAGGGCGCCACCGCGTCGGGCCAGATGATCCCGGCCTCGTCATGGCTTGCCTCGATGATCGCGCCGAGCAGGCGGGAGACGCCCACGCCGTAGCTGCCCATCTGCACCGGCCGCTCGACTCCA
>JAFANN010000272.1 GCA_019232665.1 Caulobacteraceae bacterium | reverse complement strand
CAGATTGAGCTCGCCCACCTTGCTCGACTCCGCCTCGACCACGACCGGTCGGGTAAGGTCGAAACCCTCCATGGCCGCAAGCAGGCGGCTCTCGAACAGCTTCTGCGGCGGCTGGGGCTGCGTCAGCGCGCCGAACAGCGACCCGCGATGCGCGGCCAGTCCCTCCAGGTCGAGGGCCTGGACGCCGCGCGCGGCGAGCCTGCCGAGGATGTCGGTCTTCGCCACGCCTGTCTGACCGTCGATGAGGACGACCTTGAGGCTTGGTTCGGCCTCGTAGAGCGCCGTCGTCACGCGCCGGCGGTAGGTCCGGTATCCGCCTGTCAGGACGGTCACGCGCCAGCCGATCTGGTCGAGGATGGTCGCCATCGCGCCGGACCGCTGGCCGCCGCGCCAGCAATAGACGAGCGGCGCGAACGACCCAGGCTTGTCCGCCAGGGCGTCTTCGAGGTGTGTGGCGACGTTGCGGGCGATGATCGCCGCGCCGATCCGCCTGGCCTTGAAGCGGCTCTCCTGGACATAGATCGTCCCCACCTGCGCGCGCTCCTCGTTGCTGAGCACAGGCAGGTTGACCGCGCCAGGCACGTGGTCGTCGGCGAACTCGGCTGGCGTGCGCACGTCGATGATGGCGTCGAAGGCCGCCAACCGATCCGGCGTCGCCTCCGTCAGAGTCGAGATCATGCTCCCATCGCTAGGCCCGAGTGGCGACAGTTGCAAAATCCAAACTCGCTACGGCCGGGATGACAGGGAAAAGGGGGCGGCGCGCACCGCAGGCGCTTGGCTGAAAGCCGCCGCTGTGTAGAAGCGACGCCTAGAACAAACGCACAGGGAGGATCTGCGTGGGCAAGGTCGAAGGTAAGGTGGCGCTGGTCACCGGCGGGGCGAGCGGGATCGGCGCGGCCTGCGCCAGGCGGTTGGCCGCAGAAGGGGCCACGGTAGTCGTCACCGACCTGCAGGACGACAAGGGCCAGCAGGTCGTCGCCGAAATCACCGGCGCCGCCGGCAAGGCGCGCTACCTCCACCATGACGTCACCAGCGAGGAAGCCTGGGTAGAAGTCATGGCCGAGGTCAAAAGGACCTTCGGCCACCTCGACATCCTGGTGAACAACGCCGGCATTGGCCTCGGCAGCCCCAGCATCACGACGATGAGCCTCAAGGACTTTCAACGTCAGCAGGCGATCAACGTCGATGGTGTGTTCCTCGGGATGAAGCACGGCCTGCTGCTGATGCGCGAGGCCGGCAACGGCGGATCGATCGTCAACATGTCCTCGGTTGCCGGCCTGAAGGGCTCGCCGACGCTGGCGGCCTATTCGGCGACAAAGGGCGCGGTGCGCCTGTTCACCAAGGCGGTGGCGCTGGAGTGCGCGGCGGCGAAGGATGGGGTGCGGGTGAATTCGGTCCATCCGGGGATCATTGAAACGCCGATTTGGCTGGGCATCGGCGCGAGCGGCGCCGCCGGCGGCTCCAACGCCCCGCCCGACCTCGACGCCCTGTCAGCGATGGCCGTGCCCATGGGCGTGAAGGGCGTGCCAGAGGACATCGCCCAAGGCGTGCTCTGGCTGTCCTCCGAAGACGCCCGCTACGTCACCGGCGCGGAGCTTGTGATCGATGGAGGGATCTCCATACGCTGACCGTACGGTATGGTGCGACGGGGGGCGGTCTTGCCACGCCCCAACTGGACCCCTATCCTCTTCTGCCCCCGACGGAACGCCGCAGCTACGGCGCCGCGGGGTTTTTTCGGATACCCGCAGCACCAAACGAGCTTCAAGTCTGCAATGGAAAAAGTTCCTATGACAAACGAGGGCTTTCAGGCCCTCGACGTAGAACTTCGGCGGCTCAAAATGCAGGAACGCCCGGCCGTGACCGCGGCGATCGGCGAGGCGAGACAGCACGGAGACCTTTCGGAGAACGCCGAATATCATGCGGCGAAGGAACGTCAGGGCTGGATCGAGAGCCGCATCGCGGAGATCGAGGACCGCATGGCGCGCGCCCAGATCATCGACGTCTCCAAGCTTTCCGGAACGCAGGTGAAGTTCGGCGCAACCGTCAGTGTGGTAGACGAGGACACTGAGGAACAGGCGCGTTACCAGATCGTCGGCGAGCATGAGGCCGACGTACGCGCAGGCAAGATCTCAATCGCCTCGCCCATCGCCCGCGCGATGATCGGCAAGGAGACGGGCGACGTGGTCGAAGTGAACACGCCCGGCGGGGTCAAGGCCTATGAGATCCTCAAGGTCGAGTGGGTCTGAAGAAGGCCCGCCACAGTGAGTGAACCCCGCTCCACGCGCTGCCTCATCATCGGCGCTGGACCCGCCGGATACACTGCGGCCGTCTACGCGGCGCGAGCCCTGCTTGCGCCCGTGATGATCCGTGGGCTGACGCCGGGCGGCCAGCTGACCATCACCACCGACGTGGAGAACTATCCCGGCTTCGCCGAGGTCATCCAAGGCCCCTGGCTGATGGATCAGATGCAGACGCAGGCCGCCCACGTCGGCGCCGAACTGATCGACGACATCGTCATCGCCGTGGATCTCTCGTCGCGGCCATTCCTGGTGACCTGCGATTCCGGCGCGCGCTGGCTGGCCGAAACCCTGATCATCGCCACCGGCGCGCAGGCCAGATGGCTGGGCCTGGAGAGCGAACAGAAGTTCCAGGGCTTTGGCGTCTCCGCCTGCGCCACCTGCGACGGCTTCTTCTACCGTGGCAAGGAC
>JAFANN010000118.1 GCA_019232665.1 Caulobacteraceae bacterium | reverse complement strand
CGATCTCGACCTGGTGGAACATCCTAGTCGGCGGCCGCTACGATTTGGACTCCGGACCCGGCCGCGGCTGGGGCGCAATCGGGATCGAAGGAATTGCGCCCTGGCTCTTCCACGTGAGCGCCACAGCCTACGCCGGCGAGAAGGGGGCGGCCGCCAAGGTGCAGGTCTCCTACGACCAGCTCATCACCAACCGGCTGATCCTCGAGCCCGAGGCCGAGCTCAAGGCCTACAGCCAGACTGACCGGGCGCGGAGGATCGGCGCCGGCGCCTCCGACCTCGATGCGGGTCTGCGTCTCGAGTACCAGGTCACCCGCAAGGTCGCGCCCTACGTGGGGGTCGTCTGGGAGCAGACGTCCGGCAAGACCGCCGACCTGGTCCAAGCCGCCGGCGAGCCAAGGGGCGACGTCCTCTTCGCGGTCGGCCTGCGAAGCTGGTTCTGAGCGGGGCCGGCCCCTCCCTACGTCTCCTCCTCATCATCATCCGACCTCGGAGTATCGCGGGCGCGACGCTCGCGCTTGGCCTTGGCCGCGATCTCGCGAACCTTCGCCGACTGCAGGGTCGAGAGAGCCTGGCCTGGCGCGCCTTTCTCCGGGTCACCAAAGGCGCGGCCATAGGTCTTCACGCGGTTCTCCACCGAGCCGAGGAACTCGCTCTCCCACTCCGTCAGGTCGACGCCGGCCCGCTCCGCGGCGCGCTTCGCCCGGCGCAGGGCGTTGATTGCGGCGCGGCCCGCGGCGGCGCGAGGATCGGGCGGCTTGCGGTTCATCGCGCCTCGCTGACCTCGACCTGCCTCGCCCCCATCCAGACCGCCGCGCCGAGGTCCGCCGTGACGTTGGCGGAGGTCCGGGCGAAGTCGATCAGGGGCTCCAGGGGGAGCAGCAGGGCAAGCGGGGCGATCGGCAGATTGAGCGCCGCGCAGATCGGAACCATGGTGGTGAAGAAGGTCACCGAGCTGGCGACGCCCGCGCCCGCCAGGCTCACCGTGGCGGCGACCACGACGCCGATCGCCAGCCGGGCCGGATCCAGCGCGACGCCATAGATGTGGGCGATGTAGCTGGCGATCGCGATGTTGGCGGCGGGGTTGCTTATCCGGAACAGCGCCACCGCCATCGGCAGCACGATGTCGGCCGCCTTCTCCGGCGTCCCGAGGGCGCGGGCGGCAACCAGCATGGACGGAAGCGAGGCGACCGAGGACTGGGTGGAGAGGGCGACGACCTCCACCGGCGCCCACGCCTTGATCAGCGCCAACGGCCGCGCACGTCCGGCCAGGGCCAGGACAAAGCCGATCAGGGCGCCGGGCACGCAAGCGATGCAGACCAGGACCAGATAGGGGGCGAAAAGTCCGGTCAGGTTCGCGCCGGCCTTCGCGCTCAGGGCCAGAGCCAGGAAGAAGACCCCCAGCGGCGCGATCAGGAGCACGGCCTGGACGATGGTGAGCATGCTGGCCTGGACCGCATCGAAGAAGTCCATCAGCGCCGCGCGGCGCTTGGGACTCTGGCGCGTCACGGCGAGGCTGAAGACCAAGGCGAAGACCACCAGGGGGCCCATGGCGCCGTCGGCGGCCGATCTGACCGGATTGGTCGGGACGAACGAGCGGACGAGCGTGGTGATCGGAACGGCCTCGCCGACGCCCGCGGCGGAAGGGGCGGCGGACCTCAGGGCCTGGGCGGCTGCTCGCGGTATCGGCCAGGCCTGCAGGAACAAGAACGCAGCCAGGGCCGATAGCGCGGCGGCGGTCAGCAGCAGGGCGAAGAACAGCAGCAGCGCCCTGGCGGCCAGAGCGCCCCGCGCCGTCTGCGCCGTCTGGCCTACAGCCACGAAGAGCAGCGAAAAGATCAGCGGGACGAGCGTCATCCGCAGGGCGTCGAGCCAAAGCCCGCCGAGCGTCTGGGCTATCGCGACGAGGCTCGCAGGCCCGTGGAGCCGGGACACCGCGGCGCCGAGGACAAGGCCCAGCAGGAAACCGGACAGTGTCCGCGCAGGCGCCGAAATTGCTCTCACCGATGGCCTTTGCGGCTTAGTTCGGCCTCACTCTCGACGTGGATCGCGGTCCTGTCGATCCCGCCAAACCGAAGAAACGACGATGGCTCCTCCACTTGCGCCCCCGGTCATCGAAGGCCCGGCGGCCTGGAAGGCGGGCGATCTGGTGAAGCAA
>JAFANN010000056.1 GCA_019232665.1 Caulobacteraceae bacterium | reverse complement strand
TTCGGCGGCCAATGGGGCGACTGGGTCGTCCCATCGCCCGCGTCGGTGTGACGCACGACCTCGCCGACGTCGGCATCGGGGGTCGCCGTCGTCTCCTCCACCGGCCGCACCTGGACGAGGTTGGGGTAGAAGGCGAGGCGATCGCGGATCGCCGCCATTGCCGGATAGGGGTCCTCGTACGACCAGACGGCGTTCTCCGAGAGCCGGCCATCCATGTTGAGCGTGTAGTAGGACGCCTCGCCCTTGTACGGACAGTGGGTCGAGTGGTCGGTCCGCGCCATGTACGCCATGTCCACATCGCTGCGGGGGAAATAGGCCACCGCCGGGTAGTCCGCCTCCCGCAGGAGGATGACGTCGGCGCTGTCGGCGATGACATGACCGGCGTAGAGCGCCTGCACCCGGCCGGGCGCGGAGTCCAACGTGATCGGGTGGTCAGGTCCGGGAATCTTCATCTGCGGCATCGAACTCTCCGTAGGCTTCAGGGCGCAAACGCCGCGCCGCCGCCGCGGCTCCGGCGCCAGGGCCGTCGCATCAGGCAGGGGGTTGGCTTTGCACGCGCTCTGGGGCGTGATGCCGGCCGCTTCGCACCAGGATCTTCATGAACAGCATCGTCGTCCTCATCGGCATCGTCATCACCGTCGCCACGGGATTGCCGGTGGCCCTGCAGCTGGCCCGGCAGCATCCGCGGGGACTCTTCGTCCTGTTCTTCGCCGAGATGTGGGAGCGCTTCTCCTACTACGGAATGCGCGGGCTGCTGATCTTCTACCTGACCCAGCATTTCCTGATGGATCAGCAGGCCGCCAGCGGGCAGTACGGCTCTTACGCCACGCTCGTCTACCTCGTGCCCCTGGTGGGCGGAGTGCTTGCGGACCGTTACCTCGGCGCTCGCAAGGCCGTGGCGTTCGGGGCTCTCCTGCTCGTGGCGGGACATGCCCTGATGGCGGTCGAAGGGCCATCCGCGCAGCAGGCGCTGGCCTGGCACGGCCAGCAGTTCCCGATCGAGGTCACCGGCCGAGGGGATGACCGTCAGGCGCGCGTCGTGGTGGGCGGACGCCCCTACGCGTTCGACCAGGCCGCCGACGGCGCCTTCGAGATCAAGGATCTTCCTTCCGGGGGGCCGGTCCCCGCGGCCCTGCCCAAGGGCGACTTCAGCGTCGTCACCGTCAAGGCCACGCCCGCGATCTTCCAGGACACTCTCTACCTCGCCCTGTCGCTCATCATCATGGGCGTCGGCTTCCTGAAGGCGAACATCTCCTCGATCGTCGGCCAGCTCTACGAGAAGGGAGATCCGAGGCGCGATCCCGGCTTCACCCTCTATTACTACGGCGTGAACCTCGGCGCCTTCTGGGCCGCCATCCTCTGCGGATACCTTGGTCAGACGCTCGGCTGGTCCTGGGGCTTCGGGCTGGCGGGCGTGGGCATGGCGGCGGGCTGGGTCACCTTCATGCTGGGACGGCCGCTGCTCCAGGGGCGCGGCGAACCCCCCGATCCGGCGCGCCTCGCCAGGCCGATCGTCGGCCCCCTCAACCTGGAGTGGTTGATCTATCTGGCCGGGATCGTCGGCCTGGGCGCCGTATGGCTGCTGGTGCAGCACAACAGCATCGTCGGAGCCGCCCTCGGGATCGGCTGGGTCGCGGCGCTCGGTTACCTCGCCTGGTTCATCGTCCGCGCCTGCGGAAAGGTGGAGCGAGAGCGCCTCTTCCTGGCGCTGACCCTGATCGCCGGGTCCATCGTCTTCTTCACCCTGTTCGAGCAGGCCGCCACGTCGCTGAACCTGTTCGCCGAGCAGAACACGCAGCTGCAGCTGATCTCGCGTCCAACGTTTGTGAAGTTCGCCGGCCTCAGCCTGTTCCTCGGCGACGAGGCGATGAAGACGGCCGCTCACCTGTCGCCGGGGACAATCTGGATCGACATGGGCTTCACGGCCGCCCAGACCCAGTCTTTCAACTCGGGGTTCATCCTGATCCTGGCGCCGCTCTTCGCGGCCCTGTGGACCTTCCTCGGGCGCAGACGGCGCGACCCCAATCCGATGGTCAAGTTCGGCCTCGGCCTGGCCCAGGTCGGCTTCGGATTTCTCGTGATCGTCTGGGCCCGCGGACTGGCGGACGCCAGCTTCCGCCTGCCCCTGATGGTGCTCGGGGTCTCCTACTTCCTGCAGACGACTGGAGAGCTTTGCCTGAGCCCCGTAGGCATGTCCGAGGTGACGAAGCTGTCACCGCAGGTGCTGGTGTCCACCTTGCTGGCGATCTGGTTCCTGGCCACCTCGGCCGCGGAATTCATCGCAGCCAGGATCGCCCAGCTCGCCGGCGTAGCGACGGCGGGCGGTCAGGTCCTCGATCCCTCTGCCGCGCTGCGCGCCTCGCTCGACGTGTTCAACGCGATCGGCTGGGCCGGCGTGGGATTTGGCGTCCTGTTCCTGGCCCTCGCCCCATTCCTTCGCCATTGGGCGCACGGCGTGAACGAGCCCGGCGGGGCTCACGCCATGCCCGAGCCCATCGCACCGACCGTCGACGCCGAGCTGCAGGGCGTCAGCCCGGTGACCCTGCGCGCGGATCCCTGAGCGGAGCGTCTCCTCACACCGGCTGCGGCGGTTCTTCCTCCGCCGCGCCGTGGGCGAGGGCTGCCCCCAACGAGGCGGCCATGACGGCGGAGATGCCGGTCCATTGCAGCAGGCTGAGGTGCTGCCCAAGCAGAGTCAGGCCGGCGAGGGCGCCGACGGCGGGCTCAAGGCTCATCAGCGTGCCAAAGACGCGCGTCGGAACCCGGGTGAGGGCGTACATCTCGAGTGAGTAGGGAAGAGCGCTCGAGAGCAGCGCGACGCCCAGGGCGATCGGAATCGCGGCCGGTGGAAACAGCGCAGGTCCCTGCAGGGCGATCTGCGGCGGCAGGAAGACCAAGGTGGCGATGAAGACGCCAAGCCCTGTGGCGTGGCCGCCATGGGCGTGTCCCGCCCGACGGCCGAAAACGATGTACATCGCCCAGCAGGCGCCGGCGGCCAACGCCAGGAGCACGCCGATCGGATCCACGCTGTGCGCCTCGAGCCCCAGCGGCAACAACAGCAGCAGGCCGCCGACGGCCAGGGCGATCCAGACGAGGTCCAGGAGCCGGCGCGAGGCGACCATGGCCACGCCAAGAGGGCCGATGAACTCGACGGCCACCGCGATGCCGAGGGGGAGCCTCGCCAGGGCGAGGTAGAACAGGGTGTTCATCGCTCCCAGGGACACGCCATAGGCGATGAGGGCGGGCGCCGGCGGCCCGTTGGCGAGTCCGCGCCAGGGGCGTCTGAAGACCGCGAGGATCAGGGAGGAGCCGAGCAGGCGCAGGGCCGCCGCTCCGGCAGGGCCCACCATCGGGAACAGCCGCTCGGCGAAACTGGCCCCAAGCTGGAACGAGGCCATGGCTGCGAGCAGCCCGGCGATGGGTAGGAACCGCAAGCCGTCCTCGATCAGGATGGGGCGGCGCGAGCGCCGGCTCCCGACAGCTCCACGATCGGAGCGTGGCCGGACCTACAGCCTGGGCGGGCGGGACGGAAGGGCGACCCGTTCAGGAAGCGGGTTCGAAATTCTCCCCGCCCGACTGATCGTTCGCCACCGCCTTGCCGCCCACGAAGGTGATGATGTTGGTGCCGATCGCCATGATCGACGCGCCGGACGTCTTGTCGTTGGCATTCATGCGCCAGCGCAGGGCGACCTTGTCGTCCTCGGCCAGAATCGAGTCGATCACGCAGTTGAGGTTTGCGACCGCGTTCCTGAGGCCTTGCGCCCAACCCGCGGTGGACGCCACCGGATCGCCGCCGCCGATCAGGACCTTGCCATCACGGGTGAAGGTGTAGCTGGGGTCGATCGCCGTGGCGATGAAGTCCATGTTCCCCTGGTTGAACACCTGGTCGAAGAAGTTGAGCGTGATCTGCTTGTTCTGATCCGACAGGTCCGACATCGCTTGGTCCTCATCCGATGGGGCGGCAGGGGTCGCCATCTTCCGGGACATCGCCTCGAACGCCGGCGATTGGCATGGCCCGGTTCTTCCAGAACTGGCTGGCGTAGAGCCCGCCGGTGCTCTGGTTCTTCGAAGCGACGAAGTTCTGGATGCTGGCGGCCAGCTGCAGGGAGCTGTCGGTGCTCTGGGCCTGAGGGTCGAAGCTCTCGTCGGGCCCCAGGTTGCGGAACCACCGCATCCAGGTCGCGTCGCCGCAGACAGGCTTCTTGCCAAGCTCGGTTTTCGTCATCGTCGGCAGGATGGGCGAGGCCTGCGGATATTCCGCGGTCATGTGGCACGACTTGCAGGAGGACAGGTTGTTGTCGACAGGACCGCTGAGACGCAGGCCGTAGCCCAGGTGGCTGGAGGGCAGCGCCGAATCGGCGTGGTTGATCACAGTTTCTTTCAGGTCTGGATTGAAGGGCTGGCCCGAGGTGGCCTGCGGCTGCGAGCGCACGTCCGGATCGTTGCCCCACATCAGGCCCATCGGCACGAGGTTGAACCAGGGGGAGGAGCGGTTGAGCGCGCCGTTGTAGACATACGTCCCGAACACCCAGCCGCCCGTGGCCTTCGCCCGGTCGTCGCGGACCATCATGTCCACCTGCACCAGGCGCACCGGCACGATGACGCCGTCGGTGGCCTTGCGCACGCCCGTCGATTTGACGCCCGGCGGGGGATAGACGAACGCGGACCATTGGACCGGATTGGTCAGATAATCGACCTCGTCAGGCGAGGCGGTGGTGAACAGGAGCTTGGCGACCACGGTCCCGACGGGGAAGCCGCCGGCCCGGCGGACCGCGCCCGGATCGGGATTGTCGGCCTCGGCCCACACCCGGCCGATCAGCCAGCCCCCACGGGCGTTGTAGAAGCCGACCGCCCAGGTCTCCGCCGGCGTCTTCTGACGGGGACCGAGGTAGAACGCCTTCGACGTGACCTCCTGGGTAAGGCCGTGCAGCCCCTCGCGACCGTTGGGTCCCCAGTGTTGCCAAGGGACGTGGTACCAGCGGCGGACCTTGTTGTCCTCGAGATAGAAGGCCTGGGAGACTCCTCGACCCTCGATGTTGCCTTCCATGATGTAGGTCAGGACGGCGTTGGCGTAGGCGCGCCAATCGTGCGTGAAGTCGATCGAGAGGATCTTCTGCACAGCGGGTTCGACCGCCGGCAGGTTCGCCGGATAGTCCTGACTCAGGCGGAAGGTGCGGTCCGGCGTGAAGGAACCTGGAGCGGGGAGATAGGCAAAGTCGGGGAACCGCGGCAGCAGGCGTATGGGCGCAGACGCGTTTTCCGCATTCGGAAGCTTGGACGGCTCAGCAGCCCCCATCGCCAGCGCGCCGCAGATCGCGGCCCAGGCAAGGCGCACCCACTTCGGCTCCACGTCGATCCCCCGACAGCCATCAGCCGGACCGCGCCCAAAGTCCGGACCCGCACCATAACCGATACTGTCGGGCTGACAATGCCATCCAGGAGCGCGCCGCTTAAGGCGCCAACGAGGACGCTGCGACGCGGGACCGGAAATCGTAAACTCCGGCCACCTCGTCGGCGCAATCGGGCCAGCGGCCGGTGTCGAGCCAGTAGTCGCAGAGCCCGAGTTTGGCGCACAGGTCGGGGAAGCGAGGGTCCCGCCTGATCCCCGCATTGGTTACGCCGAAGATCACCGCGGTCAGGAAAGTGTCGTCGGCGCGCCGTCCCTCCGGCTGGAACAGGTGGGTGTAGTCACTGCGCGCGATCAGCTCGAAGGCCTCGTCAGTAAGGCCTGCCCAATAGGCGAACAGGGCGGTCCGAAGCTCGACCCGCCCCGATTTCGCCAGATGGCGCTCGGCGCTGGCGAGGAGGAGCTGGCGGGCCTCGTCGGTCGGGTTGAGCGCGACGTGGGCCGTGGTCATGGCGATTCGCAGGGCGCGAGTCTCGCCCTTGGCGACGATGAAGCGCCGCGCCGCTGACAAAAACTGTTCGAGACGCTGTTCATTCCTGAGCAGGACGGCGTGGAGGATCGGCACGGCCACAAGGTTGTCCGAGTCGGGCCAGCGCGCCTGGGCGGCCCTGAACGCCTCGTAGGACTCGTCGAGTCGTCCGACATCGGCGAGCGCCACGCAGTAGTTCATCGCCGACGTCCGGTTGAGCGGGTCGGCCCTGTGCGCCCGGGCGACAAGCTCGAAGGTCTCGCCGACGCGTCCGACGTTGCCAGCGAAATCAGCCAGGTGCTTGAGGACCTCGAGGTCGTCCGGAGATGCGCTCCTGGCTTGTTCCAGCAGCGATTCCTGCCGCGCCCAGGCCGCCGGCGGCTCGAGGTGGGCCAGGGCGACGAAAGGCAGGCCCAGCGACGGATCCAAGGCGCTCGCCTGCCCCGCCGCCTCGAACACCTCGCGCCGGGCCTGCGCGCGCGCTTCCGACTGACCGTCCTGGAGATCGTGCACCAGATGCAGGGCCCGCGCCATGGAGAGGCTGGCCCAGGCAGGGGCGAAATCGGGCGCCCTCGCGACGGCCACCTCGAGCAGGCCCCTGCACTGCGCGTTCTCGTCCGGGTGACCGGCCAGCGCGCGGGCGCGCAGGTAGGCGTCATAGGCGGCGCCGTCGATCTTCGGCGCCGGGGCCTGCCGCCTGAACACCGCCTGGAGCGCATCGGCCACCGCACTGGCGATGTCGTCCTGGACCTCGAAGACCTCGGCCAACTCGCGATCGTAGCGGTCGGACCAGATCGTCGTGCGGCTCGCGCAATCGATCAGGTTGGCGGTTATGCGGACACGGTCCCCGCTCTTTCGGACCGACCCGTCCAGAAGGTGGGTTGCTCCAAGGGTCTCGGAGACCGCCTCCGGCGTCCGCGCCTCTCCGCGCAGCTGCAGACTGGAGGCGCGCCCGATCACGTTGAGCCCGCCAGCGCGGCAGATCGCGATCTGGATGTCTTCGGACACGCCGTTGGAAAAGTAGTCCATCTCCGGATCGTTCGAGAGGTTTTCGAAGGCCAGGACGGCGAGCAGGCGCGGCCGTTCGGTGTCGTTGGCGACCGGCGAAGGCCGTTGCGACGACTCTCGAGCCGGATCCCCACCGGCCCCGCGGCCGGACGCGCCCCCGGATCTCGCGCGTGTCAGGCCTGCGCGCGTGCGCTCCCGCCCGTGCTCGAGCGCCTGCCGCTCCTGGGCGAGCCACGCATCGAATCCCTCCTCGCCCGGGATCTCCAGACCCTCGAGGAGTTCGCCGCCCACCGCGGAGTCCGCCTCGGCGCGCACGTCGATGTTGAGGCGGGACAGATCAAGCCGGACGCGCTCGTGGCCGGCCGACAGCAACGGCGCTCCATCGAGGTTCAGCTTCTTGCGGAGCTCCGAGAGCTCCGTCCTCAAACTGCCCTGGGCCTGGGTTTCGGCGCGGCTCCCCCACAAGCGCTCTTGCAGCCACGGACGAGTCCGCTCCCCGTCGCGAGACAGCGCGAGCATAGCCACCAGCGCCATGCCGCGGCGGCTGGTGATGTCGATATGCCGGCCATCCGGCCCAGTGAGCCGGAACGGTCCAAGCAAGGCCAGTTCATAGCGCCCTGGCGACGGTCCCATCCGTCCCCCGTTCGAAACCCGGTCGCCTCGCCTCGCCTTCAGCGAGAGACCTTCGACCGTCCGATCTCTTGTTTAGTTTACAGGAGGATACCGTGGCCAGCGGCGCGCCGCTTCGCCGCAACCTGCCCTCAGACGCCGGTCCCTCCCACCGTGAGGCCGGTGATCTTCAGCGAAGGTTGCCCGACGCCCACCGGAACGCCCTGGCCGCTCTTGCCGCACACCCCGATACCGGGATCGAAGGCGAAGTCGTCGCCGATCATGGTCACGCGGGTGAGGGCGGAAGGGCCGTCGCCGATCAAGGTGGCTCCCTTAACCGGGGTGGTGATCCGTCCGTTCTCGATCAGATACGCCTCGGTGCACTGGAAGACGAACTTGCCGTTGGTGATGTCGACCTGGCCGCCGCCGAAGTTGGCGCAATAGAGCCCACGAGCGGTCGACTCGATCATCTCCTGCAGGTTGGACTCCCCCGCGAGCATGCCGGTGTTGGTCATGCGCGGCATCGGGATGTGAGCGTAGGACTGCCGGCGGCCATTGCCCGTCGCCTCCATGCCCATCAGCCGCGCGCTCTGCCGGTCGTGCATATAGCCCCGCAGGATGCCGTCTTCGATGAGGATGGTGCGCGAGGTCGGAGTGCCCTCGTCGTCGACGCTGAGCGAGCCGCGTCGGCCTTCGATCGACCCGTCGTCGAACACCGTCACGCCCGGCGCGGCGACGCGCTCGCCGATCCGGCCGGAGAAGGCGGATGTCCCCTTGCGGTTGAAGTCCCCTTCGAGGCCGTGGCCCACGGCCTCGTGCAGCAGCACGCCGTTCCAACCGGGGCCGAGGACGACATCCATTTCCCCGGCGGGACAGTCCACCGCCTCCAGATTCACCAGGGCCTGGCGCAGCGCCTCCTCGACCTGCTCGCGCCACTTGTCCGGGGTGATCCAGGCCTCGAATCCCGCCCGTCCGCCGGCCCCGGAAGTCCCGTTTTCGCGGCGGCCGTCGCGCTCGACGGTCACCTGGACGTTGAGTCGCGCAAGCGGGCGCACGTCCCGAATGAGCCGGCCATCGGCGCGCAGGATCTCCACGATGCGACGCTCGCCCGCCAGCGAAGCCATCACCTGGGCCACGCGCGGGTCGCGCTGGCGCGCATAGGCGTCGATCTCCTGCAGAAGAGCGACCTTGTCGCCGAACCCCGGGGAGGCCAGGGGATCGTCGTCGCCGTAGAGCCGCCGATTCGTCGGTCGCGGCCCGTCGGCGGCCACGCCGGAATATCCACGCTTGGCGAGAGCGGCGGCCTCGGCCGCCCGCGCGATCGCCGCCTTGGACACCTCGCCGGCATGGGCGTAGCCGGCGGTTTCGCCGGCGACCACGCGCAGGCCAAAGCCCTCCGAGGCATCGTAGGACGCCGATTTCAGACGCCCGTCGTCGAACACGAAGGCTTCGCTTTCGGATCGCTCGAGGAAGATCTCGCCGTCATCCGCGCCGGCCAGGGCCTCCCCGAGCAGCGTCTGAGCTTCACGCGGGTCGACGCCGGCGGCGTCAAGAATCGATGTGGAGGGCAGGGGAGCGTTCATCTCGAGGGAGGCTTTCTGGTCGCGCCGGAACGGAGGCGAAGGAGTGAAATAGATCCCGCCACCGGCCCGGGGAAGAGCGTTCCCGATCAATTCGAAAGGCGAAGTGGGGCGACGGCCGGACTTGTCCTGCCGGCGCCTTGGCAACGCGGCGCGATATCGATAATGCACCGCGGCAGGAATGGCTGGGGTCCGGAGCATCGCGCCTCGCGGAGGCGACGAAGGCGGGAGGAGGACCTTGGCCCTTTTTCGACTGATGGCCCGGGTGGGAGCGCTGTCGAGGCGAACCGTCGGGGAGGGGACCGGAGACCTGGAAAAGGACATGCCGTCGTTGATTTCGCCGATCGTGCGTAGGGGGCGTCCGCTCCTTGGTCTGCTTCTCGCTGCTGCTGCGTGGCCATCCGTCGCCGCAGATCTGATCGGCCAGCCGACGGACCGCGCCGTGGGCCTTCAGCCCGCCGCTTCGGCCATCCGGGTCCACCAGATTCAGTTCTACGACAACGTACTGACGCCGATCATCGTCGCGATAACGCTTCTGGTCCTGGCCCTGCTGCTGGTCATCATCGTCCGCTACAACAAGCGCGCGAACCCAACTCCGGCGCGGTTCAGCCACAACACCCCGGTGGAGATCGCCTGGACGGTGGTTCCTGTCCTGATCCTGATGTTCATCGCGATCTTCTCGTTCAAGCTGCTCTACTCGGAGCACGATATGCCTCAGCCGTTCATGACGGTTAAGGTGACGGGCCGGCAGTGGAACTGGGACTACGCCTATCCAGACCAGAAGATCGCCGCGGCCACTTCGACGCCGATGGAACAGAACGTCGCCGAGGCCCAGCACCTGCCGTACCTGCTGGCCGCGACCAACCCGATGGTCGTTCCGGTCGGGAAGGTCGTGCGGGTGGAAGTCACGGCCGAGGACGTGATCCACTCCTTCTCGGTGCCGGCCTTCGGCATCAAGATCGACGCCGTTCCGGGCCGCCTCAACGAGACCTGGTTCAAGGCCGACCGGACCGGGGTCTTCTACGGCCAGTGCTCGCAGCTGTGCGGCATCAACCACTCCTTCATGCCCATCATGGTGCGCGTGGTCACCCAGCCGGAGTTCGACGCCTGGGTCGCCAGCAAGGCGCCCAAGCCGGCCCAGGTCGTGGCGGCCGCGACGACGCCCACCGCCGCCGCGCCCGTAGCGACTCCCGTCGCGGCCCAATGATGAAGATCGAGTTTCAGGAAGCGCACCGCTAACGCCATGGCCGACATAGCTCAGACCCACGGACGCATGACCCACGCCGAGGCCGACGGCCACGGCGAGCACGCCCACAAGCCCGGGTTCTTCACTCGGTGGTTCCTGTCGACGAACCACAAGGACATCGGCACCCTCTACATCATCTTCGCCATCCAGGCGGGGATCATCGGCGCCCTGTTCTCCGGCCTCATCCGCTGGGAGCTGGCCGAACCCGGCCTGCAGATCTTCACGCCCAACTCGGCGATCAACCTGCTCGGCCTCGTCGAGCAGTCGAAGCACGGCTACTACGTGGTCGTGACCGCGCACGCCCTGATCATGATCTTCTTCATGGTCATGCCGGCGATGATCGGCGGGTTCGGCAACTGGTTCGTGCCGTTGATGATCGGCGCGCCCGACATGGCCTTCCCGCGGATGAACAACATCAGCTTCTGGCTGCTGGTGTCCTCGTGGATCATGCTGCTCACGTCGATGTTCGTCGACGGCGGCCCTGGCCGCGGCTTCGGCGGCGGCTGGACGATGTATCCGCCGCTCTCGACCATCGGCCACCCGGGTCCGGCATTCGATTGCGCGATCCTCTCGATCCACCTCGCGGGCGCCAGCTCGATCCTCGGCGCCATCAACTTCATCACCACGATCTTCAACATGCGCGCGCCTGGGATGACCCTGCACCGCATGCCCCTGTTCGTGTGGTCGATCCTGGTGACGGTGTTCCTGCTGCTGCTCTCCCTGCCGGTCCTCGCTGGCGCGATCACCATGCTGCTCACCGACCGCAACTTCGGGACGCACTTCTTCGACCCGGCCGGCGGTGGCGATCCGATCATGTACCAGCACCTGTTCTGGTTCTTCGGCCACCCCGAGGTCTACATCCTGATCATCCCGGGCTTCGGCATGATCAGCCACGTGGTCTCCACCTTCTCGGGCAAGCCGGTGTTCGGTTACCTCGCGATGGCGTACGCCATGGTCGCCATCGGCTTCCTCGGCTTCATCGTGTGGGCCCACCACATGTTCACCGTGGGCATGCCGCTGAACCTGCAGGCGTATTTCGTGGCGGCGACGATGGTCATCGCCGTGCCGACCGGCGTGAAGGTGTTCTCGTGGATCGCCACGATGTGGGGCGGCTCCGTCGATTTCAAGACGCCGATGCTGTTCGCGATCGGCTTCATCTTCCTGTTCACGGTTGGCGGCGTGACTGGCGTCGTCCTGGCCAACGCCGGTATCGACTACGCGCTGCACGACAGCTACTACGTCGTGGCCCACTTCCACTACGTCCTGAGCCTTGGCGCAGTGTTCGCGATCTTCGCGGGCTTCTACTACTGGTTCGAGAAGATGTGGGGCGTGCGCTACAACGAGTTCCTCGGGGCAGTGCACTTCTGGCTCACCTTCATCGGCGTGAACGTGGTGTTCTTCCCGCAGCACTTCCTCGGGCTGCAGGGGATGCCCCGTCGCTCGGTCGACTATCCGCAGGCCTTCACCTACTGGAACCACATCTCGTCGATCGGGTATGTGATCGCTCTGGTTGGCCTGGGTGTCTTCCTGCTGGTCCTCATCGAGGCCGCGGTCCGGCGTCGCCCCGCCCGGGCCAATCCGTGGGGCGTGGGGGCCACGACGCTTGAGTGGACCCTTCCTTCTCCGCCTCCGTTCCACCAATTTAATGAACTGCCGGTGATCCACGCCGACAGTCACTAGGTTCATGTCCATGACCCATCCGCCGGACGCGACGCTTCATTCAGCGTCCGGCGCCGCCACCCAGGCGGCCCGGTGGGGCGACTATCTCGCCCTGCTCAAGCCGCGGGTGATGTCGCTGGTGATCTTCACGGCGCTGACGGGCCTGCTGTGCGCCCGCACGCCGATGGATCCGAGCCTGGCGGCGGTGGCGATCCTCTGCATCGCGGTCGGCGCGGGCGGCTCGGCCGCGCTGAACATGGCCTTCGACTCCGACATCGACGCGGTCATGCGCCGGACGCGCCGGCGGCCGATTCCAGCGGGCCGTGTGCAGGCCTCCGACGCGCGCGGTCTGGGCGTCACCCTGTCGTTGTTTTCGGTGGGGATGATGGGCCTGGCGGTGAACTGGCTGGCCGCCGGCCTGCTCGCGTTCACCATCGCCTTCTATGTGCTCGTCTACACCCTCTGGCTGAAGCGCCGGACGCCGCAGAACATCGTCAGCGGCGGCCTGGCGGGAGCGCTCCCGCCGCTGGTCGGCTGGGCGGCGGCGAGCGGAACGGCGCCTCTCAATGCGTGGCTGCTGGTGGCGATCATCTTCTTCTGGACGCCGCCGCACTTCTGGGCTCTCGCCCTCTACACGACAGGCGACTACGCCAAGGCCGGCGTGCCGATGATGCCGGTGGTCCGCGGCGTCGCCTCGACCAAGCGGCAGATACTCGCCTATTGCCTGCTGCTCGCGCCGCTGGGCGTCGTTCCCGCGTTCACGGGTCTTGGCGGACATCTCTACCTCGGCATCGCGATCGGCGGCGGCCTTGGCCTTATCGCGCTGGCGTGGCGACTGGCGGCCGCCCGACCCGGCGAAGGGGATTTGCCCGTCGGGCGCAAGGAGACGCTCTATGAGGTCCGGCCCGAAGCGCGCCCGGCCCGCGACGTGTTCGCCTTCTCGATCGTCTATCTCTTCGGCCTCTTCGCCGCTCTTCTGCTGGAACGGCTGACGGACGCGGCGCCGCTATTCCCGCACTCATGAGCGATCCGAACACTGAGGATCCGGCTGCCGCCCGGGCCCGGAGAGGGCGAAACCTGCTCCTGGCCGGCGCCCTGGTCGCGTTCGTGATCCTCATCTTCGTCGTCACCATCGTGAAGATCAGTCACAATGTCGCTCACGCCGGCTGAGTCCCCGCGCGCCCTGATCGGGCGCAATCGCCGAATCGTCCTCATCTGCGCAGCGGTCTTCGCCCTGATGGTCGCAATGGCCTTCGCGGCCGTGCCCTTCTATCGCGCCTTCTGCCAGGCGACGGGCTTCAACGGCGCGGTCAAGCGCGCCAGCTTCGCCCCGGGGGCGGTGGCCGATACGGTGACGGTCCGTTTCGACGCCAACGTGAATGGCCTGGACTGGACGTTCAAGCCCGTGCAGCCGAGCCAGACCATCCACCTGGGCGCCGCGACCCTCGCCTTCTTCCGAGCGACAAACACCGGAACGAAGCCGGTGACCGGCCGCGCCCTTTTCAACGTCGTGCCGGAGGCGGCCGGTCAGTACTTCAACAAGCTGGAATGCTTCTGTTTCCGCAACCAGACCCTGCAGCCGGGTCAGACAGCCGAGTTCCCCGTGGTCTATTACGTGGCGCCCGGCTACGCGAAGGATCGTGACACCCGCTACCAGCACGAGATCACCCTTTCCTACACCTTCTTCCCTGCCGTCACCGGACCAAGAGTCGATCAGAACGAGGGGCAAGCCGAAGCTCTTGGCGGCAAGCCCGCGGCAGGGCTATAGGATCGCCACGCCGGGGGGCTGCGGCGGGTTCGCCGGCCTTCGGCACTCATAAAACCGCCGCCGATTAAGAGGACCGCGCCGAACATGGCCCATGAAGGCGTCAAGCACGACTACCACCTGGTCAACCCCAGCCCATGGCCGCTGGTGGGTTCGGCTTCGGCGGTGGTGATGGCTCTGGGCTTGGTCATCGGCATCAAGGGAATCCTCGGCCTCCCCAAGGGCGACTGGTGGGTGATGGCCGTCGGCGTCGCCGGCGTCCTGATCACGATGGCCGGCTGGTGGCGCGAGGTCGTCCTCGAAGCCAACCGTGGCGACCACACTCCGGTCGTCTCGCTCGGCCTGCGATACGGCATGATCCTGTTCATCGCCTCGGAGGTGATGTTCTTCGTCGCGTGGTTCTGGATCTTCTTCGAGATGGCCCTTTTCCACCATGTGCGGACCCTCTCGCCGATCGACGATGTCCGCTCGGCTTGGGCGACCTGGCCGCCCAAGGGAGTCGAGACGGTTCCTCCGTTCCAGCTGCCCCTGGTCAACACCCTGACCCTACTGACTTCGGGCACGACGGTTACCTGGGCGCACCACGCTCTGCAGACCGGCGACCGCAGGGGCGCAAAGATCGGCCTGGCGCTGACGATCGCGCTTGGCCTGCTGTTCACCAGCATCCAGGGCTACGAGTACCACCACATCCTGGCCGACAAGCTCTTCTACGGCCCCGAGGCCACGAACTCCGGCCTCTACGGCTCCGCCTTCTTCATGGCGACGGGCTTCCACGG
>JAFANN010000049.1 GCA_019232665.1 Caulobacteraceae bacterium | reverse complement strand
GAGACGGACGATCTCATCGCTCTGACGCCCTGGCTCGACTGGGCCTTCGCCTCCCTCGCTTCCGAATTCACCCCCGCCTGATCCTCATCCGCGCAGCGGGGAAGGGGGACCTGAGAAGCAGTGGAGGGGCGAGATTCGTGATGCGCCCGCCTCCAATGACCGCTTCCTGACGACCTTCTCCCCAGTCTGTGCGAGCCCCTGACCCTGGAGAGCCCCATGCCCCCCCGCGTACTCATCGCCGATTCCCTCTCGCCCGCCGCCGTCGAGATCTTCCGCCAGCGCGGCGTCGCCGCCGACGTGAAAACCGGCCTGAAGAAGGACGAGCTGCTCGAGATCATCGCCCTCTATGACGGCCTCGCTGTCCGCTCCGCCACCAAGGCCGACAAGCCGGTGATCGCGGCCGCGAAGAACCTCAAGGTCATCGGCCGCGCCGGCATCGGCGTGGACAATATCGACATCCCCGCGGCCACCGCCGCGGGGGTCGTGGTGATGAACACCCCCTTCGGTAATTCGATCACTACCGCCGAGCACGCCATCGCCATGATGTTCGCCCTGGCGCGCCAGCTCCCCGCAGCCGACGCCTCCACCCAGGCCGGCAAGTGGGAGAAGAACCGTTTCATGGGAGTCGAGCTCTACGGCAAGACGCTCGGCCTGATCGGCGCCGGCAATATCGGCTCGATCGTCGCCGACCGCGCCAATGGCCTGAAGATGAAGGTGATCGCCTACGATCCCTTCCTTTCGCCCGAGCGCGCAGTGGAGATGGGGGTGGAAAAGGTCGAGCTCGACGACCTGCTCGCTCGCGCCGACATCATCACCCTGCACACGCCACTGACCGAGAAGACGCGCAACATCCTTTCCGCGGAAGCCCTGGCCCGCACGAAGAAGGGCGTGCTGATCGTCAACTGCGCCCGCGGAGGGCTGGTGGACGAAAAGGCCCTGCGCGAGGCGCTCGAGAGCGGCCACGTCGGCGGCGCGGCCTTCGATGTCTTCGTCGAGGAGCCGGCCAAGGAGAACATCCTCTTCGGCGCGCCCAACTTCGTCGCCACGCCGCATTTGGGCGCCAGCACCGAGGAGGCGCAGGAGAACGTCGCCCTGCAGGTCGCCGAGCAGATGAGTGACTATCTGCTGAGCGGCGCGGTGAGCAACGCCCTCAACAGCCCGTCGATCACTGCCGACGAAGCGCCCAAGCTGCGTCCGTTCGTGGCCCTGGCCGAGAAGCTGGGCGCCTTCGCCGGCCAGATGGTCGACGAAGGCCTGAAAGGCGTGGACATCGCCTTCGAGGGCGAAATCGCTTCCCTCAACCATCGCCCGCTCAGCTCGGCGGCCCTCGCTGGCGTCCTGCGGCCGATGCTGGCGGAGATCAACATGGTCTCCGCCCCGGCGGTGGCGAAGGAGCGCGGCATCACCGTCTCGGAGAGCCTGCAGGAGACCTCACCGATCTATGACAGCCTGATGCGCATCACCATCGCCACGGATCTGGGTCGGCGCTCCTTCGCCGGAACCGTGATCGCCGGCGCCCCGCGCATCATCGAGGTCAAGGGCATGGAGCTGGACGCGGTCTTCGCCCCGGCCATGCTCTACGTGAACAACCTCGACAAGCCGGGCTTCATCGGGGCCCTGGGCGACCTGCTGGCCAACGCCGGCGTCAACATCGCCACCTTCAACCTCGGCCGGGTGGGCGCCGGGGAGGACGCCATCGCCCTCGTCGGCGTCGACCAGGACCCCGACGACGGCCTCGTCGAACGCATCCGCGCCCTCCCCCACGTCAAGGAAGCCCGCGCGCTGTATTTCTGAGGGGTTGATCCTCCCCCGTAAGCGATAGCGAACGGGGGAGGGGGACCGCGAAGCGGTGGAGGGGGCTGGGTTCGTGAAGCGTTTCAGCTGAGGTCCCGCTCAACTGCGTGGCCAACGCCCGAGCCGCGGCAGCCCCCTCCACCCCTTCGGGGTCCCCCTCCCCCGCATGCGGGGAGGATCCTTGCTGCGGCGACGCGCCGCGTGGAGCGGGACCGAAGGGTACGGCGCGCAGGGTGACCTGCGTCGGGCGCGTTTCGCTACACCTTCACGCGGCCGGGGGGCTTCACGAACGACAGTGAGTCCCCATGACGCTCCTTCCCGCGCGCACGGCGCCCGCCGCCCTGCTGGCCGTCGCGGCCGCGCTTGCCGGCTCGGCCCACGCCCTGACGATCAAGACGACCTTCGATTCGTCGATCACCAGCAACCCCAACCATGCCGCCATCGAGAGCGCCTTCGACGCGGTGACCGCCGAATACGACAGCGTCCTGGGGAGCCCTATCACGGTCAATGTCGACGTCAGCTGGGGTAAGGTCGACGGCATGGCCATGGCGTCCAACGCCTTGGGCGAGAGCGTCGACGGGCTCTACGGCTACTACGGCTACTCGACGCTGAAATCCTATCTGTCGGCGCACGCGACGGCGAACCCGTCTGACAAGGCGCTCTTGAGCGCCGTCGCCCACCTGCCGGCTAGCGCGCCGTCCGGCGTCTCCAACTATGTCGTGCCCTCGGCGGAGGCGAAGGCTCTGGGCCTGATCTCGCCGACCCAGACCTCTTTCGACGGCTATATCGGCTTCGGCAGCGGGCTCGCCTTCGACTACGATCCCTCGAACGGGATCAGCGCCGGGACCTACGACTTCGAGGCCGTGGCGGCGCACGAGATGGACGAGGTCCTCGGCCGGATCAGCGGACTGGCCGATTCCTCGCCGACCTACCGGACGGTGTTCGACCTCTACCGCTACAGCTCCCCCGGAGTGATCAGCTTCGCCTTCAACAGCCCCGCCTATTTCTCGGTGAACGGCGGGACGACGAACCTTGGCGAATTCAACGTCTCTTCCAGCGGCGGCGACCGGGGCGACTGGGCCAACTATGGCGCAACCGTCACCGACATCCAGGACGCCTTCCTGACCACGGGCCGACGCTCCAATCTCACCGCCGCCGACCTCTCCGCCCTCGACGCCCTCGGCTACGGCGGCTCGAACATCGGCGACACGGCGATGAACGCCCCCACCACCATCGCCCACGCCTTCTCGACCGCAGTCCCCGAACCCGGCTCGTGGGCCTTTATGCTCCTGGGCCTCGCAGGCGTCGGCGCGGTTGTGCGGCAGCAGTCCCTGGCGCGAGCCTGATCGACTCAAGAAACGCCGCTCCGCATCCCGCGGAGCGTCCGACGCCTTTCCACGAATTAACTCCCGCCGTTGTATCCTCCCGGCTAGGTTCCCCTTCGGGAACAGGGACAACACGGGCCTTTGAAAATGCGCCGACTTCTCGCCATCGCCACTCTCGTCGGAGCCGCGGTTGCGACCGCGGCGGCGGCTGAGCCTTCCGTCGAGATCCGCCATGCCGCCGCGCGGGTCGTCATCGTGCCGGAGGCGCGCTCGGACGTGCAGGTGAGCGTCGTCAGCATCAATCCGAAGATGCCGCTCACCGTGAGCCGCTACGGCGACACGGTGATCGTCGACGGTCCGCTCGGCATGCGGCCGGCCAGTTGCAATACGATCCTGGGCAAGAGGAGCGTCTTCGCCTGGGGAATCGGACGGATCGACTACGACAGGCTCCCGCGCGTCATCGTGCGAGTTCCGATGGACGCCAAGGTCTCCGCCGACAGCGCGGTCTGGGGCGAGGTGGGCCGCGGCCGATCGCTCGACCTCTCCAACGCCGGTTGCGGCGACTGGTCGATCGCCGACCAGCAAGGCCAGGTGAAGCTCAACACCTCCGGCTCGGGCGACGTGCGCGTCGGCACGGTGGGAGCGGCTGACGTGCATAGCGCCGGCTCGTCCGACATCGCCTTCGCCGGGATCCGCGGCGGCCTCAACGCCTCGGTTGGCGGCTCGGGTGACGTCAACGCCGGATGGGTCAACGGACCCCTGCACGCCCACATCGCCGGCTCGGGGGACGTGACGGTGCGCAGCGGCCAGGTCAGCGACATGGACGTGGCCATCGCCGGCTCCGGGGATGTGAGCTTCGGCGGCGTGGCCCAGGCGCTGAAGGCCAGCATCGCCGGCTCAGGCGACGTCCACGCCGCCCACGTCACCGGCCCGGTGACCAAGTCGGTCATCGGCTCCGGCGACGTCACCTACGGGCGCGGAATCTGACCGGACCCG
>JAFANN010000354.1 GCA_019232665.1 Caulobacteraceae bacterium | reverse complement strand
TAGCCCGTGCATGACGCTATTGTGGTGGCGCACGGCGTTGTCTCCTCTCGTGTCCAAATCACCGGCAAGTGTTTGAATCCGAGTAGAATCAGCGTCGTGCGCCTCGTCCAGCAAAATGAACCGGACAGCCGTGGGACAAACGCCCGGCCATGACGGATTTCAGGGTTAGCGTGCGGAAAATTCACACGGCCCGAGCCCGCTCACTCGCCGTGGCAGTCGTAGGTCGCGTGGATGCCGGAGATCATCACCCGGCCCTCGCGCGGCGCGGTCGCGACATCGGCCGTCCCGTCGCACAGCCTGTTCGACGGCGAGACATACTGGTAGCGGACGAACACCCTCGAATCGTCGATCGGGCGGATGCTGGTCAGCCGTATCGGCGCCTTCACGCCCGAAGAGAAACGCTTGATCCGCTCGGCCGAAAGCGGTCCCTGATCCCTCGCCTCAGGGACGACAAGGGAGACGGCGCGGCCGTCATCGCCTTCCGTCAGCGCCTGATAGAAAGCCCGTGTCGCGGCCACGGCTTCGCGGGGGCCGGGCCGCGGCGCCGCCTGAACCTCTGACGATTCCGCCGGCGCGGGGACTGACGCCCTGGCGACCTCGAGCCGAGCGGGCGGCGTGTTCGCCGCCTCGGCGCCGTGCTTCTGGGGCGTCGGGCGCGGCGGGACCGTCGACGCCGAATCGTCGAAGCGATCGCCCAGTTCGGACTGCCCGGAACCGCCCTTCAGCGCCGACGCCAGAACCCGGCGTGTCGCATTGGCGGCTTCCCGCCACAACACCTGGGCCTCATGTCTGACCTCGTTCTTGGGCGGACCAAGGTCTTGCCTGGCCTGGGCGCGTGGCATTGGCCGCGCGTGCGCCGGACGGACAGGCTCCGCCGCGGGGGCCGGAGCCCGACTGGCGAGCTTGGCCGACGGTGGATGATGGGTGGCTGGGTTCGGCTTGGCGGCATGCGCGACCTGGGCAGGCCGGGCCGGGACAGGCTTTGAGGGGATCGCCTTCAACACGACCGGCTCATGCGGAGCGGGGCTTGGCGCCGTGTGGAGGGCCAATCCGAGCGGGATCGGCCCGGCTGACGGCGGAGATCTCGGGAGTGTCGGCGGCGGCAGCGAGAGACTGGGCGAAACGGGCGCCGCGGGCGCCATGGAAGACTCGATCGAGCCGCTCGCCACGCCATTGCGCCCTGCGCAATCGATAAGGCGAAGGTCTCCCACCGGGCGACCCTCCACGAAACACGGCAACGGTTTCGCCAGAGAAACGGCGGCGGGACGATGGTGTTGCAGCTTGACCTTCAGCGCAGGCGTGGCCGGAGCCGGCGGGACGACCGTCGAAAGATGCAAAGGCGTCCACAGCGTCGCCAGAACCGTGCCGCACAAGGCCAGCGCGCCGGTTCCGGCGATCCACGCAGCGGGGTGGCGAGGCAGCCGAAGGCCTGTGGCCGACGCCTGCGGGCGGTCGGGCGCCGTATCGAGATCGTTCGCCACCTCGATCGTGGCGGGCGACAGGAACGCGGGCGGCGGCTCCGGGACGACTGCGTCGAGGGACGACTCAGGGTCCGACCCGATCGGCTTTCCCGCCGGCTCCACGAGCACCGGTCTGAACAACGGCGGCGACGCCGCAGCCGCGCGGCGGGCCGCGGCCACGCGGTCATAGGCGGCCTGGACCTCCCGCGCCCTCTGATCGTCATCAGGCGCGTCGAGCCGCGTCAGGCTCGTGTATTTCTGCATGAGCGCCCGATAGGCGGCGCGGACGACCACGTCCTCTGATTCGGGGGAAACCCCGAGAACGGCGTAGGCGTCTACAGACATGGCTGATCGCATTGAACGGTGAGCGTTTTCACCGCGGCGAGCCATTCGCACACTTGACACCCCCTCGGGCGAACGCCCCAGCCTTCGATGTCGCGTGTAACATTGTACGGCAAAACCATGGCTTGGCCATCGGTTCGTGCAGCCGATCCCGCAATCCCGGTTTCAGGTACGGATCAGCAGCCGCTGTAGGCCCGGATTCCGCGGATCAGGACCTGGTCGTTGCGCCTTGTCGTGGCCACATTCGCCGCCCCCGTGCAGATCCGGCCATCCTGAGTGACGAACTGGTAGCGGACGAAGATGGTGGACGGGTCCAGAGGATAGATGCTCGTCAGCTTCAGAGGCTCGCGCAGGGAGCTGTAGAAACGGGTGATTCGCTGGGGCGAGAGGGGTCCCGCGGCCCGCCGCTCCGGCTCGACCAGGGAAGAGGCTCGGGCGCCGTCGTCGTCCCCCAGCGCCTCGTAGAAGGCGCGCACGATCGCCATCGATTGGTCCACGTCCGGCGGCTGTAGCGGCTGCTTCGAAGCCGTTGGCGGGCTGGCGGGCGGGGTGACTCGTCGCGCCTCGGCGACGGCAGTCCCGCTGGCGGCCCTCGGCGCTGGCGGAGGCGGCGCCGGCTCGGGTTTGACAGGCAAGGCCTCGGCCTTCTGCGGCGCCCCATTCAGCCCATTCTCGAGTTGGCCGGTGGCGACGCCGTTGCGCTCTTCGCACACCTGCAGCGGCAGCGTTCCGACGGCGTGTCCATCCACGTAGCACGGGAGGGGTCGCGCCGGCGGGCCCTCCCGCGCAGCCGGCTTGTCCGTCGGCGCCGCCGTGCTGTCGGCCGCCGCCACCTGGGTCGACGACGCCGGCAGATTGAAGCTGGGCAGTCCCCTGCGCCCGAGCACGAGCGCCGCCGCGCCAAGCGCGATGAGCAGGAACACTCCGACGATCAGAGGAACGCCCGGACTCCGGCGGCGCGGGGCCCTCGCCGGGCGCCCGGGACGGCCAGGGTTCAGCACCAGCGGCTCAACGGCGGCCGCCGGCGCAGCCTTGGCCGCCGCCTCGGCGGCGGCCTGCACCTGCTCGCGGCGATGCTGATCGTAGGCTTTGCGGATCTCCGGATCCTTGAGCAGCTCGTAGGCGCCCTGCACCGCGCGCGTGCGCGCGTCGTCCCCCACCGGATCCTCCGGCAGACGGCCGGGCGTCGTGTACTTGTGCAACAGCGCCCTATAGGCGGCTCGGATCACCACATCCTCGGCGTCGGGAGAGACGCCAAGGACGGCGTACGGATCGGCATCAAGCTCGGGGGACGTAGTCGGGGAAAGTCGTTCGGCCACGGATTCCCTTTTTCACTGTTTCGACTTTGGAGAATTAACGCTTACGGCGCAGGTTGCACACTGTTCTCGGCTGGACAGAAGCCTAGCCCCCATTCTTTATGCCAGACAAAGACGACGAAAAGGCACAGGCGTGCGGCGGACGAGCACTGGCCGGTTCGGATGGGGCGTGGTGGCGCTGCTCGCGCTCGCGGTGTTCATCAACTACGTCGACCGCGGAAATGTCGCCACAGCCGCGCCGCTGATCAAGGACGCCCTGCACCTCTCGGCAAGCCAGGTCGGCGTCCTGATCGCCGCCTTCTTCTGGACCTACACGCCCTGCCAGCTCCTCGCCGGCTGGATGATCGAGCGGTTCGACGCCTATCGCACGCTGGCGCTGGGCCTTGGACTGTGGTCGCTGGCCACTGCGCTGACAGGTCTGGCCGGCGGCTTCGCCTCGCTGATCGCCCTTCGGCTCGCTCTGGGCCTTGGCGAGAGCGCCGCCTTCCCCGCCTCCTCCACTCTGCTCGCCCGTCATCTGCCGCAGGACCGGCTGGGCGTGGCGAACAGCATGATCGGGATGGGCCTCTCCCTGGGGCCGGCCTTCGGCACCTTCGCTGGAGGCCTGCTGATGGCGAAGTTCGGGTGGCGGTGGGTGTTCCTGCTGTTCGGCGGCCTCTCGATGCTGTGGCTGGTTCCCTGGCTGATCCGCACGCGCCACCTGTCACGCGCCGCCGCCGCTGCTCCGCATGGTAAGGGACCGTCCTACGTGTCCCTCCTGCGCCGGCGCGACGCCTGGGGCGCCTTCCTGGGTCACTTCTCCGCCAACTGGGCCACCTATTTCGTGCTCTCCTGGATGCCGCTCTACCTGGTGAAGGCGCGCGGCTACTCCGTCTCGGCGATGGCCGAGATCGGCGGCCTCATCTATCTCGCCTACGCCGTCTCCAACGCCGTCACCGGCTGGGTGACGGACGCGCGGATCCGGCGCGGCGTCAGCGCTAATTCGTCGCGCAAGGCGGCGGCCGCGACCTGCCACCTGACCATAGCGGCGGGGCTGATCATGGGCGCGACCGCCGACCCGGTAGTGTCGATCGCCGGGCTGTTCGTCGCCGCCATCGGCATGGGGTTCAATGCGGCCGGGATCTTCGCGATCGGCCAGACGCTGGCCGGCCCCTGGGCCACCCCAAAATGGATCGGGGCCCAGAACCTCGCCGGCAATGTCGCGGGCATGACCGGCCCCATCATCACCGGCTGGCTCATCGACCGCACCGGCGCCTTCACCTGGGCGTTTGCGCTTTCCGCCGCCGTCGCGGTGGCCGGCGCCGTCGGCTGGGCGTTAGTGATCCGCAAGGTCGAGCCGCTCGACTGGAGCCTCGAACGCGCGATCCGCGCGCAAGCCCTACCGCAGGGGGCGGCGGGCGGCGCATAAGAGGTCCATGCCTCTCGACTGCCGCCTCTATCTCATCACGCCTGCCGCCCTGCCCGACCCCGTCGGCTTCGCAAAAACGCTGTTCAACGCCCTCGAAGCGGGCGATGTCGGCGCCCTGCAGATCCGTCTGAAGGACGTTTCCGACGCGGCGGTCGAGGCGGCGGTGGAGGTGCTCGCTCCGATAGCCTGGTCGCACGGCGTGGAGGTGATCCTCAACGACCGCCCCGATCTCGCCGCGCGCCTGGGCTGCGACGGCGTCCACATCGGCCAGAGCGACGCGCCCTATGCGGCGGCCCGCAAGGCGCTCGGTCCGGACCGCACGATCGGTGTGACCTGCCACGACAGCCGCGACCTGGCGATGACCGCCGCCGAGGCGGGCGCGGACTACGTCGCCTTCGGCGCCTTCTTCCCCACCTCGACGAAGGAAACCGTCCACCGGCCGGAGCTGGAGATCCTCGAGATCTGGCAGGAGACCATGCTCACGCCCTGCGTCGCGATCGGCGGCATCACCGTCGACAACTGCCGCCCCCTCGTTACCGCCGGCGCCGACTTCCTCGCCGTCTCCGCCGGCGTCTGGACCCACTCCTCTGGCCCCGCCGCCGCCGTGGAAGCCTTCAACCGCGAAATCGCCGCCGGCCTGGCGGCAAGACCGGCAGTGGGGTGACAGCGGGCGCTTCCCAATTTCACCCATCATCCCGGGTCGTCGCTTCGCCCGGCCAAGGCCGGGTTTGCTACCGCTCGGGATGACAGAAAAAAAGGGGGCGACGAGGGAAATGCGTTCCTCCTCCTTGTGCGCGGAAGGTCAGGCCAGAAGCCAGGCGAAGGTGCGGCGGAGGAAGGCTGAGCCGTCGCCGGTGATTGGCGGGGCGTGCGCCATCACGACGTTTTCGACGGGCCAGGCGAGGATCCTGCGCAGCGCCTTTCGGGCCGCCTGGCGGTCCGTGAAGGGGACGCGGAATTTGCGGGGGACTTCCGCCTGAGGCGCCGTCATCAAGTCGAGCCTCGCCACGATCGCGCGCCAGCCGCTGAACGACGATCGCTCGAAGTGCTGAATGAGGTCCGTGAAGATCGCCGTTCGGCTCGCGCGGTGGAAGAACACCACCTCGCTCGTGATCAGGTTTCCGCGCACGATCACCTGGTCGAGGTCGCTCTCCCAGATCCTGTCCGGCGCATCGCCGATGTCACCGTCGAAGACGAGGTCCCGCCGTCGCGCCCGCAGACCCGGCGGGGCGAAGAGCCTGGCGCTGGGGTAGGCGTGCTTCCATTCGCCGAGGAACAGATGATGCAGCGAATTGGGCGCGATGAGGCAGCGTACCTCGCCAAGCGCGTCGACCTCGGCCCGCAGCCCGTCGTCCAGCGCCACCGGCGACCAGACGAACAGGCCCCCGTCGCCTAGCCCGACCACCGCCATCCGCGTCGGATAGCGGAACCCAGCCACCGCGGTCGCAGGACCATCCGCCAGCCAGATCCCTTCGCCGAACAGCTGAAGCCGTGACATGCGGCGGCATAAGCCTGGAAGGCCCGGACCCGCAACGGCAAAGCTTCCACGTGAACGGGCGAAGCGCCGCCTCCGTGCCCCTCCGTGTCCTCCGCGTCTCCGTGGTGAGCCTTGTCTTGAGCTTGCCTCGCCTTGAGTCTGCCCACGCTAGCGAGGTAAGGACCGCCGGCGCCTGAAAGCTCGGCGCTCCACCCCGAGAAATTGGTGCTCGTACTTCCTCTCGATCGTCTGCCCGCGGGTTTCCGCTAATGGTCGCCGCCGCCAGTGCGCTGATCCGCGTGATGACCGACGCCGCGCGCAAGGCCGGACGAGCGCTCGCGCGCGACTTCGGCGAAGTGGCCGAGTTGCAGGTGTCGAAGAAGGGCGCCGCGGACTTCGTCTCCGCCGCCGACCTCAAGGCCGAACAGACCCTGATGGAGGAGCTGACTAAAGCCCGCCCTGGCTACGGCTTCCTGGGCGAGGAGCGCGGCCTGGTCGAAGGGACGGACAAGACCCACACCTGGATCGTCGATCCGCTCGACGGCACGACTAACTTCCTCCACGCCATGCCGCACTTCGCGATCAACATCGCCCTGCAGCGCGAAGGCCAGGTCGTCGCCGCCCTGACCTACAATCCGGCCAACGGCGATCTGTTCTGGGCCGAGCGGGGCAAGGGCGCGTTCCTCAACGACAAGCGCATCCGCGTCGCCGCGCGCACGCGCATGGACGAGGCGGTCTTCGCTACCGGCATCCCCTTCATGGGGCACGGCCAACACGGCCGGTTCCTCAAGGAGCTGCACCAGATATCCCAGCGCGTGGCCGGCGTGCGCCGCTTCGGTTCGGCGGCCCTCGACTGCGCCTGGGTCGCCGCCGGCCGCTTCGACGGCTTCTGGGAGCGTGATCTCGGCGCCTGGGACATCGCCGCCGGCATCTTGCTGGTCCTCGAGTCCGGGGGCGTGGTCACCGACGCCGACGGCGGCCAGGACATGCTCGCCAAGGGCTCCATCTGCGCGGCCAACAGCATCCTGCATCCGATGCTGCTGGAGCGGTTGAAAGCGGCCTCTTAGCCAAGCGCCGGCGTTCGCCTCGCTCCGACAAGAGCCGGGAGCGGAGGCTCAAACTGCGTATCTGCGGACCATGTCGGCGCAGAACTCCGCATACTCCTCGGGAATCTGCGGCGGGGAGGTGTGGTGTCCTTCGAGCCCCCGGTGTTCGGGCGTGAAGCAGAATGTCAGCGTGACCTCGAACGGCTCCAGCGCCCGCATCTGCCGATCGAACCAGCGAAGGGCGTCCGGCCGAAAGCTGTCGGCCCAGGATAAGCCAGTTCGCACGTGGCGAACGCCGAGCCGGTGGAACCAGGCGACCGCATCGTCCAGCCTGTGGTCCTCGAAGTGGAACCACTGGCAAAGGCCCATCTGGCCGGCGTACCCCGCGTAGACGTCGAGGGCGGGCTTTGGCGATCCGTCCTCCCGCAGCAGGCCCATGTGGAAATGCCGGTAGTAGGACGAGCCCTCCGCTTCCCGGTGCCGCGTCGTGGCTTCCCAGGCCCTGGGCAGATCGTACAGGCTGTACCAGTGGATGCGAGCGACCTTGCCGATCAGCAGGTCTGCGGTACGCTTCACACCCCAGGCCTGGACTTCTTCGGCCCCAAACGAAGAGACGCCGACCTCCGTCACCCAGACCGGCTTATCGGTCACCGCGGCGATCTCATCTACCTTTGCGGGCCACTCGCCGATCTGCCAAAGGTTCCAGTCCAGCGGGAAGCCGTGCACCGCAACGACGTCGATCCCGTCGAGCGCGCCCTTAGCCTCGAGCCGCCGAACGAAGAAGGGATCGATCGGCGACATGCCGCCCAGCACCCGGGTGAGTCCCGGACGCTCCGCCGCGATCGACTGGGTAGCCAGTCGGGTCATGTGCGAGAACAGGTCCCACTCCGGATCTAGAAGGGGGTCCCAGTGCGATTTGTTGTTGGGCTCGTTCCAGATCTTGACGGCTTCGATCATCGTGGGAGGGCTCGGCCGTTCACAGGGCGCGTCGGATAGACCGCGCCGGGCTCCGGCTTCTGCCCACGACGGCACAGATAGACTTCGATCTCGGGGTGCTCGAGGATTTCGAAACCGGCGCTCCGCAGCATCGCCTGCGAGCAACTGGCGTTGGGCGCCCACCAATTGGTGCAGTCTCCCGCATAGCTTTGCTCGATGAAATGCATCTTCGGGTAGGCCGGATCATCGAACTGATCGACATCGAAAAAATCATAGTCCGACGCTGGGACGAACGTCGTCTCCGAACCACGTTGCATCGTCTGGAACAGTAAAAGATCTTTCGCGACGTTTTCGTGTATCAGGTCCAACGCGAGAAGGGGATGTCTTAAGTGATACAGCACACCCATGAACATCACGAGATCGAAGCGCTCGGCAAGTTGCGCGACATCATAGACGGAAAGACGACGGAACTCGATATTGAGTTCGTTGACTTCCGCAGCTAGTCGCGCCTGATCAAGATAACGCTCGTCGGAGTCGATAGCCAGGACCCGTTCGGCTCCCCTTCGCTTCATCTCCATCGCGTAGAAGCCGGCGTTGCAGCCGATGTCGAGCACGGTGCGCCCGCTGAGATCCTCGGGGACAACGTCCCGGAAGCGAGCCCATTTGTTGCTCGGGTAGTCGTGGAGAAAGTGATCAGGCGCCGTAATCACGCCAGCCAGGTCCATGTTGTGGAACCAGGGCGCAAGCGCCTCCACGCGCGTCCGGATCGCTTCGCTGGTGAGTTTCAAGCCGTCACGTCCTGGTTGAGGGTCCGTGGGTGGAACTGGCGCGCTTTCGGCGGCCCGCCGGGCAGCGCCGGGCGCGCTCACGAGTCGAATTTTCCTGCTGGCTTGGGGCGGCTGCGCCCGGCGATGAAGCTCAAGGTGCGTTCGCGAGCCTCGGCGTCGGTGTACTGCTCCGGAGGCGACTTCATGTAGTAGCTGGACGGTGCGAGCAGGGGTCCTGCGAGGCCGCGGTCGAGCCCGAGCTTGGCGCAGCGGATCGCGTCGATCACCACTCCGGCGGAGTTGGGGCTGTCCCAGACCTCCAGCTTGAGCTCCACGTTCAGCGGGACGCCACCGAAGGTCGTGCCCTCCACACGGATGTGCGCCCACTTGCGGTCCGTCAGCCATGGCACGAAATCCGACGGCCCCACGTGAATGTCGTCGGCGTCGAGTGGTACGTCGAGCTGGCTCGTGACGGCCTGCGTCTTCGAGAGCTTCTTCGATTCCAGTCGCTCGCGCTCCAGCATGTTCCTGAAGTCCGCGTTCCCACCGAAATTCAGTTGATAGGTGCGGTCAACGCGAACCCCACGTTCGCGGAACAGATTTACGAGTTCACGGTGCACTATCGTTGCGCCGACCTGGCTCTTCACGTCGTCGCCGATGATTGGCAGTCCGCGAGCTTCGAACCTTCTCGCCCACGTCTTGTCCGAAGCTATGAACACCGGGATACAGTTGATGAAGGCGCATCTCGCGTCGAGTGACTGCTCCGCGTAGAACTCCGTCGCTTCCTGCGAGCCGACTGGCAGATACGATACAAGAATCTCTGCACCGGCGCGCCTTAGCGTTTCGGCCACATCGACCTCGGGTGCGTCGGAGAGCTCGATCTCCCCGGCCATATACTTGCCGATCCCGTCGAGTGTGCGACCGCGGCTGACAGGGACGCCTGTCGGCGAAGGCGACGCGAAGCGGCAGGTGTTGTTCGGTGTGGCGAAGATGGCGTCGCTGACGTCGCGGCCAACCTTGCGCGCATTGATGTCGAAGGCGGCCACGACCTCGATGTCGCTCACATGGTAGCCGCCTAGCTCGACGTGCATCAGCCCCGGCGGCGGCTCATTCGCGACAGCGTCGGAATAGTGGAAGAGCCCCTGCACGAGCGAGGAGGCGCAATTACCGACGCCGACGACGCCCACCCGAACCTTTCCGTTACCCATCGCTCCTCACGCCTAACTTGGCTTAGGCAACATAGCTCAAGCGCCGCTTTAAACCCTGCTGAGCCGGAAAGTTCCAAGGCAGTGCTTAGTACGATGGAGCTTTAATCATTGTTCTGAGGTTAAGCTACCCTAACTTAACCAGACAAGCTCAGCTTCTACTGGTGAAGCTAGGGAACCGGAAGAAGATGAAGCTGTTGATACTGAACCTGCGACCACGGCCGACGCACAGAAGGCTGCAGGTGCAACACATCCTGTCAGTTGATAGCGCAGAATCTTGCGCCTTGTACATGACTGCCTTTCGACGAACGACTGATGAAATATTTCTTTTCTAGCAGCATCGAAAATGATGGCGAGAAATAAATGTGTCGGATTGAATATAAATGCCGCAGACAATTCTGATCACTGGCGGCGCCGGATTTATCGGCCGGCATCTGGCGCGGGTCCTGATCGAGCGCGGAGATCGGGTGAGGGTCCTCGATAGCCTGATAGATCAGGTCCACGGGGGCGCAGGACGCCCCGAGGAACTGCATCCTGACGCCGAGCTGATCATTGGCGATGTTCGCGATGAGAGCGCGGTCCTCTCGGCGGTCAAGGGTGTCGACAAGGTGGCGCACCTGGCGGCGGAGGTCGGGGTGGGCCAGAGCATGTATGCGGTCGACCGCTACACCTCGGTCAACGACCACGGCACCGCGGTCCTGTTCCAGCAACTAATCGCCCATCCGGTGAAGCGGGTGGTCACCGCATCATCGATGAGCGTCTACGGCGAAGGTCTTTATCAGACCCAGGACGGCGACTTGCGCCAGAACGTGGTGCGCGGAGCACGCAACCCCGACGGGTCGTGGGATCCCGTGGACGAGTCCGGTCGGGCGCTGATCCCGGCGCCGACGCCTGAAACCAAGCAGCCGGCGCTAATGTCCGTCTACGCGATTGGCAAGTACGTGCAGGAACGGCTGACACTGACGGTCGCGCCCGCATACGGCATGCAGGGCGTGGCGCTGCGGCTCTGGAACGTCTACGGCCCCGGCCAGGCGCTCTCCAATCCGTATACTGGCGTCCTCGCGATCTTCGCCTCGCGCCTGGCGAACGAGCAACGCCCGATGGTGTTCGAGGACGGCCAGCAGCGCCGGGACTTCGTGCATGTCGCCGATGTCGCCCGCGCCTTCGTGCTGTCCCTGGACCGTCCCGACGTAGACGGCCACGTCTTCAATATCGGCAGTGGCGAAGCTCGCACGATCGAGGACGTGGCGCGCCTGCAGGCCCGCTCGATGGGTAGGGAACATCTGACGCCGGATATCACCCAGAAGGCCCGCATCGGCGATATCCGCCACTGCATTCCGGATTTGTCGAAGGCGCGGGACTCGTTGGGTTTCAGGCCGCAACAGGACTTCACGGAGGGGGTCGCGGAACTCTCCGAATGGGTCGCGCGGCAGGAAGCCGCCGACCGCGTCCTGGAAGCGCGCAGCGAACTCGAAGCTCGGGGGCTCGTCGCATGATCAGCCCAACGTCTGATGGACCGATCGTCGTCACCGGCGGCGCCGGATTCATCGGTTGCAACATCGCCGACCGGGTGGCCGCTCAAGGCTCCGAGGTGATCGTTTTCGATGCGCTCGCGCGCCCAGGAGTGGAGCGCAATCTCAACTGGCTCGTCTCACGCCACGGTGACCGCATTCGGCCGGTCATCGCCGATGTCCGGGACGAGGAGGCGCTGAACTCGGCGGTCTGCGGCGCCAGCGCCGTTTTCCATATGGCGGCCCAGGTTGCGGTAACGACCAGCCTGCTCGACCCCTTGGATGATTTCAGCGTCAATCTGCTGGGATCGCTGAACGTCCTCGAGGCCGTTCGCCGGGGCGGCTCCGTTGCGCCCGTGGTGTTCGCTTCCACCAACAAGGTCTACGGCAGCCTTGCCGACATCTCGCTGGAGATCGTCGACGACGCCTATGCCCCGAAAGAGGCGTCGGTGCGGGCCCGTGGCGTCGACGAGACGCGGCCGCTGGACTTCCACACGCCCTATGGCTGCTCGAAGGGCGCGGCGGACCAGTACGTCCTGGATTATGCCCGCAGCTTCGGTTTGCGCACCTGCGTGCTGCGGATGAGCTGCATCTATGGCCCGCGCCAGATGGGGTCGGAAGACCAGGGTTGGGTTGCCCATTTCCTGATACGAGCGCTCGAAGGAAGGCCGATCTCGATCTATGGCGACGGCAAACAGGTTCGCGACGTCCTGCATGTCAGCGATGCGGTGGACGCGTATCTGGCGGCGCTCCGGAACATCGACCGCGTCAGCGGCCGCCCCTTCAATCTCGGAGGCGGTCCTGCCAATGCGGTCAGTCTTCGCCAGGTGCTGGCGTACATCGAGACGCTGACCGGCCGCGCGCTGGAGCTCGACTTCGACGACTGGCGCGAGGGCGATCAGCGCTATTTCGTCGCCGACGCCCGTCGCCTTCGCGCGGCGCTCGACCTGCCGCTGCCGATCGGGTGGCGAGAGGGCGTCGCCGACCTTTGCGACTGGCTCAGAACGGAACGTGGCCTGGCGGGCCCCCGCGCCTTGGCGAAGGCGGCCGCGGGATGAGGATCGCGCTCGTCAACCCCGCCTGGTCATTCCCGCACAGCATCTACTTTGGTTGTCGCGAAGCCCACCTTCCGCTCGAGCTCGGCTACAGCAAGGCCCTGCTGGAGACGGCCGGCCACGATTGCCTGATGCTCGACGGGGCGCTCATGGGCGAAGACAACCCCGGCCTCATCGAGCGCGTCGCAGCGTTCGCGCCCGACATGACCGTGATCACGACGGCCCCCACCTACCTGTTCTGGCGCTGCGCGCAGCCCGAGCTTCGCATCCCGCGCATGCTGCTTGACCGGCTTGGCCGTCGCGGTGGGATGACGGTCGCGGTGGGGCCGCACGGATCGGCGACGCCGGAGACTGCGGTGGCCAAGCTCGCCTGCGACGTGGTCGTGCGGGGCGAGTGCGAGGAGATCCTAGGCAAGCTGGCGGAGGGAGGCGCACTCGCCTCGATCCCCTCCATCGCCTACATGGACACCGGCCGCATCCGCGTGACCGGCGAGCCGCACGCCAGTCGCTTCACCGACCTGCCGCCGCTTCGCTGGCCGACGGACTGGCTGCAGCGCCACAGCCATCACCATCATCGCTTCGGCTCCAAGGCCCACGGCCCGGGCGCGGAGGTCGAGGCGTCGCGGGGCTGCCCCTACGCCTGCAGCTTCTGCGCCAAGATCGATTTCCGCGACGCCTACCGTCGACGCGCTCTCTCTATCGTGCTGGACGAGATCGACGGCCTCGTCGCGCAGGGCGTGACCTACGTCTATTTCGTCGACGAGATTTTCCTGCCGCAGCCGCAGCTCCTGCACGCTCTCGCCGAGAGAGCGGTCGAGTTTGGCGTCCAGACGCGTATCGACCTGTGGAAGCCCGCGATGCTCGACCTATTGGGTCAGGCGGGATGCGTTTCGATCGAGGCCGGCGTCGAGAGCCTCACCGTCGAAGGTCGCGCCAGCCTGGACAAGAAGTGCCGTCTGACCACAGATGAACTTGCAGACCGCCTGATCCGGGCGCGTCAGACGGTTCCCTTCGTCCAGGCCAACCTGATCGAGACAGCGGGCGACGACGCCGCGCTGGTCGCGGCCTGGCGCGAGCGGCTGGCCGCCGCGGGCGTCTGGGCCAACGATCCGGTCCCGCTCTATCCGTACCCGTCCTCGCCGGACTACCGGAAGCTCTGGGGCCTGCCCGACGGCCGCGCCTGGGAGCGGGCGCACGAGCACTACCTGGCCCAGTTCGACGACCTCAGCGACATCCAGGACGGCGATCCCCTCCCCTTGCCGGTGCTGGAGACGCAATGCCAGCGCGCCTGAACCGTCCGCCGCGCCTGCTGGTCACCGCCGACGCGGTCGGCGGCGTCTTCACCTATGCCCTCGATCTTTCGAACTGGATGCGCCGTTCAGGCGTGGACGTCACCCTCGCGCTTCTCGGCCCCCAAGCCTCGGACGCCCAGCTGGCGCAGATGACCGCCATCGGTGGCCTTGAGGTCGTCCGCATTTCAGGCCCTCTCGACTGGACCGCACAGGAGGCAGACGAGTTGTGTCCCGTCGCGGAGGCGCTGGCGCATTTCGCCAGGAAGTCTGGCGCCGACCTTCTGCACCTCAACAGTCCTGTCCTTGCGGCTTTGGCGGACTTCGGCCTGCCGCTTCTGGGCGTCTGCCACTCCTGCACCGCCAGCTGGTGGAGGGCGGTCCGCGGCGGCGCCCTGCCGCCGGATTTCGCCTGGAGGCGCAAACTCCTCGCCGATGGCTACGCGGCCTGCGACGCCGTGATCGCTCCGACGAGCGCTTTCGCCGAGGTCACCCGGGAGATCTACGGCGCCGACCCTGCCGTGGTCTGGAACGGGCGCCCGCCTGCGGCCGGCGGCGCCAAGGTTGAATCCTTCGTGCTGTCGGCGGGGCGTCTGTGGGACGAAGCCAAGGGTTTTGCGACGCTCGACGCCGCCGCCGCCATGATCGACGCCCCCGTCGTGGCGCTGGGTGGGCTCGCCGGCCCTGACGGGACGTGGATCCGCCTGGAGCACGTGCGCACGCCCGGCGCTCAGGATGCGGCCGCCATGTCCGACTGGCTGGCGCGAGCGCCGGTGTTCGCCTCGGCCGCACTCTACGAGCCGTTTGGCCTGACCGTCCTGGAGGCGGCGCAGGCCGGCGCGGCCCTCGTGCTTTCCGACATCGCCACACTGCGCGAGCTCTGGGCCGGCGCCGCCATTTTTGTCCCGCCCCGGGACGCACGCGGCTTCGCGGCCGCCATCAACCGCGTGCTGGCAGACGACAGCCTGCGCCAGGCGCTGTCGGCGAAGGCCCGGGTCCGGGCGGGTCGATACACCCTCGAGGCGATGGGCGCAGGCATTCTCGGCCACTACACGCGCCTCTCGGCCGCCGCATTCGCGCCCCCGAGCACGGCGGCCGCCGCATGAAACTCGTCTATTTCACGCATTCCCTGGCCTCGTGCTGGAACCACGGCAACGTGCACTTCCTGCGCGGCGTCCTGAGCGAGATGATCGCCCGGGGCCACACCGTCCAAGTGTATGAACCGCAGGACGCCTGGAGCCTGCGCAATCTCGTGGCCGACCACGGCGAGGCCGGACTCGAGGCCTATCGCGCCGCCTACCCCGAGCTCTCGTCGACCGCCTACGGTGGGGATTTCGACGCCGAGGCGGCATGCGATGGGGCCGACCTCGTCCTGGTCCACGAGTGGAACCCGCCCGAACTTGTCGCCAGCGTCGGCCGTGCGCGGGCCAATGGCGGACGCTTCAGGCTGCTCTTCCACGACACGCACCACCGCGCTGTGAGCGATCCCGGTTCCATTGCCGCCCTTGAGTTGGGCGCGTACGACGGCGTCCTCGCGTTCGGCGAAACCCTGTCGGAGGTGTACCGCCAGCATGGCTGGGCGGGACGCACCTGGACCTGGCGCGAAGCCGCCGACACCCGGCGTTTCCATCCGCCCGCCACCGAGCAACCGCGCGAGGGCCTCGTCTGGATCGGCAATTGGGGCGACGGCGAACGCACGCGGGAGCTGGAGGCGTTCCTGTTCGCCCCCGCGATGGCGGCCGGTCTTCGCCTCGACGTCCATGGCGTTCGCTATCCCGATGCAGCAAGGACGATGCTTGAGCGGTATCGGGCGACCTATCGAGGATGGCTTCCGAACGCCATGGCGCCGCAGGTCTTCGCGCGTCGCCTGGCCACCGTCCATGTCCCCCGCCGCCTCTACGTTGAACGTCTGATCGGAATCCCGACGATCCGCGTCTTCGAGGCGCTGGCCTGCGGCATCCCGCTTGTCAGCGCGCCGTGGCGTGACAGCGAAGCTCTGTTCAGGATCGGCCAGGACTTCCTGATGGTCGCCGACGGCCGGGAGATGGCGCGGCGGCTGCGCGACCTGCGGCACGATGCCGATCTGCGCGCCGAGCTCGTGACATCCGGCCTCCAGACCATCCGCGCGCGCCACACCTGCGCCCATCGCGTCGACGAGCTGCTCGAGATCGCCGGGCGGCTCGGCGCGCCAGGCGGCTTCCAGCAAACCGCCATGGAGCACGCCGCGTGAGGATCGCCTTCTACGGTTCGAGCCTGCTTTCGTCGTACTGGAACGGGGCGGCGACCTACTACCGCGGCCTGCTGCGCGACCTCGCCGGACGCGGCTACGACGTCACCTTCTATGAACCGGATGCGTTCGACCGCCAAAGTCACCGCGACATCGACCCGCCCGAATGGGCCAAGGTCGTGGTCTATGAGGCGACACCTGGCGCCATGCAGCGGGTGCTGGCGGAGGCCAGGGCGGCCGATGTCGTGGTCAAGGCCTCTGGCGTGGGCGTATTCGACGCCGAGTTGCTGCAAGGGATCGTCGCGGAGGCCCACCCCAGGGCCCTGAAGCTGTTCTGGGACGTCGACGCGGCCGCAACCCTGCAGGAGATGCGAGACGCTGGCGCCGACCATCCCGTCCGTCAGGCCTTGCCGAGCCTCGACGCAGTCCTGACCTACGGCGGCGGCGCACCCGTTATCGCCGCCTATGAAGGTCTCGGCGCCAGGCTGTGCCAGCCGATCTACAACGCCCTCGATCCGAGCACCCACCATTCCGCGCCGCCCGATCCGCGGTTCGAGGGAGACCTCAACTTTCTCGCCAACCGCCTTCCCGACCGCGAAGCGCGGGTGGAGCGGTTCTTCGTCGACGCCGCGTCGCGGCTCCCGGACCGGCGTTTCGTGCTCGGCGGAAATGGTTGGGGCGACAAGCCGATGCCCGGAAACATCCGCCGGATCGGCCACGTCGGCACCGCCGACCACAACGCGTTCAATTGTTCGGCGATCGCCGTCCTGAACCTCGCCAGGGACTCGATGGCCGAGGTCGGATTTTCTCCGGCGACCCGGGTGTTCGAAGCGGCCGGCGCCGGGGCCTGTCTGATCACAGACGCCTGGGAGGGCCTGGAACTCTTCCTGCAGCCCGACGAGGAGGTGCTCGTCGCCCGCGACGGGGCCGACATCGCCGGCCACCTCGCCAACCTGACGCCTGAGCGGAGTCGCCAGATTGGCGAGGCCGCGCGTCAAAGGATCTTGGCGGAGCACACCTACTCGCGCCGTGGGGCGCAAGTGGACGCGCTCCTCCGGGCCGAGCTTGCCCGTGTCCGGGATCGCGCGCCCGCATGAACAGACCGCTGCATCTTGCCGTCATTGGCCTCAGCCTATCCTCGTCCTGGGGCAACGGCCACGCGACGACCTATCGGGCGCTGCTCCGGGCCTTTGCCGATCGCGGCCACCGGGTGACCTTCCTCGAACGGAACGTTCCCTGGTACGCGGGAGATCACCGGGACCTGGCGGAGCCAGACTTCTGCGACCTGATCCTCTATGAAGACACGGGCGATCTGCGTCGGCGCGCGCCGCTTCTCGCCGCCGCCGACGCAGTGATGGTCGGCTCGTATGTGCCCGATGGCGTCGCCGTCGGCCGCTGGGCGCAGGCGATCGCCGCCGGAATCACGGTCTTCTATGACATCGACACGCCGGTGACCTTGGCCAGGCTGGATGCCGGCGACACAGAATACCTCTCCGCCGATCTGATCCCCGGCTATGACGTCTACTTCTCCTTTACTGGCGGCCCGACTTTATCCCGGCTGGAGCGGTGCTTCGGCTCGCCTGCTGCGCGGGCGCTCTACTGCTCGGTCGACCCCAAGATCTACCGCCCTATCATGACGACCCAGCGATGGGATCTAAGTTATCTAGGCACCTACAGCCGCGACCGGCAGCCGATGCTGGATCGGCTGCTGCTGGAGCCTGCCCGTCGCGCGCCTGAACTGCGCTTCGCCGTCGCCGGAGCCCAGTACCCGGCCGACATTGCCTGGCCGGCCAACGTGGAGCGGTTGCACCACGTCGCGCCTGCCGACCACCCAAGTTTTTACGCGGCAAGCCGCTTCACCCTGAACGTCACGCGCGCCGACATGGTGAGCGCGGGCTACAGCCCCAGCGTGCGCTTGTTCGAGGCCGCGGCCTGTGCAACGCCGATCATCTCCGACGTCTGGGAAGGCCTGGACCTCCTCCTGCGCCCCGGCTCCGAGATCATCCTGGCGCAGGACCCCGCCGCTGTCCTGCGGGCGCTCGCCATTAGCGACCCCAACCGGCGCGCCATCGGCGAGGCCGCCCAAGCACGGATCCTGACCGCTCATACCGCCGCCCACCGTGCGGCCGATATGGAGCGCGAACTCCGCGCCGCCGTCGCGCGGCGCGCGGCGCAAGCGCCCAATCGAACCCTAAACCATAGCCCAGTCTATAGTGTCGGAGGCCCTCAATGAGCTTGAGACGGCAGAAGCAGATCTTGATCGCGGGGGGAGCGGGGTTCCTCGGCTCGCACCTTTGCGACCGGCTGCTTTCCGACGGCGCCGAGGTGACCTGTATCGACAACTTCCTCACGGGACAGCTGGAGTACCTCACGTTCGCCCGGCGCGAACCCCGCTTCGAGCTGATCGAGGCGGACGTCGTTTCGCCCCTGCCGACCAAACTGACGCGCCGGCGTTTCGACCAGATCTACAATCTCGCCTGCGCCGCCTCGCCGCCGATCTACCAGGCCCAGCCAGAGCACACCCTGCTCACCTCGGTGATCGGCACCCTGCACCTGGCCAGATTGGCCGAGAGTTGTGGCGCACGCCTGTTGCTGACCTCGACCAGCGAAGTCTATGGCGATCCGGAGATGCATCCCCAGAGGGAAGACTACTGGGGCCATGTCAACTGTACGGGCCCCCGGGCCTGCTACGACGAGGGCAAGCGCGCTGCGGAGACGCTCTGCTTCGATCTCGATCGGCTCAGTCGGCTCGAGATCCGGGTCGCCCGCATCTTCAACACCTACGGCCCGCGCCTGAGGGCCGAGGATGGGCGGGTTGTCTCCACCGTAATCGCCCAGTCCCTCGCCGGGGCGCCGATCACGATCTTCGGGGACGGAAGGCAGACGCGCTCCTTCTGCTACGTCGACGATCTGGTGGACGGGCTGGCGCGGCTGATGGCCTACGACGGCCGCCAGCCGGGACCCGTCAATCTCGGCAATCCGTCCGAACACACCATCCTCGAGCTCGTGGAGATGGTGCGCAAGGCGACCGGATCGTCGTCGGCGGTCGTGCGCCGGCCGCTTCCGGAAGACGATCCCAAGCGACGGCGCCCTGACATCTCCAAGGCGGGCGCCCTGCTCGGCTGGCGGCCGGCGACCGCGCTCGGAGAGGGACTGCGCCGGACGATCGAATGGTTCGAGTCGCGGCGCTTGCTCGTCGCTCGGGCCGTGGCCCCTGATGTGGGCTCGACGACGCGGGGAGACAGTCCAAATCGTTCAGCCGCGGCGTAACGGCGATCCGCCGGCGTCGACCACGCTAATACTTGTTGCTGGCGCGTTTTTCAGCTAACGCTTCGCCTCTACTCTTTGGGACTCCCTGAGATGATCCGGACCTACGGGTTCATGTCCGCCAATGGCCAACCGCTTCCGCGCGAAGCGGTAAGCGCCCTCGGCTGCGTGAACGCCGAGCCCCGTCCGGAACCCGTCTTCGAGCCCCGCCATGAAACTCGCCGTCACAGTCAAGGATCTTCGCAAGACCTACCGCCAGCCTAGGCGGCGGACCGGCGCGTTCGGGGGCCTGCGCGGCCTCCTCCAACCTGAGTACACGGAACTGGCGGCGGTCGCCGGCGTCTCGTTCGACATCCGTGCGGGCGAGCGGCTCGCGATCATCGGTCCCAACGGCGCGGGTAAGTCGACGACCTTGAAGATGCTGTCCGGCGTGCTCGAGCCGACGGGCGGCGCGGCGGACGTCCTGGGGTTCACGCCCTGCCGCGAGCGGCGAGCGCTGGCCTATCGGATCGGCGTGGTGTTCGGCCAGCGCTCGCAGCTGTGGCCCGAGTTGCCGGCGCGGGACTCCTTCGCCCTTCTGCAGCGAATCTACGACCAGCCTGACGAGCTCTTTGGGCGGCGGCTCGGGGAGCTCTCCGAGCGGTTCGGCGTCGCGGGGCTGCTCGACCAGCCGCCGGGGCGGATGTCGCTGGGCCAGAGGATGCGCTGCGAGATCGTCGGCTCGCTGCTGCATGGGCCGGCCCTGCTGTTCCTGGACGAACCGACGATCGGGCTGGACGTGACCGCTAAGGCCGCGATCCGCGACTTCATCCGCGAGCAGTCCGCGCGCGAAGGGCAGACGGTCGTGCTCACCTCGCACGACGCGCGGGACATCGAGCTCGTCTGCGAGCGGGTCATCGTCATCAACGCCGGTCGCATCGTCCTGGACGAGGCGACGGAGGGCCTCCGCCGCCGCTTCCTGGCCCGTAAGCTGGTCACCGTCCGCTCAGTCGCGCCCGAGCTGACGGTGGAGATGACCGGCGTCACCCGCCGGCCGAGCGAGCCGCACACGACCGTGCTCGAGGTCGACACCGCGCGCGCCAGGGTCGAGGCCGTGGTGGCCGCCGCCCTGGCGCACGGGGGCATCGACGATGTCAGCGTCGAGGATCCGCCGATGGAGGAAGTGGTCCATGAGATCTACGCCTCTCTGGACGGCTGAAGCCGCGCGTCCCGCCTGGACGCGGGAGGCGCTCGCGGACCTGCGCGCTGCGGCCAGCGCTTTCCGCCTAGGCCTGACCGGCGCCTTCGCCGCCTGGCCGGCGCTCGTGGGACGGGTGGCCTTCTACGCCGTCTGCCTGATGGTGCTGGGCGCCTTCTGGGCGAAGGTCGGCGCAGCGCGCCTGCCCGGGACGCTGGCCGCGCGCCTGCCGGCCAGTGGCCTTGCGCCCTACATCGGCGTCACCGAGTGGATCGTCATCTCCACTGTCGCGGTGCAGCTGCGGTTCGAGGACGAGGTGCGCTCGGGCGTCCTCGAGGCGCGGCTGCTGCGGCCCAGGTCCTGGGCGCTCCTGCTGATCGCCGAAGCGGCGGGCGGCACGGCGGCGCGGATGATCGCCATCGCACCGGCGGCGCTTGCCCTGCTGCTCGTCGCCGACGTTTGGCCCGGAGTCGAGGCTGTGGTCCGAACGGTGCTCCTGGCGATCGGCGGCGTGGTCCTGGCGCTACTCGCCTACGCCCTGGTCGGACTATCCGCTTTCTGGGTGCGCCGCGTCCTGCCCGCGGCGTTGATCGTCCAGAAGCTGATGTTCCTCCTTGGCGGCCTGTTCGCGCCGATCAGCCTCTATCGCGGCTGGCTGCACACGCTCGCCGTCGCCTCGCCATTCGCCGGCCAGCTGGGCTTTCCCGGCCAGGCTATCCTCGGCATGTCGTGGGCCGACTTCGCACGCGCCCTGGCGGCCCAGGTCGCCTGGACGATCGTCCTTGCGGCGATCGTGGCGCTCGTCTGCCGCGCGGGAGTGGCGAAGACCCTGCGGGAGGGCGCGTCGTGAGCCTTGTCCGCGCCACGGCCTTCGCCTCGCTCGCCGCGGTCCGCAGCGCCCTGGCCGATCGGGCGGCCTTCTGGCTGCAGGCCGGCGGCATGGTGGTGAACAACGGCTTCTGGCTGCTGCTGTGGTTCCTGTTCTTCACCGGCTTCCGAGAGGTCGGCGGCTGGAGGCTGGCCGACGTGGCGCGGCTGATCGGCGTCGTCTACCTGCTGTTCGGCCTGACGACGGTGTTCCTGGGCGGCTACCGGGATCTCGCCGGCGCGATCCTGCGGGGCGACATCGATTCCCTGCTCACCCAGCCCGCCGCAGTCCTGCCGCGCCTGCTCTCGCGCGAATCCATGCCCAGCGCCTGGGGCGACATCTTCGCCGGCCTCGTCGTGCTGACTTTCAGCGCGCGGCTGGACCTGCTTGGCGCAGCGGGGGCGGTAGCGGCCGTCGTCATCGGGGCGAGCGTGTGGCTGTCGACGGCGGTGATCTTCGGCAGCCTCGCCTTCTGGATCGCCGACGCCCGCAGCCTGGCGCGCGACCTGATGGACTTCACGCTGATGGTCTCGATGTA
>JAFANN010000339.1 GCA_019232665.1 Caulobacteraceae bacterium | reverse complement strand
GGGCTTCGGGGCTCTCCGGGTGACTGTCCACGATCCGGCGCAGGTCGGCGAGGGCCGCATCCGCGTCGCCGGCGCATTCGGCCGCTCGCGCCAGGGCGATCTCTTCGGCGAGCGTCCCCGCGCTCGCTGCCGCCACCGCCCTGAAGGCCGCTTCCGCCTCGGTCCGACGGCTGCGGGCCAGGTAGAGGTCGCCAAGGCGGGACTGGGCGACGACAAGGTCTGGCTGGAGGCGCGCTGCGGCCGCGTAGCTGACCAGGGCCTGGTCTTCCCGCCCCAAGGCGTCGAGCACGTATGCGAGATTATGGTGGGCGCTGGGCAGGGAGCCGTCGAGCCGGACTGCGGCCGCAAAGGCCTCCCCCGCCTCCTCGAGCCGGCCCAGGGCCAGAAGGGCGATCCCGAGGTCGTGGCGCCAAGCCGCGACTGTCGGATCGAGAGCGATGGCGTTCTCGATAAGCGTGACCGCCTTAGACATCTGCCGCTGATTGATCAGCCGCGCGCCTTCGCTCGCCCATTGACGCGCTTGGGCGGTTCGGGAGAGGGAAGCGCGGCTTGTCGCGCCCGATAGCCCGGGTAGGGCGACGCCGTGCGCCGCCTCCTGTTGCAGAGCCGCCAGCGAGGCCGGCCTCAGGCCGGAGCGAGAGGGCGCCGCGGAGGCGACCGGGAGCTGCGGGCGGCCCTGCGTACGGGGCGGGCCGCCTCGATTGCGCGACCCGGACATCAAGCAGCGACCTCGCACAACCGCAGACAGGGCGCCGCAAAGCTTAACCTTGGCGTTTTGCTCATACCCCTTCTCCAAACCTCGCACGAATTCACCAGCTTAGCCGTCCAAATCGCAATTTGCTTCAATCTTGGCCCAAATGCGTTGACAATGCGACGAGCTCGACTAGTGTAGCGCCACTTTGAAAATTCGGGGTTGGGGCGATCTGTTTCACTTTCAGGAGCGACGCATGATCAGGAAAATCCTCTGTGCTGGCGCGGCCTTGGCCGCGCTAGGGGCCATTTCGGCGCCCGCGCAGGCTGACAACATCAAGACGGGCATCTGGTACGCCTTCGGCTTCACCACCACCGGCACGGCGCTTTTCGGGCCGGGCTACGCCGCGGGCACCAGCCCCAATGGCGTCCTTGCGCCCAGCGCGCCGTGGACGATCACCCTCTCCAAGCCGACGACCATGGTTGTCACCGACGTGGAAGAGTCCGGCGACCAGTTCACCCTCTACGACAACGGCGTGCTTCTCGGCACCACCTCGACACCCGTTCCTTACGCGCAAAACGTGGGTGAGTGCATCTCCTGCGCGCTCGCGAGTTCGAACTTCAGCCACGGCTACTTCACTCTGCCGGCCGGCGTGAACGTCATCACGGGCACGTTCGACGGCGTCGTGGGCAACGGCGATGGCGATTTCGCGATCGGCGTTCCCGAGCCGGCGACCTGGGCCCTGATGCTGATCGGGTTCGGTGGGCTTGGTATGGCCCTGCGTTCGCGCAGAAGGACCGCCTTGGCCTGATCCCAGCCGATCAAGTCTTCGGAAACGCCGTCGGCCTTGCCGGCGGCGTTTCTTCTTTCTGAGCGCGCGTCCGGGGCCTCAGGAAAGTGGTCGACGAAAAGTGCGACCCGCATGTGGCGGACCGGAACCCGAACGGGCTGAGCACATTCGAAAATCGCCGATCACGAGCGAGAACCGCAATGTTCAGAACAATTTGCTGCGCCAGCGCCGCCGTCGCGTTTGGGGCGATTTCGGCCCCGGCTGTCGCGGACAACATCGGGACCGGCGTGTGGTACGCCTTCGCCTTCGCATCCTCGGGCTCCGCCCTCACTGGCGGCGGGGTCCCTGGGACCAATCCAAGCGGAGTGTCCGCTCCGACCGGACCTTGGATCATCACCCTCTCAAGGCCCACCCCGTTGACTGTCGTCGACGTAGAAGCCTCTGGCGACCAGTTCACCCTCTATGACAACGGCAAGGTGTTGGGTGAGACGTCGACGCCGTCGTTCGGCAGCTACGTGGGCGAGTGCATCTCGTGCGCTCTTGCCGATCCGAACTTCAGCCGAGGCTACTTCACCCTCCCGGCGGGCAAGAACGTCATCAGCGGCGTCTTCGATACCGGCTTTGGTTTCGGCGACGGCGATTTTGGCGTGGCGGTGGGCGTGCCCGAACCGGCGAGCTGGGCCCTCATGCTCGTTGGCCTCGGCGGCTTGGGCGTAGCCACGCGGTTGCGGTCGCATAGGTCTAATCAAAGTCGAAGTTCGACTCGCGACAACGCCGCCTAGCATGGTGCAGATTGTTCGAAGCGGTACAAATTACGTTCAAAATGGGGCACGTTTGAGGCAAATTTGTTGACAAAATGGCTGACCCCATTACGGTGACGCTCGGCGCCGTACGAAGCGGCGTTGCGACTATTTGAAAGCGGACACTAGGGGACAACAGCCATGCTCAGGAAGATCCTTTGCGCCGGTGCGGCCGTGGCCGCGCTCGGCGCCATTTCAGCGCCGGCGCAAGCCGACAACATTTCTACCGGCACCTGGTACGCGTTCGGGTTCTCCACCACGGGTACGGCCCTTTACGGCGGAGGGTATCCTGGAACGAGCCCGAATGGAGTGTCGGCGCCGAGCGCGCCGTGGACGATCACGCTCTCCAAGCCCACGACCCTGACGGTCACGGACGTGGAAGCCTCGGGCGACCAATTCACACTGTATGACAACGGCGTTCTCCTGGGGACAACCTCGACGCCGAACTACGGCGACTACGTTGGAGAGTGCATCTCCTGCGCCCTGGCCGATCCCAACTTCAGCCACGGCACGTTCACGCTGGCGGCCGGGACGAACGTCATCACTGGCGTTTTCGACGGAAGCGTGGGCTATGGTGACGGCGACTTCGGGATCGGCGTGCCGGAGCCCGCGTCTTGGGCTCTGATGTTGATCGGCTTCGGTGCGCTAGGCGTCGCCATGCGCTCGCGCCGCAAGCCCGCCGCGGCTCTGATCTGAACAGTATACGGATCGATGATCCTGAAACGCCGCCGGCTCAGGCCGGCGGCGTTTCTCTTTGTCGGTGAGGCTCTCTAGAGCGTCGCCGTGTACGCCCCCTTCAGGGACTGCCAGCGGGCGCGATCGAAGGTGACGCTTTGGCCCTCCAGCGCGCGATCGAGGGCGTCGAGGTGCCAATGCCAACCGGAGGCGAAGTCCGCGAGGTCGACGTCCTTGCGGAAGACGTGGGTGAGGACGAGCCGGCTTCCGCCTTCGTGCGGCTCCAGGTCGAAGCGGACGACAGAGTCGCCGCCGGCATGGCTCTCGGGCCATGTGTATTCAAGTCGCCGCGGCGGGTCGAACGCCAGGACCTCGCTGACCATGGCGTGATCCGCCGGCGCGAATTGGATTTTGAGTTTTCCGCCCACGCGCGGCTCGATCTCGACGCGGGCCTGCAGCCAGCGGGACATCGTCTCGGGCGTCACCAGGGCGTTCCACACCGCCTCAGGTGGACGGGCCAGGAGCCGCTCGAACTTCAGGGCCGGATGGCCGTCCACTTCGGTGCGCCGCCCGTCGCGCAGCGCGGAGGCGGGAAAGGTCTTGGCGTAGCGGTCGCGCGCGACCCGCCAGTCCTCCTTGCCGCGAGGGGCGGGGAGGGGCTCGCCAAGGTCCCTGGCGAGGGCCAGGAGGATCATGGTCCAGCCCGCGGCGGTGCGCGGCGCGTCATCCACGGGACCGGCGCTGTGGGTCAGGGTGAGGCGGCAGCCTTCGCCCTCCGGCTCCAGCATCCAGGCGATCACCGCGGCAGGGGGGATGTTCTCGAACCACGTGTGTTCAAGCCGAAGCAAAGGCTCGAGGCGTAGCACTCGGCCGCGGCTTTCGAGGTCGGTATTCATGAACCGGTAGTCGTACCGCGACCCCTCGGTCAGGGGAGCGTCGGCGCCAAGCCATTCCACGCCCATCCAGGCGCTGAGGCGTCCGGGGATCGTCAGGGCCTCCCAGATCTTCGACGGGGGCTGACGGTAGGATCGTCTGAGTTCGAGCCATGGGCCGGCGCCAGGCGGACGCCACAGGGCGGCGACATCCAAGGTCATGTGCGGTCTTCCTCTTCGAGGTGGCGTTCGAGGGCGTCGAGCCGGTCGCTCCAGAAGTCGCGGTAGGGCTCGAGCCAGGCGTCGAGGGCGGCGAGGGGCGCTGGATCGAGCCGGTAGAGCCGCCGCTGCGCATCCTTGCGCATGCGGACCAGCCCGGCCTCGCGAAGCGCCTTCAGGTGCTTGGAGGCGGAAGGCTGGCTGATCCGGACGCCCCGCTCGATCTCACCGGCGGAGAGCTCGCCGCCGCGCAGCATGTCGACCATGCGGCGTCGAGTCGGATCGGCGAGGGCTGCGAAAGCGGCGTCCATCGCCGCCGTATATACCGAATCGCGAATATTCCGAAAGCGGAATTTTAAGCTGGCGCTCCACCTCCGGCCACCTTGGCGTCGGGCGCGAGGGCGGCGGTGGCCGCATCCACACTCTGGAAGATGTGGTCGTCCCCGATCAGCTCCCTGAGTCCGAGCCGGCGGAGGGCGGTACGGGCTGCGGGCGATTCCAATCTGGCCAGGGCAAAGTCGCAGCCCGCGGCGCGGCACTCGCGCACCACGCGGGCCAGCGCGGCGGCAGCGGTGTAGTCGATCATCAACACTCCCGCCGCTTCCAGGATCACCAGGCGAAGGCCGGGTTCGGCCCGCACCGCCGCCAGAAACTCCCGAGCAAAGGCGTCCGCGGAAAGGAAGGTGAGGGGCGCCTGATAGGCCAGGACCTCCACGCCCTGCAGGCGCTCGCCTTCCGCACTGGAACCGTGGTGGTGGGACCACCACACCGTCGTGCCAGGTTGCCGGGTCATCGGCCGCACGCGGACCCTCGCCGCGGACCAGACGCCGTGGAGGATCGAGAGGACAACGCCGGTCGCCACGCCGGATTCGATCGGCAGCATGACGATGGCTCCGATGGTCACCAGCACCAGGACGAACTCCGCCGGGCTCTGCTTGAGGATTCGCCCCATTTCGGGAAGGCGCACCAGGCGGGCGGCGACGAACAGCAGCACGCCCGCCAGCGCGGCGGTGGGAACATGGGCAAGCGCGCTAAGGCCAAAGACGAGTAGAAGGACGACGATGGCGACCGCCACCAGTCCAGCGACCTGGGAACGGCCGCCGCTCTCCTCGACGATGCCGGTCCGCGGGGGGCTGGCGTTGATTGGGAACGCGCCGATGAGTCCGGCCAGAAGGTTGCCGGTCCCCACGCCGATCAAGTCTCCATTGACGTCGACGCCGCCGCCTTCGGATCCAAAGGCGCGGCTGACGGCAGCGGTCTGGCCGATCACCACCGCTGAGACGAGAAAGGCGAGGGGTCCAAGCCGCAACCACTGCGAAAGATCGATGGCGGGGACGCCGATGTGCGCCGCGACATGTGAGAGAACACCGAGTTCCGCCACGCCGCGAGTGTCGAGCCGGAAGGTGATCGCAAGCAGGGTGGCCACGCCGACGGCGATGAGGGCGGCGGGAATGCGCCGGTTCAGGCGTTCCAGAATGATGATTGCGCCGAGTACGCCGATCGAGATGGCGGCGTCGTAGGCGTTGGCTCTGGGCAGTGCTGCCACGAGGCCGATCAGCTTCTGGAGCGTCGATCCTCCCGGTGGGGCGAGGCCGAGCGCCGCCGGTCCCTGCGAGGCGAGGATGTGCGCGCTGATCCCTGCGAGGAAACCCGTCATCACCGGAGTGGAGATCAGATCGCCGACCCAGCCCATGCGCGCCGCCCCGGCGATCGTCACGATGACGCCGACCATGATCGCCAACGCGAGCGCGAGGGCCGCGTAATGCGGCGAGCCAGCCGCGGCGA
>JAFANN010000310.1 GCA_019232665.1 Caulobacteraceae bacterium | reverse complement strand
CTCAACGGCCCGCTCTTCCGGCCGCCAGGACGAGTTCCGCCCCCCTATCAGGCCGCCGCTGCGCGCGTCTCGCGTGCGCGTCGGATGATCGCCGAGGGCCGCAGCGACCCGCTGCAGGCGGCGCTGGGCTTCGCGCTCTCGCGTCCTGAGGCCGACGCCGTGATTGTCGGCGCGGCGACGGTGGCCGAGTTCTCGGCCATGGTGGCCGCAGCCGCCAAGCCGCCTCCCGACCTGGACTGGGACGACATGGCCCTCGAGGACCCCGAAGCCCTCGACCCCCACCGCTGGGTCGCCGCGTAGACTGTCCCTCCCTTCCGGGGTCCGCTACGATACTCGCCCTCCGATTTTTTCTTGTCATCCCGGGCGGTAGCGACCCGGCCTGGGCCGGGTGAAGCGACGACCCGGGATGACGGGATGAAATTTGGAGTCTCGAACAACCACCAGAAATGGAAGCACGGCGCTCCTAAACGTCCAGCGCGGCCAGTCTGGCGAGCGCCTGTCCGGTCAGTCGCCGGCCGATCCACTCCCTCTGCGAGGTCGCGCCAAGGCTGTCGTAGAACTCCGCGGAGGGCGTGTTCCAGTCAAGCACCGACCAGTCCATCCGTCCGAGGTTCTCCTCCACGCAGCGCCGCGCGAGCCGCGCGAGCAGGGCCTTGCCGGCGCCGTGGCCGCGCGCCTGCTGGCGGACGTAGAGGTCCTCGAGATAGATCCCGTGGCGCCCGAGGAAGGTGGAGAGATTGTAGAACCACAAGGCGAAACCGACCGGTTCGCCGTCGAGGAAGGCGATGTCGCAGAAGGCGCGAGGCTTGGGCGAGAACAGCATCGCCTCGATGTCGGCCTCGGTCGCGACTGCCTCGTGCAGCAGGCGTTCGTATTCGGCGAGCTCGCGGATCAGGCCAAGGATCAGGTCCGCCTCGCCAGGCTGGGCGGAGCGTATGGCGATTGTCATGGTCCGATCGGCGCCCCTCGGCGTTGTTCTTGCGCTGGCCACGGCGTCCTAGAGCAGCCCCGTCCGCTCGCCAAAGCTCTTTCGCCGTCGCCGGTGGCGGAGGGGCCGATCTTGACCCCTTTGCGGGCGGGAGGCATGGAGCGCCTTGAGATGCCCAAGCAACAAGCAAGAGGGAGTGTCGTCGGATGAGGCGGATCGGATGGGGGCTCGTGGCGGCCCTGATATTTGCGATCGCAGCGCCTGCCGCCTCCTGGGCGGCGCCGAAGGCTGCAGCCCCGGCCGCGGCCGCTATCACCAAGGACGCACGCGACAAAGGCACGGCGGCGGCGCCGGGCCTGATAAGCGCCGCTGGGATCAGCTGCGACGTGGCGGACGCTCGCCTGATCGGCGAGGGCTCGGACCCGAAGACGAAGGAAAAACAGACCCTCTACGAACTCGCCTGCAAGAACAACGAGGGCATGCTCGTCATGAAGAAGGGCGACACGGTCCAGGCGTACAGCTGTCTGCAGGCCGATCAGCCCGGCCCTGACGGCAAGCCCAGCACCACCCAGTGCATGCTGCCGGCCAACGCGGATCCCAAGGCCCAGCTGGTTCCTTATCTTCAGAAGGCCGGCCTGACCTCCTGCACCCCGGACAAGGCCCGCGCGATCGGCCAGAACGCGACCAACACCTTCTTTGAGGTCGCCTGCGCCAACAATATGGGCGGTTACATCCTCGAGACGACCGCGCCGATGGATCCGACCAAAGCCGTTATCGCGAACCCTTGCATCATGGTCCCGGAGGGCGGGAACATCTCCTGCACGCTCACCGACCGCGCCGCCCAACTGGCGGTGGTCGACAAGCTCAACGCCCAAGCCAACAAGAACTGCACGATCAAAGAAGGCGGCCGCGGCTTCCTCGCGGCGACCCAGAGCGGGAAGTACTACTTCGAGGAAGCCTGCCAGGACGGTAAGGGCTACCTGCTTGTCGAAAACGGCAACGGCACTCTCGATCAGGTCATCCCGTGCGCCGAGGCGGATCCCTATTTCGGCGGCTGCAAGCTGACCGATGCGCGTCAGGCGAAGACGGAGCAGGCGGGCCTTTACACCCAGCTCGCCAAGAAGGCCGGCTACAACTGCGACGTGACCGGCTACGCGCCGCTGCCAGGTTCGCAGATGGCGCAGGGCGACGAGGTGGTGGAGCTCAAGTGCTCCAATCGCCCCGACGGCGCGATCGCCTTCTTCCCGCCGAGCGACGCGCAGCAGGCGGGCGTCTTCAACTGCGCCGTGTCCGAACTGCTCGGCTACCGCTGCGCCCTGACAAAGCCGGACGCCGCCTACCCGGCCCTGACGGAAGCTCTGAAGGCGGTCGGCAAGAACAGCTGCACGGTCTCCGAAGCGCGTGACGTGGGGGTGAGCTCCGCCGAAAAGAAGGCCTATGTGGAGGTCGGCTGCTCTGACGGACTGCAGGGCTATATGCTGCAGTACTCCTTCAGCCCGCCGGCGCCCCTGACTCCCCAATCGGCGATCATCTGCGCCCAGGCCACCAGCATCAGCGGCGGCTGCACCCTGCCGGGCAACACCAAGAAGAGCTGACGGGTCTCGAAGCTCATCCCTCCCCTTCTGGGGAGGGTGTCCTCCGTAGCCTGTAGGGCGCAGGAGGACGGGTGGGGAACTTTGGGGAAGGCCCGAAAGGCTCGGGTTGATCCAAACTTCCCCACCCGGCCTCGCGGCGCTCGGCCGCCCTCCCCAGAAGGGGAGGGACAATCACCCCAGCACGATCACGTCCGGGTCCGGCTCGGCCGCGAACAGGCGCGTGACGTCAGCGGCGCGGCGGCGGCGGGCCAGGGTCTGGTTGATGTAGCCCTTGTCCGTGACCTCGCCGCTGTGGGCGTCGGGCGCATCGGGCAGGATCAGCGCGCGCGCCACGCGATTGCTGGCCCCGCCGGCGTGGGCGTTGAGGCGCTGGAGGCCGGCCCGGACCGCTTCGCGCACTGCCGGATGGGCCATCGGCTCCGCCTCCCCGGCAAGCGAGCGGCAGAAGGGCCGATTGAGGAAGACGAGCAGGCCCACGCCGCCCTCGCCCTCGCCGCAGACGATCGCGTCGGACGCCGCGCCGCCGATGGCCGAGATCGCCGCCACCCGCAGGGCGCCGGCGGTGACGAAGATTCCGCTGGAGAGCTTGAAGTTCTCCGACAGGCGCCCATCGAACACCAGACCGCACTCCAGGCGCGCCGGATCGACGGGCCGGGCTGCATCGCCAAGCCGATAGAATCCCTCCTCGTCGAACGCGGCGGCCGTCGCCTCGGGATTGCGATAGTAGCCCGGCGAGAGCTGCGGCCCCTTCACCCGGAACTCCAGGCGGTCCTGCATCGGCGTGAGCTTCACCGTCGTCTCGGGCGTCGGCAGGCCCATCAGGCCCATCTTCAGGTTGGGCCAGTGGACGTTGGTGGCCGTGGGACCGGTCTCGGTCGCGCCGTATCCGCTAGCGAAGGTGATCCCCTCGCCAACCGTGGCCCGCGCCACCGCCTGGATCCGGTCGCAGGTGCTCTGCGCCAGGGCCGCGCCGCCGTACTGCAGGACGCGGACACGGCTGAAGAACCGCTTGGCCAGAGCCTCGTTGCGTTCCAGTTCCCCGGCCAGGAGGTCCCATCCCGCCGGGACCATGTTGTGATAGGTCGGCGCGATCTCCTCGAGGTTGCGCACCGTCTCGAGATGGCGTCCCGCGACCGGCTGACCTGCGTCGATGTAGAGGACCCCACCGCGGTGGGTGACCATCTGCAGGATGGCGTTGGCGCCCAGGCTGTGGCTCCAGGGCGCCTGGTTGACCACCACCGGCGGTTCCTCATCGTCGAAGCAGGCGGCGATCTGGGCGGCGTTCACCGCCACCCCTTCGTGCAGGCAGATCACCGCCTTGGGCCGACCGGTCGAGCCCGACGTCAGCAGCAGCTTGGCGATGTCGCTGGGACTGGGGCGCCCGGCGATCGGACGAGCCGCGGCGAGGCCCTCGAAGGCGATGTCGCCGGAGCGGGGATTGCGCGTGGCGATCGCCGGCAGGCCAGCGAGGATGTCGCTGTCCAGGGCGCCGGCGAAGGCCGCCGCGTCGTCCACCATGACCGCGCCGGGCGCCAGCAGGTCCACGGCGTGGGCCAGGCGCGAGAGGTCCGCGCCGGCCAGCCCGTATTGGGGGGAGATAGCGGCGACCGGAACGCCCAGGCTCATCGCGGCGAAGGCGAGGATGGCGTGATCGATGCTATTGCGGGCGAGGATGAGCAGCGGGTCTTCCTGGCCGAGGCCCAGCTCGGAGAGCCCGCCGGCGACGGCGCGCACCCTCTCGAGCCCTTCCGCATAGGTGACGACGCGCCAACCCTCGCCCGAGCGTTCCGCCAGCCAAGGCGCCTCAGGCTCCGCGGCCGCCCAGAACTCAAGGGGATCGAGGGCCGTGAAGGCGGTCGAGCCCGCGGAGGTGGGGTTGGAGATAATGATCGAACCGTCGTCGCGATGATCGATCACCAGGCGCCGATGGGCGTAGCGGGGATTGCGCAGGCCCAAGGCTTCTGGGTCCGGCGGGACGGTGATCACGCTCATTCGGCGAGGGTTTCCAGGAAGCGAACGGGCTCGCCGGCGTGAGGCGTGACGATTTCGTCCTCACGCATGACCGTGGCGCCGCGCACGATGGTCGCGATCGGCCAGCCCTTGACGTCCATGCCGTCGAAGGGCGTCCAGCCCGACCGCGTGGCCATGTCGTCGTGGCGGAGCGTGCGCTGCGCGGCGAGGTCCACAATCGTGAGGTCCGCGTGATAGCCCTTGGCGATGCGCCCCTTGTCCGCCAGGCCGAAGATGCGCTGCGGCCCGTGGCTGGTGAGGTCGACGAACCGCTCAAGGGTGAGACGGCCCTCCGCCACGTGCGTGAGCATGATTGGCACTAGGGTCTGCACGCCCGGCATGCCGGACGGCGAGGCGGGATAGGGCCGCGCCTTCTCCTCGCGCGTGTGCGGCGCGTGGTCAGAACCCAGGACGTCGGCGACGCCGGACGCGATCCCCCGCCAGAGGCCCTCGCGATGCGCGGCGTCTCGGATCGGCGGGTTCATCTGGGCGAAGCCGTGGAGCCGCTCATAGGCCTCGGGGCCGGCGAGGGTGAGATGCTGGGGCGTCACCTCGACTGTGGCGACATCCTTGTGACGGGCGAGGAACTCGATCTCGTCGGCGGTGGTGACGTGCAGGACGTGGATCCGCTTGCCCAGCGCAGTCGCCAGGGCGACGAGCCGGTGGGTGGAGCGGATCGCCGATTCCGCGTCGCGGACCTCCGGATGGCTGGTCCAGTCGCCCGTGCGGGCCATGGGGCGACGCTCGGCCAGCCGGAACTCGTCCTCCGAATGGAAGGCGGCGCGACGATTGATGTGGCGCAGAACCTGTCCCACCCCCTCGTCGTCCGGGACGAGCAGGGAGCCGGTCGAGGCGCCCATGAACACCTTGATCCCGCAGCAGCCGGGCAGGCGCTCGAGTTCGCCCAGGTAGGCGGCGTTCTCGTGCGTGCCGCCGACCCAGAAGGCGTGGTCGCAGTGCATCCGCCCGCGCGCCCTCGCGAGCTTGTCCGCCAGGGCCTCCGGGTCGGTGGTCGGCGGCTCGGTGTTGGGCATTTCGAAGACGGCGGTGACGCCGCCCAGCACCGCGCAGCGCGAGCCGGTTTCGAGGTCCTCCTTCCACTCCAGCCCAGGCTCGCGGAAGTGGACCTGGCTGTCGATCACGCCTGGCAGGACCGTCAGGCCCCGCGCGTCGACGACTTCGGCCGCTGAGACGGCGCGCAGGTCGCCGATGGCGGCGAACCGGCCGTCGCGCACGCCGATGTCGGCCCGGCCCCGCCCGGCATGGCTCACCACTTCGCCGCCGCGAACGATCAGATCGTAGGTCTCAGCCATCGTGCTTGGTTTCCGCAGGGGTGCGCGCCGGCGTGGCGGTCTCGAGGGCGACACGAGCCAGCAGCTCGCCCGCCGCACGCGACACGGTCTCCACGCCAAGATCCATCATGTGGCAGATCGCCTGGTCCAGGCGAGGATCGATGCGCCTGAAGGTCTCGAAATCGCGCGATCCGCGCACGGCCCGGGCCCTGGGCCCCCAGGGCGCGTACAGCCTCTCGTCGGAGGGGCCGAACAGCCCGAGGGTGGGCGCGCCGGCCGCCGCGGCCATGTGCATCAGCCCCGAATCGCAGCCGACGAAGAGGGCGGCGCGCTCCAGCGCGGCATAGACCGTCAACAGGTCCTCCCGTCCCACCAGGTCGATCACGCGCTCGCGCGGGGCGGCGCTCAGCACGGCAGTGGCCGTGCGGCGATCGTCCGGTCCGCCGACCACCATCAGGCGGCCACCGGCAAGAGGGGCGCCGGGATCCAGGAGCGCGTGGGCGAGACGCGCGAACCGCTCGGCCGGCCAGGCCTTGCCGATCCAGTTGGCGCATGGGCCGATGGCCAGGATCGGTCCCTCGCCGGCTGTGATCTCGTCGGCCCTCGCCTCGATCGCCTCGCTGGTGAAGAGGTGCGGCGAGGGTGGGGCGTCCTCCAGCTTCAGCAGGCGTGCCGCCTCGACGACCTTGTGCACGGGCGTTGTGGAGGGGCGATAGACCGCGCGGCGGCGCGGACGCAGGGCCGTCGCCATCGGCGAGCCCCGCAGATCGACCACCAGTCCCCATCGGCGCACGCGCACCCGCCGCCACAGGTCCAGCCAGTGGGCGCCGCCGGGGCGTTTGTCCATGACGATGATCCGCTCGAGGCCGGGGACCTCGGCGAACAGGGGCGCAGTGAGCTGGCTCGCCACGATCGTGAAGCGCGCGTCCTCCACCTCGTCGACGAGCGACTTGATGAGGCCGGAGGACAGGACAGCGTCGCCGATCCGGCTCTGGGTGATGAAAAGGATCGGGAACCGCCGGGGGGCCATCGATTCGCTCTATAGGCGCGACGACCCTGGCGCTCCAGCCACCGTTCACCCAAATGGCCGGCATGGCTTCACAATCGCTCACCCGGCTGGGCCGTCGCGCCGTCGTCGCCCTGGCGGGTCCGGACTGGCGCGATTTCATGCAGAACCTGATCACGCAGGATGTCGCCAGTCTCGCGCCTGGCGAGATCCGCTTTGGGGCCCTGCTCACGCCGCAGGGCCGGCTGCTCTACGATCTCTTCGTGCACGGTCGCGAGGACGGCTGCCTGATCGATTGCGAGGCGGCCCATCGCGAGGCCCTGATAGCGCGCCTGACCATGTACCGCCTCCGCGCCAAGGCGACGATTACGTCTGACGAGTCGCCGGTGCTGGCCCTGTGGGGCGGCGAGACTGCGCCGGAGGGCTGGGCGAGGGACCCGCGGCTGGCGGAGCTGGGCTGGCGCGCGATCGGCGCGTCGACGCCAGCCGGGGCGGCGAGGGTCGACGAGTCGGCTTACGAGGCCCATCGGCTCCGCCTCGGCGTTCCGGGGCCGGAGGACTTCGGGACCGAGAAGACCTATCCGATCGAGGCGGATTTCGACCTGCTGGGCGGGATCGACTTCCGCAAGGGTTGCTTCGTTGGCCAGGAGACAACCTCGCGAATGAAGCGCCGCGGCCAGATCCGCAACCGGATGGTCCCGATCGCCTTCGACGGCGATCCTCCGGCGTTCGGGACGGAGCTGCTGGCGGGCGAACTGCGCGCCGGCGAAGCCTTGGGGACGCACGGCGATCGCGCGATGGCCTTGTTGCGTCTCGACCGCCTGGAGGCCGGCCCCCTCACCTTCGGCGACGGGCAAGCGTGGCGTCCCGTTTGGCCGGACTGGCTCCCGCGCGACGACGGATAGGTCTCAGCTCCAGCGCTCGCAGGGCCACTCGTAGTGGCGGGCGCCGCCTTCGTCGAAGAGCTGGGCGAGGACGTAGGCGTAGACGCGGTCCATGTGGAACACAGACCAGGTCTTCTCCCAGCCGCGGCGCGCCATGGCTCGGGCCCGCGCGTCGTCGGCTATCAGGCGGCGGACGGCGGCGGCGAGGTCGGCGAGCTCGTCGTAAAACACTGCCTCCGAGGGATCGTAGAAGCGGTCGAAGCCCGAGCGGCGGTCGAGACAGACGGCCAGGCCCCAGCCGAAGAAGTGGGCCATGCGGTCCGAGGCGTAGAGCGGCACGCTGGAGCGCCGCGACAGGGACCAGCCGATCCGCGCCGACTGCAGGGCCTCGAAATAGGCCGCCCCGCGCGCTGACGGCTCGTCGCCGACGCCCGGTGCGAGAAGACGCAGGCCGGGGACGTCGGACTTGAGCAGGGCGGTGGCGAGGGCAGGCTCCAGAAGCCTCGATCCGACGTCGCGCGGCTCCTCGTCCGTGGCCGGGAAGAGGAGGTCGAAGGGCGGCGCATCGTTCTCGAAGGCTCGCCCGGTCTCAACGGCAGGGTCCACCGGGTTGGGCAGGAAGGCGGCAAACGCGGTCGGTCCGACATGCTCGGCGAGGCTTGGCTCGGCCGTGGTGACGAACAGCGCGTCGGCGACGCCCTTGCGGGACGAGAGACGCTTCCAGTTCTTCGGCGTCCAGATCGGATCGATGTTGATGTCGGCGATGGTCACGCCTTGGGAGAGCCGCCGCGCTTCGGCGAGCGCGGCGTTGGAAATGTCGTCGGCGAAGTGCAGGAGGATCAGGTCGGGGCGGAGCTCGTCGACGACCTGCAGGAACCGGCGGTCCGCCGCGCGCGCGCCCAGCGGGCGCAGGCCAAGCGGCGCGGCCGAACGGGCGACGGCGCGGTCGGAGAACTCCACCACCAGGTCATTGGCCCGAACCGCCGCGTGGCTGAACTTGCGGCGGATGTCGAACAGCGACAGGTTCGCCGTGTGCTGCTCGGCGCCGGTCATCCAGTGGAAGTCGCCGACGTTGAGCAGCCTCATCTCGCCCGCCTGAATCGTTCAGGTCACGTTTGGAGGGGATAGCGAGCGTGGGCGTCAAGCTGTTCGATGGAGCCGAAGGCCGCTGCAGCTGGGCCAACCCGGCCGACGCGCTCTATGTCGCCTATCACGACGAGGAGTGGGGCGTTCCCGAATACGACCCCCGCGCCCTGTGGGAGAAGCTGGTGCTGGACGGCTTCCAGGCCGGGCTCGCCTGGATCACCATCCTTCGCAAGCGCGAATCCATGCGCGCCGCCTTCGCCAGCTTCGACCCGGATATCGTCGCGCGCTTCGGCGATGAAGACCGCGCGCGACTGATGGCCGATCCCGGGATCATCCGCTCGGGCGCCAAGATCGACGCGGCCATCCGTGGCGCGCGCATCTTCCTGGACATGCGCGAGGCGGGCGAGGACTTCTCCGCCTGGCTTTGGGACATCGCCGGCGGCGCGCCGGTGCAGAACCGCTGGACGAGCATCTCGCAGGTGCCCGCCGCCACACCGGTCGCCGAGCAGATGGCCAAGGCGCTGAAGAGTCGCGGATTTTCCTTTTGCGGCCCGGTGATCGTCTATGCCTTCATGCAGGCCGTCGGGATGGTGAACGATCACCTGACCGACTGCTTCCGTCACCCGGAGATCGAGAGTCTCGCCCATGCCCACGCGTGACTCCCGCCCAGACCTGCTGCTCGAGCGAGCCTGTCCGACCCCCGTCTGCGGCGTCGACGAAGCCGGACGCGGACCTTGGGCCGGCCCGGTCTCCGCTGCGGCGGTGATCCTCAATCCCCGCCGACGGCTAAGCGGACTCAACGATTCGAAGGTGCTTTCGGCCAAGCAGCGCGAGGCGCTGGAGCCGGAGATCAAGGCCAAGGCGGTCGCCTGGGGCGTCGGCTTCGCCACGGTCGAAGAGATCGCCTCGGTCAACATCCTGCAGGCCACGGGCCTGGCCATGCAGCGCGCGGTGCAGGCGCTGGCGGTGCAGCCGGTGTTCGCCCTGGTGGACGGCAACTACGCCTTCAATCTCCCCTGCCCGGTAAAGACCGTGGTCAAGGGCGACTCCATCTCCGCCTCCATCGCCGCCGCCTCGATCCTGGCCAAGGTCGCCCGCGATCGGCTGATGCACGAGATGGACGCCGCCTATCCCGGCTACGGCTTCGCCGCCCACAAGGGCTACCGCGCGCCGATCCACGGCCGCGCCCTCCTTGACCTTGGCCCCTGCGCCATCCATCGCATGAGCTGGGCCCCCGTCCGCCTCGCCCTGATGGGCAAGGACCCAATGCAGGCCTGGGCGGAAGAGGACGAGGCTTAAGGCTCGGCCGCTAAATCCGCGTCGCGCGGCCGACCCAGAAGGGTTCGCGCAGCTTGCGCTTGAAGATCTTGCCGGAGTCCTCGCGTGGGAGATCGGCGGCGAAGTCGATGCGGCGTGGGATCTTGTAGCCGGCGAGGCTCTCGCGGAGGGCGGCCTTGAGCGCCGCCTCGTCCGCCGTCGCGCCGGGCTGGGTCTGGACCACGGCGTGGATCGACTCGCCGAACTCCTCGTCGGGCACGCCGAACACCGCGCAGTCGGCCACTTCGGGCAGCTTGTGCAATTCGGCCTCGATCTCGGCGGGATAGATGTTCACCCCGCCGGAGATGATCATGTCGTTCTTGCGGTCGCACAGATAAAGGAACCCGTCGGTGTCGAAGTAGCCGACGTCGCCGGGGGTGATCAGCCCCTGCTTTTCCATGCTGCGCCGCTTGGCGTCGTCGTTGGGTAGGTGAAGGCGCCGAAGCCCTCGAGGCCGCCGATCACCTCGCCGACCTCTCCCGCCGGCTGGTCGCGTCCTTCCTCGTCCACCACCCGCACGCGCGCGCCAGGCATCACCCGCCCGACCGAGCCGGGGTGGGCGAGCCACTCCTCTGCGGTGCAGAAGGTGACGTTCCCCATCTCGGTCGAGCCGTAGTACTCGTTGATGACCGGCCCCCACCACTCGATCATCGCCCGCTTCACCGGCGGTGGGCAGGGCGCCGCGGCGTGGGCGACGAAGCGCAGGGAGGAGAGGTCGTAGCGGCGCTTCACCCCTTCCGGCAGCTTGAGCAGCCGGGCGAACATGATCGGGACCATGTTGAGGTGGGTGATCCTGTGCGTCTCGATCAGCCGCAGCAGCTCCTGGGCGTCGAAGCGCGGAGTGATCACCACATTGGCGCCGGTGCGGATGGCGAAGCCCGAATGGGCGTTGGGCGCGGCGTGATAGACCGGCCCCAGCACCGCCGTTGTGATGTCGCCCGGCGAGAGGCCGCTGCGGGGGT
>JAFANN010000282.1 GCA_019232665.1 Caulobacteraceae bacterium | reverse complement strand
ACGGATTTTGGCTCGCGGGCGGATTGGCGATGGCGGCTTCCGTCTCCCAAGCCGCGACGCACGCAAACGCCGGACAGGCGGGCGACAAGCGGCTCATCGTGGAAGGCGAGCGCGCCTGGGCGCGGGCCTATGTCACGGGCGACGTCGCCACGGTCGGTCGGTTGCTCGACGAGCGTTTCGTTGGCGTCGACCCGCAGGGGGCGACCTACGACAAGGCCGCCGTCGCCCGCGAGGTGAGAAACGGACCGCGCGCGACTTCGGACGAGGTGGGCGCGGTGTCGGTGCGGTTCTATGGGGATACGGCCATCGCCCAGGCCCACGAGCACGAGGTGGGTCCGGCGCCGGAGCGCAAGGCCAGCGAGCACGTCTTCACCGACACCTGGCGCAGGATCGGCGGTCAATGGCGCATCGTCGCGGCGGAGGACGTCGACGTCACCACGGGGGTTTCCGTTACCCCCGGCTCGGCCTACGCGGAGGATAAGACGGCCATCCTGGCGCTAAGGGCGCAGAACAACCGCGCAATCGCCGCGCACGATCCCGAGGGGGTGATGGCGATGGCCGCGGACGACTACGTGACCGTCGGCGGCGCCGGCGACATCCAGCGCGGCCTCGCAGGCAACCTGAAGCTCTGGGCGGAGGAGTTCGCCAGGCCCGGCTTCGACCGCTACGTCCGCAGCCCGACGGACCTGCAGGTTGGCGAACGCAAGGACGTGCTGCGCGCCGCCGAAAGCGGGACGTGGGAGGGCGTCAACCGCCTGCCGGCCGGCGAGGCGCGCCCGTTCGGCCGGTACTTCGCCCACTGGTCCAAACAGAGCGGGCGCTGGCTCGTAGTGTCGGAAACCTACGTCACCCTGGGCTGCCGCGGCGCAGGCTGTTGAGGCTTCGGCGGCCTGGACGAGGACACAGCCATGCGCGTCAGCTTCGAGCTGTCGGTCCTGGCGCTCGCAAGCGTCTGGGGTTTCGTTCAACTGGTCGCCGCGGCTCAGGCGGCCAACGCGCAGCATGGCCTCAGGTGGGCGGCAAGCCCGCGCGATGTCGAACAGCCGCCGCTCCGACCCATCGCCGGACGGATCGCCCGCAACTTCCGAAACTACATGGAGACGTTCCCTTTCTTCGTCGCCGCGGTCGTCATCTCGGAGACGACCGGCGTTCACAACGACCTGACCCGCTGGGGATCGATCGCCTATCTGGGCGGGCGCGTCGCGTTCACGGCGCTGTACATCTGGGGAATACCGCTCGCCCGCTCGCTCGTCTGGAACGTCGCCGCCTTCGGCATGCTTGCGGTCCTGGCGGCGCCGTTCGTTTCGCGTTGAGGCCAAGCCAGCGCTTGAGGCTCGGGAACATATAGAGAGCATTGCCCGAACGGAGGCGTGAAGGCATGAAGCCCAAGATCAGCCTTGTGAGCCTTGGTGTCCGGGATTTTCGCACGACCCTGGCGTTCTATCGGGACGGCCTTGGCCTTCCGGTCCACAACTACAGCGAAGGCGAAGACTTCTGCATGCTTCGCCTCGAGGGGACGTGGCTGTCGCTCTATCCGCGCGACAAGCTGGCGGAAGACGCCACGGTCAAGGACGACGGCGTCGGATTTCCAGGCTTCAGCCTCGCCCACAATGTCGCCAGCCGTGAGGAGGTCGATGCGGTTTTCGCCCACGCCCTCGCCGTCGGCGCGACGTCCGTAAAGGCGCCGCAGGAGGTCTTTTGGGGCGGATACTCCGGCTATTTCGCCGATCCGGACGGCTACCTGTGGGAGGTGGCGCATAATCCGTTCACGGACCTTACGTGACCTTGTCCGCCTTGCTCGAGCCGCCGCCGCTCGCGGGAGGAGGCGCCGTGGGCCGACGTTTCTCAATCCCGCAGCAGAATTCCTGACTGGCGATCGCCAGGTCGCGACCCTAGATACGCATCTCCTCCAAAGCCTGCGGTTGTGTTTCATGCTTCGATGTCGAACCCTCGTAGGCCGAATGCCGGCCTGACCCTGCAGCCCCTCTGAAGGGGCGCGGTCCGTCATCCAGGGGATCTTAGGGCGCGAGCGCCCGCCTCTTCCCTACCTGCCAATCTACAAGCTTCAGGAGCCCCAATGGCGCTCTCTATAACCATTCGCCCAGCCGGCGAGGGCTGGGTCCTTCGCTCACCCGCGCTCGGCGCGGACATGTTCTTCTCGAAAGGCGGCCGTGCGGAAGCCGCCGGCCGCGCTCTCGCCAGCCGTCTGGCCGACTCCGGCCAGACGGTCGAGCTCGAAGTCGTCCTGCGCGACGGCGCCGTCGCCGGCGTGATCCCGTTCCCCGCGACCCCGGGAGGGTGAGGCGAGCCCCGCCTGGACCGCCGGCATCCTGCCGGCATGCGCCTCCGCCGGGGGGAGAGGCTGTGAAATAATCCAGACCAACTGCCTCCTCTTTTTATCTCGTCATCGCCGGCCGTCAGTGCTGCCGTCAGTGCCGGCGATGATGGAATTTATGGGTGCGGGCAGAACCTTCACAGGCTCCGATGCCGGCGGTCCTGGAGGGCCGCGTCCAGGCTACTTCCTGACGAAGGCGCAGAGCTTGGCGCCGTCGGGGTCGCGGACGTAGGCGGCGTAGAAGACCGGGTCCATCCCAGGGCGCACGCCCGGCGGCCCTTCGCAGACGCCGCCATGGGCCATGGCGGCGGCGTGGAAGGCGTCGACCGCGGCGCGATCATTGGCCCGGAAGGCCAACATCGCCCCATTTCCGTTGGTGGCCGCGCCGAGATCGAAGGGCCGGGTCAGGAAGAACCACACGCCCTCACCCGCACGACGATAGCCGGTCCAGGTCTCGCTGGTCGTCCCGCGCTCTGCGCCGAGCGGCGCGAAGACGGCGTCGTAGAAGGCGATCGAGCGGTTCATGTCGTTCACCCCGACTGTCGAATAGGCGATCATGCGGCGTCTCCTCTTACCGTCACGTTACACGTTCGCCGTCGATCTTTGCTGATTCTTGCAACATCCACGCATTTCTTCTCCACGAGTAATTTTACCCACCTTGCGGAACTAATTGGGGAGGCGCGACAGTGCCACCAGTGCTTACTTGAAGGAGGGAAGACCGTGTCCAGCAATCTTACCCGCCGTATGGCAATCGGCGACTTCCTGCTTCGCCGCCTCGAAGAGGCAGGCGTTCGGCACCTCTTCGGCGTCCCGGGCGATTACAACCTGGGCCTCCTGCAGCAGCTCGCGGACACGGGTGCGCTGGAATGGGTCGGCACGACCGGCGAACTCAACGCGTCCTATGCGGCCGACGGCTATGCGCGGCTCAATGGCGTGGGCGCCCTGCTGGTGACCAACGGCGTCGGCGCCCTGAGCGCCATCAACGGCGTCGGCGGCGCCTACAGCGAGCACGTGCCGGTGATCTGCATCTGCGGATCGATACCGCAGAGGTCGATCGATCGCGGCCTTGGCATGCATCACACCATGGCCGACGGGAGGTGGGACCACTTCCTGGGCGCCTTCGCGCAGGTGACGGCCGCACAGACGAGGCTGACACCCCGGAACGCGGCCGCCGAGATCGACCGGCTGATCCTCACAGCATGGCGCGAGAAGCTGCCGGTCTACATGGAGCTGCCGTCGGACATCCCCTTCCTCGAGATCGAGGTTCCGGCGGATCCCCTGGTGCTCGCCGAACCGGCCAGTGATCCGGAGCGGTTGGGCTCATGCATTGATGCGATCGCGGGACGGCTGTCCGCCGCTGCCTCGCCGGCGATCCTTGTGGACGCCGACGCCGGCCGGTTCGGGGTCGCGGCCGTGCTCACGAGGCTGGCGGAAAGGCTTCAGGCCCCCGTGGCGGTGGTCAACGCCGCCAAGTCCGTGATCGACGAGACCTCCCCTCAATACCTCGGCATCTACGCTGGCCGGGCCAGCGAGCCCGGCGTGCAAGAGGCGATCGAGACGAGCGACTGCCTGCTCGCTGTCGGATACAGGCCGATCGAGGTCACCACCGGCGACTTCAGCGCCGCCCTGCCCGCTCAGACCATCCATCTGCGCGGACACTCCGTGGATGTCGGCGAGGACAATTATCAGGCGGTGACCCTCGAGGAGGTGCTCCGCGGCGTCGTCGACGCGGTCCCCCAAGCCGAGCCCCGCGCACTCGACCGCCCCGCCCGGGCGCGTCCGCCGGCCCCGGCCGACGGGTCCGCTAAGCTCACCCAAGCCGCCTACTGGCCGGCGATCCAGGGGTATTTGCGGCCCGGCGACGTCATCTACGTCGACAACGGGACCTCCTTTTCTATTCTCGGCCTGAGGCTTCCGACAGGCTGCACCTTCATCGGGTCGATCAACTGGGGATCGATCGGCTATTCGGTCGGAGCGCTGCTGGGCGCCCTGATCGCGGCGCCGCATCGTCGTCATATCCTGCTGGTCGGCGACGGCTCGTTCCAGGTCACGGCTCAGGAGGTTTCGACTATCCTGCGGCACGACCTCAAGCCGGTCATCCTGCTGATCAACAACGGCGGATACACGATCGAACGCGGCTATATCGGCAAGAACGAGCCGTACAACGACGTCGCCAACTGGGCCTATGCCGATCTCCCGAAGGTTCTCCATCCGAAGACCTCGGCGCGGTCATTCCTCGTCAAGACGAATGGCGACCTGAAGGAGGCTCTCAGCGCGCCCAACGACACGATGATCTTCGTGGAGTCGATCATGGACCGCCACGACGCGCCGGCGCCGGTCGTGATGAGCAGCAACAAGGGCGCCGAACTCGACTACGGGCCTCGCGGTCCGCAGCACCGGGAGAACCTGCAGCTGCGACCAGCCACGGTTTAGCCCGCCCCTCACAGCGCCATCTTCGCCGTCGCCGACGATCTGTCGTCTTGCCAAGCTCGTCCTGAGGGCCCTCTTGGACCCAGAAATGGCCATGGAGGAGCGCAGATGACGGTGCGCGAGACGCGATTCCGCTACGAGGGCGAGGACGGGGCGGCCCTGGCCGGATTCCTGTGGCGATCCGAGGCGCCGGCGAAGGCCGTGCTGCAGCTCGCGCATGGCGCCGGAGAGCACTCAGGCCGTTATCGCGAGCGGCTCGGGCCGATCGCGCAGGCGGGCTACGTGATCTACGCCGCCGACCACCGGGGCCACGGCCTGACCTCCGGCATGACCAGCCTGGGGGATTTCGGGCCGGGCGGAGCGCCCGCTGCGGTGCAGGACATGGCGGTCCTCTCGCGCCACGCCCGGACCGAGCAGCCGGGGCTGCCGTTGATCCTGATGGGCCACTCGATGGGGGCGATGTTCTCCCAGGCCTATTTGCCGGAGCACTCGGACCTGATCGATGCGCTGGTGCTCTCGGGCACCGCCGGACCCGGTCGGATCGAGCCTGGGACGATCAATCGGGACTTCGAGCCGGCGCGCACGCCCTATGACTGGCTTTCGCGGGATCCGGCGGAGGTCGACGCCTACATCGACGATCCCTTCTGCGGCATCCGCTTCACGCCGCAGTCGCAGGCGTCGTTCGCCACACTGCGGGAGCGGGAGCTAACTCCAAAGACACTCGCCAAGGTGCGCCGGGGCCTGCCGGTCTATGTCTTCGTGGGTGACGCAGACCCGGTGAATGCGAAGATGACGCGGCTGACGCCGTTGATCGACGTCTACCGCGCCGCTGGCCTCGATGTGACGCTGAAGGTCTATCCGGGTGGGCGCCACGAAATGCTCAACGAGACCAACCGCGACGAGGTCGTGTCCGACCTCCTGGCGTGGCTGGACGCGGCGGTAGCTGGGGTGGGGAGACGCTAAGTCTGCGCCAACTTCAATATGAGCTCGTCATCCCGCACGCAGCGCAAGGCAGTGGAGCGGAGATGCGGGACCCAGGGCCTGCCCCGGACTTGATCCGGGGGGACTGAAACGCACGGCAAGGTTCGCGAACCGCAGCGCCTCGCCCAGTCCCCTGGTCCCGGGTCCTCGCTGCGCTCCGCTTCGCTACGGCCCGGGATGACGGGAGGAATAGGGCGCTGAGTGCAACCGTCGCGTCGAATGTGAAAGACGCGGCCGGATCTCTTACTTCTTGATGAAGCCGCCGTACT
>JAFANN010000182.1 GCA_019232665.1 Caulobacteraceae bacterium | reverse complement strand
ATGATGTCCTCGCTGATCCCGTCGCTGAAATACTCCTGCTCGGGCTCGGCGCTCATGTTGTCGAAGGGGAAGACGCAGATCGACAGGCCGGGCGCATCGACCGCCGTCCGCGTGTTCTCGTCCCCGCTGGACCGACCCCCGCTGACCAATTCGGCGATACTGGCCAGGACGACCTTCCAGTTCGGCGCCTCCACGTCGCCGGACCAACCGGCCAGGTCCACACACTGGATCTGATCGAAGGGCATCGGCAGGGGCGACTTGTCGAGCCTGGCCTGGACGAGTTTGCCTAGGGCTCGCGCCTTGCTGGCTTCAGACCGTACCCAGTCGGATCGGACGGCATGCGTGGACCAGAGGACCACCACGGCCTTCGCCTCCTTGAGGCGTTCGGCGAGCACGTCCGTATACGCGCGATGTGGGGGCAACTGATCGTCACGCCAAACGACATAACCCAGTGCGCCCAGGGACTTGGCGACCTGCTTGGCCTCGTTCACCGTCGCCCGGGCGTAGGAAATGAAGATGTCCGTCATGAAGTCCGCAGCCGCCTGTGCGAGGGCGTCGCCACGCTGAGGGCGCTTGAACTGTACGTCAACGGGCGAAACCCCCATGCGATGAACCGGGACCGACGCGTCGCGAACTGGGGCAATGGGAGGCCGCGCCCGCTCTCCCGTGCTATCTCTGCTCCGCAAAGGAGCCCGGCATGTACATCGCCATGAACCGTTTCAAGGTGCGCCCCGAAGAGCAGGAGGCGTTCAAGAGCCGGTGGCTGGATCGCGAGGTCTATCTGAAGACCGTGCCTGGTTTCGTCGCCTTCCACCTCCTCAAGGGCCCCGATCGTGACGATCACGTGCTCTACGCCTCGCACACCATCTGGCGCTCGCATGCGGCCTTCGAAGCCTGGACGCGCTCCGAGCCCTTCCGCGCCGCCCACGCCGGCGCCGGGTCGGGACGCTCGCTGACCCTGACCCATCCAGAGTTCGAGGGATTCGACGTGCTCCAGGAGATCACGGTGGATCACGACGTGGCCCCGGCCGGGCGCTGATCTGCGCCGCCGCGCGCCTGCCGCCACCGTCTGAACGAGACGCTCCTGGCCGTTTAAGCTCTGAATGGAACGTCCGCGCCGTCGCGCGGAGTGGCGCCATTGGCGCGCGGCCGTCGGAACCCCATTGTTCGGTTTGGGAAAAGGGCGACACGGCACTGTCGACTTCGGAACGCCGACTCGACGCCGGCCAATCGACAAGGGCGGACCATGAAGACGGTGTGGGCTGCGCTCTTCCTGACCGCGATCGCCATGGGCTCGGCTGCACACGGCGGACAGCCTGACATCGAGAGCCCTCCGCCCGCCTCGTCGCCGGACGCTCCGCCTGAAGGGCGCCTCGAACAACTCGTGGCGCCCATCGCCCTCTATCCGGACGCTTTGCTCGGGCAGATCCTGATGGCGGCCGCCTATCCGCTCGAGGTGGTGGAGGCGGAGCGATGGCGTCGGGACCCGCAAAACGCCAACCTTCAGCCGGACGCCCTGGCGGCGGCGCTGCAGTATCAGAACTGGGACCCCAGCGTGAAGTCGCTCACGGCCTGGCCGGAGGTCCTGGCGATGATGGACGGACAGATCGAGTGGACGGAAGCGCTGGGCGAGGCCTTCATCAGCGACCCGGGTGCGGTGATGGACGCCGTGCAGCGGCTGCGAGCCAAGGCGTACGCCGCCAACCGGCTGGCCTCGGACCGCATGATGACGGTGAGCGACGACGACGGCGAGATCGGCATCGCGCCGGCGGAGGACTCCACGCTCTATGCGCCGACGTACGACCCCGACGTCGTGTTCGGGCCCTGGGGCTGGCCGGACTATCCGCCGTTCACCTTCAGCGGCTGGTACGACGACTGCGCGGTCGGCGACCTGGGCTGGTGCTGGGCGGCGTTTCCGCTCTCGCCACTGTTCTGGGGATGGGACTCCTTCGACTGGCGCAGACACTACCTGAGGGTCGACAACGATCGCTGGGGCCGCGGCCAGGACGCGAGAGGACAGAACGCGAGCGGTCCGGGTGCGAGAGGATCGGACTCAGGCGGACCCGAAACGCGAGGGCAGCAAGCGAGAGAGCCGGGAGCCAGGGCGCCGGGAGCAAGCGGTCCGGGCGCGAGCAGTCGGAGCGCCTGGGTCTACAATCCAGATCACAGGCACGGGGTCCCGTATCAGTCGCCCGAGGGCCCGCCGCGTCTCGACGCCCGAGCCATTGATGCGGCCACGCAACGGGAGGCCCGCGGGTTAGCCGCACCTGAGAGGGACGACTCTGGGAGGGCAGCCTCGGAGAGGGTTGGCTTTGAGAGAGCTGGCGCTGAAAGGGCTGGCCCTGGAAGGGCTGGACCTGAGGAAGCTGGTTTTCAGAGGGCCCCGGAGAGGGCTCCGGAAAGGCCTGAAGTTGCGTCCCGACCGCCGCCGACCTTCGAGTCTTTCGGATCCGGGGCTGAAGCGCGCGCCTGGGCGCAGCGGGGCTTCGCGTCCCGCACGTCCAGTTTTCCTGCCGCGTCGTTTCACGGCGGCGGCTTTTCCGGTGGCGGCTTCAGAGGGGGAGGACGAGCGCGATGAGCCGGACAACGTACGGGCGCCGCCGCGCCGCGGCCCTGGCGGGCGCCGCTTTCGTCGTCCTGGGCGGGGCGCTGCTCCTCCCAGCCCGCCCGGTCGCCGCCGGCTCGGCGCAACCCAAACGGTTCGCAACAGCTGAGGCGGCCGCCAACGCACTAGGGCGAGCATGGGCGGACGGGCGCACCGAACCTTTGCTCGAGGTGCTCGGAACGAAATCCTACCCCCTGGTGATCTCTGGCGATCCCGTCGAGGACAAGGACTCTCGCCTGAGCCTGGCGCAGGCCTACGCCCATAGCCACCACCTCCAGGCGGAAGGGCCGGACCGCGAGATCCTCATCCTGGGCGCCGAGGCCTGGCCCTACCCAATTCCGATCGTCCGCCACTACCCCATTCCAATGGTCCACCTCGACGGAACGTGGGCGTTCGACCTGAAGGCGGGGGAGATGCAGATCCTCGATCGCCGTATCGGCCGGAACGAGATGTCCGCGATGGACGTCTGCCGGGCGTTCGTGATGGCCCAGCGCGAGTTTGCGGCTCGCTACGGGCACGGAACTTTCGCCCGCAAGGTGCAGAGCACGCCCGGGACGCACGACGGGCTCTATTGGAAGGCCGGTCCCGGAGAGCCGGAGAGCCCCCTGGGCCCGCGCGTCGCCCTGTCCGAATCCCAGGGCTATGGCGAAGCGAGCCGCGAGGGGGCCGCGCCGCTGCGAGGCTACTACTTCCGTGTCCTGACGGCCCAGGGACACAGCGCCCCCGGGGGCCAGAAGACCTATCTCAATGGCGGGCGGATGAGCGGCGGCTTCGCCCTGCTGGCCTGGCCGGCGAAGTGGCGGGATTCAGGGGTGATGACCTTCATGGTCAATCAGGCCGGGATCGTCTTCGAGAAGAACCTGGGGCCCGAGACCGCGACCCTAGCGCGCCGCATCGAGAGCTTCGATCCCGACAACACATGGAAGATCGCCGCGACGGATCATCAGTGAGGGCGGAGATCTCCCGCCCTACCCCTCCCCCAGCAGCCCCCCTACGAAGCCGTCCAGCCAGAGGTTGCGCTCGCGCCGCTCGCGCTCGGCGCGGTAGATCGCGGCCAGGCGGGCGTAGGCGTCGTCGAAATCGTCGTTGACGATGACGTAGTCGTACTCGACCCAGTGACCGATCTCCTCGCGGGCGCGGGCAAGGCGTCGCTCGATCACGTCCGGAGCGTCGGAGGCCCGCGAGCGCAGGCGTCCGGCGAGGGCCTCCAGAGTCGGCGGCAGAATGAACACCTGCACCGTGTCCGCCCGCGCCGCCGCGCGGATCTGTTGGGCGCCTTGCCAGTCGATGTCGAACAGCACGTCGGCGCCGGCGGCGAGGCGCTCGAGGATCGGCGCGCGCGGGCTGCCGTAGCAGTTCTCGTGCACCTCGGCCCACTCGAGGAACTCGTCGTTCGCAACCATGGCCTCGAAGCGGACGCGGTCGACGAAGTGGTATTCGCGCCCGTCCACCTCGCCCAGGCGAGGGCGGCGCGTGGTGGCGGAGACGGAGAGTTCGAGTTGCGCGAACTCGGCGATCAGCCGGCGCGACAAGCTGGTTTTGCCGGCCCCCGAGGGGCTGGAGATCACCAGTAGCAGGCCGCGATGCGCTCGCCCGCTATTCGACATTCTGCGCCTGCTCCCGGAACTGATCGATCACCGCCTTGAGGTCTAGCCCGATCTTCGTCAGGGCCGCGCTGGCGGACTTGGAGGTCAGGGTGTTGGCCTCGCGCATGAACTCCTGGGTCAGGAAGTCCAGCCGCCGACCCACCGCGCCGCTCTGCGCCAGCAGGGTGCGCGCCGCCTCGACGTGACCAGAAAGGCGATCCAGCTCCTCCTGCACATCCGCGCGCACGGCCTGGGCCGCGGCCTCCTGCACGATCCGCTCCTCGCTCGCCGCCTCCCCGACGAGCTCCACCAGGCGTTTCTCGAACCTCGCTTTGATCAGCAGAGGCTGGGTCTGCGCCTCGGCACGGGCAGCCGCTGTCAGGGCCTCGATCTGGTCGAGCTGGCGCTCCATCACTCCAGCCAGGGCGCGGCCCTCCGCGCGACGCGCGGCGTCCAGCGCCTCCATCGCTCCGGCGAGGGTGGCGGCCATGGCTGTCTCCAGCGCCTCGCGCTGTTCGGCGTCGGAATCGGACTCGGCGATCCGCGCCACGCCTGGCAAGGCGAGGAGGCCGTCCAGGCTCGGCGGCGCCGCCTGTCCGCTCGCCACCAGGTGGGCGCCGAGCGCGAGGTAGCGGCCGATCGCCGCCTCGTCGATGCGCAGGGCCTGAGCGCCCTCGGGGCGGCGAGCCTGCAGGCTGACGCCCACCTGGCCGCGCTGCAGGCGCGCCTGGGCCGCTTCGCGCGCGGCGCGCTCAAGGCCGTCGAAGCCGGCAGGTCCACGGAAGCGCACCTCCAGGCCGCGCCCATTCACCGAGCGCGCCTCGACCGCCCAGGTCCAGTCGCCAAAGGCGCCCTCCAGGCGAGCGAACCCCGTCATGCTCGACACGCTCATCCTGTTCCCCCCACGGCGGCCGTGCGCTTTTCGATCTCGCGCCAGCGGGCCACGTTACGCTGATGCTCTTCCAGCGTCGCCGAGAAGGCGTGCCCGCCAGTCCCGTCCGCCACGAAATAGAGGTCGTCGGTCCTGGCCGGCGTCAGGGCAGCCTCGATCGAGGCCTTGCCGGGATTGCCGATCGGCGTCGGCGGCAGTCCCGCCACGCGATAGGTGTTCCACGGGGTGTCCGAGGCGAGCTCGGAAAGCGTCAGGCCATGACCCAGCGGCCGACCATGGGTGAGCCCATAAATCACTGTCGGATCGCTTCCCAGACGCATGCCCTGGCGCAGGCGGTTGATGAACACCGCCGCCACCTTCGGCCGCTCAGCCGGCAAGGCCGTCTCCTTCTCCACCACCGAAGCCAGGATCACCGCCTGCTCGGGGTCGCGGTAAGGCAGACCGGGTTTGCGGCCCGGCCACAACCGCGTCAGCAAGGCGTCGCGGGCGCGCTGCATGCGTGCTTCCACCGCGGCTCGCGATTCGCCGCGACGAACCTGATAGGTCTCCGGCAGGATTGACCCTTCCGGCGGGATGGGCGTCGGCCCGCTCAACACCGGGTCGGCGGCGAGGATGTCGGCGGCCTGAGCCGAAGACAGGCCCTCGGGCACGGTCACGAAGTGGCGGACGACCAGGCCGTGGCGGATGGCGTCGAGCACTTGGGCCAGGCTCTCGCGCGGGGCGAAGGCGTATTCGCCGGCCTTGAGCGCATGCCCCGCGCCGGATACCTCTGCAGCAAAGACGAAGACGGCGCCGGAGCGGACCACGCGAGCGTGCGCAAGGTCGCCGGCGACGCCGCGCACGCCGCCGCCTGCAGGCAGGATTAGCCTCACGGACTTCGCGGTCGGCCCCGGTCCCCAAATCTCGAAGGCGAGCAGGGCCACGAAGGCGGCTAGCAGGGCGCCGCCACCAAAGAGGATGGGTCTGAGTGGAAACCGACGCCGCCGGGCCGCGGCCCGACGACGGGCCTGCCGGCGGGGTCTTCGGGTCACGGCGCTTTCTTGAACACGACCGAAGCGTTGGTGCCGCCAAAGCCGAAGCTGTTCGACATGGCGACGTCGATCTTCATGGGCTTGGCGGCGTTGGGCGCCAGGTCGACGGGCGTGTCCACCGAGGGATTGTCGAGGTTGATCGTCGGCGGCGCAATCTGGTCGCGCAGGGCAAGGATCGAGAAGCACGCCTCCACCGCGCCCGCGGCGCCCAGCAGGTGGCCGATCGCCGATTTAGTCGACGACATGGTCAGCTTGCCGGCCGCCTGGCCGAACAGGCGCTCGACCGCGCCGAGCTCGATCTCGTCGCCCAGAGGCGTCGATGTCCCGTGCGCGTTGACATAGTCGATGTCGGCTGGGTCCAGTCCAGCATGGGCGATCGCCGCCTGCATGGCCCGATAGCCGCCGTCTCCATCTTCTGCGGGAGCGGTGATGTGGAAGGCGTCGCCAGCCAGGCCATAGCCGACCACTTCGGCGTAGATCTTCGCCCCGCGCGCACGGGCGTGCTCGAGCTCTTCCAGGACCAGGGCGCCGGCGCCCTCGCCCATGACGAAGCCGTCACGGTCCCGGTCATAGGGGCGCGAGGCCTTGGTCGGCTGGTCGTTGAATTTCGTCGACATCGCGCGGCAGGCGATGAAGCCGGCGATGCCGATCTTGCACACCGCGGCCTCGGCGCCGCCCGCCACCATCACATCCGCATCGCCGTACTGAATGAACCGCATGGCGTCGCCAACGGCGTGGGCGCCCGTGGCGCAGGCCGTCACGACCGCGTGGTTCGGACCCTTGAAGCCGTGCTTGATCGAGATCTGGCCGGAAGCGAGGTTGATCAGCGCCGAGGGGATGAAGAACGGGCTCACGCGGCGCGGGCCCTTCTGCTCCAGCTCCACCGCCGTGTCGGCGATGGCCGAAAGGCCGCCAATGCCCGAGCCGATGTTCACTCCGGTCCGCGCGCGTTCCTCCTCGGTCTGCGGAGACCAGCCGGAATCACGGATCGCCTCGTCGGCCGCGGCCACGGCGTAGAGGATGAAATCGTCGACCCGGCGCTGGTCCTTCGGACTCATCACCTGGTCGGGATTGAAGGCGTGTGGGAAGTCGGCCCCGCCGCCTCCGCGGCCATCCACCCGCGGCACTTCGCACGCCACCTGACAGGCGTAGTCCGTGGGATCGAAGGCGGTGATCCTGCCGGCGCCGGACTGGCCGGCTAGCAACGCCTTCCAGGTCGGCTCAACCCCCCAAGCCAGGGGGGTGACCATGCCTAGACCGGTGACGACGACGCGACGCATGAGCTTGCGAAAGGTTGGCTGAGCCGATCCTAAACGAGCGGACGCCGGTTAGGCGCCCAGACGCTCGCTGATGAAATTCACAGCGTCGCCGACCGTCTGGATGTGTTCGGCCGCATCGTCGGGGATCTCGATGTCGAACTCCTCCTCGAAGGCCATCACCAGCTCGACGTTGTCGAGGCTGTCGGCGCCGAGGTCGTCGATGAAGCTCGCCTTTTCGGTCACCTTCTCAGGGTCGGCGTCGAGGTGCTCGATGACGATCTTACGCACGCGCTCGAGAATATCGGACATATTTGTCAGTCCCGTCCTTCTTTAGAGTTGGGGCGATCGGAGGTTCTGCGAACTCTCTGATCCGCCGCCCGGTGGGTTTATCGGCTCCAGTCAACCTGGAGCGCGCCGCGGCTTAGGCGTGGGTTGAACTCGCAAGAGCGCCTAGCATGTTCCTCTGCGTCCGCCTAGCGGCCCTCGGGAAGCGCGTGCAGGGCGCTGCGCTGAGCTCAAATCATCGCCATCCCGCCGTTCACATGCAAGGTCTGCCCCGTCACATAGGCCCCAGCATCGCTTGCCAAATAAACGCAGGCGGCCGCGACGTCGTCGCCGCCCCCAAGACGTCCCAACGGGATGGTCGAGAGGATCTGGGTCTTCTGCGCCTCCGTCAGGGCGTCGGTCATCGGGCTCTCGATGAACCCGGGCGCGATGCAGTTGGCCGTGATGTTTCGGCTCGCCACCTCCTGCGCGAGCGCCTTGGTGAAGCCGATCATGCCGGCCTTGGAGGCCGCGTAGTTGGTCTGCCCGGCGTTGCCCATGACGCCCACCACGGAGGTGATGCCGATGATCCGTCCCCAACGCCGACGCATCATCCCGCGAAGGGCCGCGCGGGAAAGGCGGAAGTAGCTCTCGAGGTTCACCTGAAGGACAGTCTCGAAGTCCTCGTCCTTCATCCGCATCAGCAGGCCATCGCGGGTGACGCCGGCATTGGAGATGAGGATGTCCAGCGGCGCGCCCGCGGTCGCTTCGGCGGCGCTGACCAGGCCGTCCACCGCCGCGCCGTCGGAAAGATCGCACGAGAGGCAGGAGGCGCGATCGCCAAGGTCCCCCGCGAGGCCTTTGAGCGCGCTTTCCCGCGTGCCCGTCAGCACCACGGTCGCGCCCTGGGCGTGGAGCGCCCGGGCGATCGCGCCGCCAATCCCGCCGCTCGCGCCCGTCACAAGGGCCGTGCGGCCCGAAAGGTCGAACATCGCCGCCTCTCCTATGCCAGGGCCTTGGCGAAGGCCTCGAAATCGGCCGGCGTATTGAGGCTCACCGCCTCGGAGTCCGGAGCGATCCGCTTGACCATGCCCGTGAGCACCTTGCCGGCGCCAGCCTCGGCGAAGCGCGTGACGCCGCCCTCGCCAGCCAGCCACTCTATGCTTTCGCGCCAGCGCACGCGGCCCGTCACCTGCTCCACAAGCAGGGCCCGGATCGCGTCCGGGTCAAGTGTCGGCCGGGCCGTGACGTTGGTCACGACCGGAGCGCGCGGCGCGGAGATGGACACCTCCGCCAGCGCCTCCGCCATCTCGCGCGCCGCCGGCGCCATCAGGGGGCAATGGAACGGGGCCGAGACGTTCAGCGGCACGGCCCGCGCCCCCAGGGTCTTTGCCTCGGCGATGGCCAGGTCCACCGCCGCCTTGTCGCCGGAGATGACGACATTGCCGGCGTTGTTGTCATTGGCCACCACGCAGACGCCGGCCTTCTCGCCAGCGCGCGCCGCGGCTTCAGCAAGGGCGACGTCCGCCTTTGGCCCGATGAGGGACGCCATGGCGCCCGCCCCGACCGGCACGGCCCGTTGCATCGCCTCGCCGCGTCGGCGAAGCAGCCGCGCGGTGTCGGCGAGACCCAGGGCCCCGGCGGCCGCGAGAGCCGAGTACTCGCCCAGCGAATGGCCGGCGACGAAAGCCGCGCGCTCGACCGTGACGCCGAACTGGCCCTTCAACGCCGCCATCGCCGCCAGGCTCACCGCCATCAGCGCCGGTTGGGCGTTCTGGGTCAGGGTCAGCTCTTCGATGGGGCCCTCGCGCATCAGACGCGAGAGGGACTGGCCAAGGGCCTCGTCCACCTCGCCGAAGACCTCACGCGATTCGGCGAACGCCTCGGCGAGCTCGGCGCCCATGCCGACCGCCTGGCTGCCCTGGCCTGGAAACAGGAATGCGAGGCTCATGTGCGCCCCCTTCGCCTCCCTCGTGGAATTGGGCGCGGAGGGTTAGGTGAAAGCCGCCCGCGCGACAAGACTGCTCTCCGCTCCCATACCGCGGCCGAGGCTGATACGCTGCGTGCGCAGGAGGAAATCCAATGAGAAGACTGTTCGCCGCCGCCGCGCTCGCGGGGCTGATCGCCGGCCCCGCCCTGGCGGCGCTGAAGGAGGGCGAGACCGCCCCGCAGTTCACCGCCAACGCCTTCGTCGGTGGCAAGGCCTTCACGTTCAATCTCGACGCAGCCCTGAAGAAGGGCCCGGTCGTGCTGTACTTCTTCCCTGCCGCCTTCACCAAAGGCTGCACGATCGAGGCGCACGAGTTCGCCGACGCCGCCGAGCAGTACCAGAAGCTGGGCGCCACCCTGATCGGGATCACGGCCGGCAATACGGACCGGGTGGGCGAGTTCTCCTCGGTCGAATGCCGCTCGAAGTTCCCGGTGGCGGCGGATCCGGGCGCCAAGATCGCCGAGACCTACCACTCCAAGATGACGGCGATGCCCTATTCCGAGCGCACCAGCTACGTCATCGCGCCCGACGGCAAGGTGATCCTCGCCTACACCGAAATGAGTCCCGACCAGCACGTCACCAAGACTCTGGACGCGGTGAAGTCCTGGCGGTCAGCCCACCCGATGTGAGGTCCTATTGCGCCGCTCCGGGTCTGCACTCGGGGTTGTGCGCGCACAAGCGGCGTTTGAACTCGGCCAGGAACTGCGGACCGATGTCTTCGGTGGCGCGCCGTGCCGCGGTTGGGATGTCGAGAGATTTCTCGGCGATTTGGCGTCCGACCGGGGTCTCGTAGAAGTCGACCAAGGCCTGCAGTTCTTGCGTCGTATATTCGCTGGCCAGCAACCTTGCGACCCGGTCGTGCACGCGGGGCTCGATCGACCGGGCCGCCCCCAGCAGGGCCTGGTATCCTTCCGCCTGCACCTGCTGCGGGATTTCCGGCATGCCCGCGTTCACCCGGCGCATCCCCGCTTCAAAGCCGCGCCTGAGCTCCACATCCAGCGTCGCTCGAAGTTGGCGGTCGGCGTGGGTGTCGGCCATGTAGCGCTCCGCCAGGGCCAGTCTTTGCGGGTCCGCAGCGCCGGATTGGGCGCCTGCGTCCGCAGCCACGCCCAGCGGCGGCGGCTCCGCCCTTGCTCCAGCGCACAGCGCCAGGCCCGCCGTAGCGATCAGAAAGGCATGCGCTAAGTTCATCGAGCGACCCATCAAACAATGCCACTTCAAGCATAGCTTATTTTCAGGAGACCTTGCATTTAAGGGCGTTTGCGGCTAACCGCCTCGCCCTTCACGCGAAGGGCGGTCCCGCCGCGGAGCACCAAAGGGTTGGGAGACTCCCGGCCGCCGCAACGGGAACCATCGGTCCGCAGCGCCCCTCCGAGCGCCCGGCCCGCCGCCCCTCGGCATCGGAAAGGACTTCAATGCCGTATTACGAGCACGTGCTCATTGCACGTCAGGATATTTCGCCGGCCCAGGCCGAGGCCCTCAACGACGAACTCAAGAATCTGATCGAGGGCCAGGGCGGCCACATCGTGAAGATCGAGTACTGGGGCCTTCGCAACCTCACCTACCGGATCAAGAAGAACCGCAAGGGCCACTACTCCCTTCTGGCCATCGACGCGCCCGCGCCGGCGGTCAAGGAGATGGAGCGCCAGCTCTCGATCAACGAGGACGTGCTGCGGTTCCTGACTATCAAGGTCGACGCGCTCGACCTCGAGCTCTCCCCCATCCTCGCCCGGCGTGATCGCGAGCGCGACCGCCGCTTCGAAGACGTCCCGGCCTGAGGTCCGACACAACCATGACCGAAGAAACCACGATTTCCGAAACCAGCTCCGGCGGGGGCGGCGGCGGACGCCGCGCCTTCATGCGCCGCCGCAAGGTCTGCCCGTTCTCCGGCGCCAACGCCCCGAAGATCGACTACAAGGACGTCAAGCTCCTGCAGCGCTACGTCTCCAAGCGCGGCAAGATCGTCCCCTCGCGCATCACCGCGGTGTCGGCGAAGAAGCAGCGTGAACTCGCCAAGGCGATCAAGCGCGCGCGCTTCCTCGCCCTCCTGCCCCACGTCGTGAAGTAGGAGGCCGTCCGATGAAGGTTATCCTGCTTGAACGCGTCGAGCGCCTCGGCTCCCTGGGCGATGTGGTGAACGTGAAGGACGGCTTCGCCCGCAACTTCCTGCTGCCCCGCTCCAAGGCCCTGCGCGCCACGTCCTCGAACATGAAGGTGTTCGAGGCCCAGCGCGTGGAGATCGAAAGCCGTAACGCCGCCGCCAGCGCCGCCGCCGCCAAGGCCGCCCAGCGCATCGACGGCCAGACCTACGTCATGATCCGCTCGGCGGGCGACACAGGCCAGCTCTACGGCTCGGTCTCCGGCCGGGACGTGGCCGACGCCGTCAACGCCGAGGGCGCCCGCATCGACCGCTCGATGGTCGCCCTGGACAAGCCGATCAAGACGCTCGGCCTTCACCAGGTGAAGGTGCGCCTCCACGCCGAGGTCTCCGCGACGGTGACCATCAACGTGGCGCGCAGCGCCGACGAAGCCGAGCGTCAGGCTCGCGGCGAGAACGTCATCGCCTCGCAGTTCGAGGCCGAGCGGGCGTCTGAAGCCGAAGCCGCCGCCGACATGCTCGAGGGCGGCGCAGGCAGCCAGGAAGCGTTCGCTCCCGACGAAGCCTGAGGGGCTGACGCCGGAAGCGTTCCGGCGCACGCCAAGGCCTTGAAACTGATGGCCCCGCCGGTCCCGCCGGCGGGGCTTTTCGTTTGCCCGGTTCCTTTCCGGACGATGCGCAAGGAATATCCGTTGCACTCCAGCATCGCATCCGGCGCGATTCGCGTACCGTTCTGCGGAACAGTTCCCTTTTGGACGCTCCAGCTGCTGGCGCCCCGGCGCCGCTCCGGTCTATCGTTAAGCCATTATCGGAGCGGGCGATGTCGACGACTTCTGCGTCCCCGGCTCATCTGCGGCTGCTCGGGGATTTCGCGCTTGTCGCCGCCGATGGACGGTCTGTTCCCATCACTAACCGGCGCGCGCGGGCGCTTCTCGCCTACCTCGCCCTCGAACCCGAACACGCGGCGCCGCGCGAGCGCGTGGCCGGGCTGCTGTGGAGCGATCGGGGCGACTCGCAGGCCAGGGCGAGCTTGCGCCAATGCCTGCTGGAGCTGCGCGGGGCCTGCGCGTCTCACGGGCTGGAGCTCGTCGAGGTGACCCGAGACCGGGTCGCGCTCGCCTGTCGGGGGGTCGGGTCCGACGTATCCGACCTCCAGTCGGCGCTGTCGGCCGGCGCCGTGGACCGGGCGGCCGGCATCCTCACCGCCGCCGGAAGCGCCCAGATCGTCGATGATGTTGAGATTGGCGGTCTCTTCGGGGACTGGCTCGACCAGACCCGCGCGCGCCTTGAGCAGACCTTCGCTCGGGCGGTGCAGGCGCTGATCGGCCGGCTCGAGGCGGCGGCCGACTGGGCGGGCGTCGACCGCATCGCCGAGGCGTGGTTGCGTCGCGAACCGCTCGACGAGGCAGTGGTCGCCGCCGCCATGCGCGCCGATGCCGCCCGCGGCGCGCCGGCCGTTGCCCGCAAACGTTACCAGGCCCTGGAAACGGCGTTGGCGCGGGAGCTGGGCGTGAAGCCCGGCGCTGTCGCCCGCCAGGCCCTTGCGGCGCTTCGCGCCGATCCCGCGCCGCCGCCTGCGCCGCGTCATGAGGCGGTGACACCGCCGGCGCGGCCCTCGATCGCGGTCCTGCCGTTTCGCAACATCAGCGGAGATCCGGGCCAGGAATATCTCGCCGATGCGATCACCGAGGACGTGACCGCCTCACTCTCGCGCTGGCGCTGGTTCTTCGTCGTCGCCTCGAGTTCGACCTTCACTTACAAGGGCCGCAGCGTCGAGGCCAAGCGCGTCGGCGCAGAGCTCGGCGTCCGCTACGTGCTCGAGGGAAGCGTGCGTCGCGCCGGCGAGCGCGTGCGCATCTCCGCCCAGCTGGTCGACGCCAGCAACGAGTGGGCGGTGTGGGCAGACCGGTTCGACGCGGACCTGGCCAGCGCGCTCACCCTGCAGGACGAGATCGTCGAACGCGTCGTCGTCGCTATAGAGCCCGCCATGCTGCAGACCGAGGGCGCCCGTGCGACACCCAAGGCGCTCGCCGACGCGAGTGCGCTCGACTGCTTCTACCGCGGCATGTGGCAGCTCAATAAAAGCTCGAAAGAGGGCTACGACGCAGCCGTACCGCTGTTCCGCGAAGCGGTGACGCGAGATCCGGAGCTGTCGCTGGGACACATCGGCCTAGCGCGCATCCTGTGGAGCGGCGCCATCTATGGCTGGACCGACCGGCCGATGGACGACCTTCGCGAGGCTCTCGCCGCGGCCCAGACCGCCATCGGCCTCGACGGCAACGACGCCTGGGCGCACTACGCCTGCTCGGGCGCGGCGCTCTATTTGGGGGAGCACCCGATCGCGGTTGCTGCCGCGCGGACCGCGGTTCGGCTCAATCCCAACTTTGCGCTCGCCCAGATCCGCCTGGGTCATGTGCTTGTCTTCGCAGGTCGCCCGCAGGAAGCGATCGCGCCGCTCCAACGGGGTCTGCGCCTGAGCCCTTACGATCCCCAGAACGGCTTGTATCTGGAGATCCTCTCCGCCGCCTATTACCAGTCCCGCGAGTACGCCAAGGCCGCGGACGCCGCCCGGGAAGCGATTGAGGGAGGACACTCGGACGCCGGGTTCATGCTGGCGATCAGCCTGGCGCAGATGGGGAGGCTCGACGACGCCGTCCGCGCCCTTCCGCCGCGGCGCCCCGACGGCTCATGGAACCAGCGTGTCCTGGCGCCCTATTCCAATCCGGCCGACCTCGAGCACGTGCGCGAGGGTCTGCGCCTGACCCAAATGGAGCTGCCTGAGGCGCCCCGATCCGTGGCCAATCAAGTCTACTGGCCAGGATAACGGCTGCGCTTGGGCGGCTGCACAACGTTCCACAGACGGGAAACTTTACTGTGGAGAAGAGAGCGGACGTAGCCCCGACGGCCCGCGTCGGTGGGTTATTCTGACGCCCATGGCCCTGGTTCCAAAGCTCGACCTGCGCCCGGCGGCGCCGGTCCTCGACGTGCCCCACGCTCCGGCGAATCTCGAGGCGGAACAAGCCCTTCTGGGAGTCTTGCTATTTGACAACTCCGCCTTCGAGCGGCTGACCGACGCCCTGACCGCGGAGCATTTCTTCGAACCGTTCCATGGACGGCTGTTCGCGGCGATCGCGAGCCATCTCCGACGCGGCCATCTGGCCGAGCCGATCCTGATGGCCGAACAATTCTCGCGCGATCCGGCTTTCGATGACCTGGGCGGAATCAGCTACCTGGCGGACCTCGTCGTGCGCGCTCCGCCCGCGGCCAACGCCGCCGACTACGCCCGAGTGATCCACGATCTCGCCTTGCGCCGCGAGCTGATCCGCATCGGCGGCGATATCGCCGCGGGCGCCCAGGCCGGCGACGCCGACCGATCGGCCAAGGACCAGATCGAGGCGGCCGAGCAGCAGCTCTACGCCCTGGCCGAGACGGGCGCGGCCTCCTCGACCGGCTTCGTGGCGTTCTCCAAATCTCTCGCCGGCGCCGTCGAGATGGCCGCCGAGGCGTTCAAGCGCGACGGCGGGATCTCGGGGCTGGCGACCCGCCTCACCGACCTGGACAAGCAGCTGGGCGGCTTGCACCCCTCGGACCTCATCATCCTCGCAGCCCGTCCGGCGATGGGGAAGACGGCTCTGGCGGCGAATGTCGCCTTCAATGTCGCCCGCCACTACGCCTGGGAGCCGCAGCCGGACGGCACGCGAAAGACCGTCAATGGCGGGGTCGTGGCCTTCTTTTCCCTGGAAATGTCGGCCGAGCAGCTGGCCATGAGGCTCCTGGCCGAGGTCTCCGACGTGCCCGGCGACCGGATCCGCAAGGGCGAGATCAACGCCTCCGAGTTCGGCCGCATCCGCGACGCCGCCGCCGAGATCGCCGACGCCCCGCTCTACATCGACGCCACCGGCGGCCTTTCCATCGGCAAGCTCACCGCTCGCGCCCGTCGTCTCAAGCGGATGTCCGGCCTCGACCTGATCGTGGTGGACTATCTGCAGCTGGTGACGACCGACGACTCCCGGATCGAGAACCGCGTCCAGCAGGTCAGCCAGGTCACCCAGGGCCTCAAGGCGCTGGCCAAGGAGCTGTCGGTTCCGATCATCGCCCTCTCCCAGCTTTCCCGACAGGTGGAGTCGCGCGAGGACAACCGGCCCCAGCTCTCGGACCTGCGGGAGTCCGGCTCGATCGAGCAGGACGCCGACGTCGTGATGTTCATCTATCGCGAGGCCTACTACCTGCAGAACAAGGAGCCGCGCGAAGGAACGCCCGAACACCTGGCTTGGCAGGAGAAGCTCGATCCGATCCGCAATCTCGCCGAGGTGATCATCGGCAAGCAGAGGCACGGCCCCGTCGGGACGGTGAAGATGCACTTCAACCCCGACCTCACCCGCTTCAGCAACTACGCTCGCGAAGGCCGCTACGAACCACACTAGCTGCACAGGAGCACGATCGGCTCTGTTCGTGTAACGTTCGCCAAGGAGCGAATCAGGCATGGCGCGCGACGGTCCGCATTTCGTCTGTCAGTCCTGTGGGGCGGTCCAGGGTCGCTGGTCCGGCCAGTGCCCAGCCTGCGCGGCCTGGAATTCGCTGGTGGAGGAGACGGTCTCGCGCCCGCCTGGCGCGCTCGCCCCGGCCCGCGGCCGAAAGAACCAGGGCCTCGCCTTCGAAGGGTTGGACGTCGAGACGCCTACGCCGCCGCGGATCGAGACCGGTGTCGCCGAGTTCGACCGTGTGTGCGGCGGCGGTGTCGTGCCGGGTTCTGCAATCCTGCTGGCGGGCGATCCGGGCGTGGGCAAGTCGACCCTGCTGCTGCAGGTCTGCGCCCAGGCCGCGCGGTCGGGCGCGCGCTGCGCGTACATCTCGGGCGAGGAGGCCTCCGGCCAGATCCGCGCCCGCGCCCAGCGCCTGGGCCTCGCCAACGCTCCTGTCCAGCTCGCCGCCGAGACAGCCCTGCGCGAGATCATCGAGGCGCTCAAGCGCGAGCGGTTCGACCTGGCTGTCGTCGATTCCGTGCAGACGCTCTGGAGCGACGCGCACGAGGCGGGTCCAGGTTCGGTGACCCAGGTCCGCGCCTGCGCCACGGAACTCGTCCGCCTCGCGAAACGGCGGGGGATCGCTCTGATCCTCGTCGGCCACGTCACCAAGGACGGCCAGATCGCCGGCCCGCGCGTGGTCGAGCACCTCGTGGACGCCGTCCTCGCCTTCGAAGGGGAGCGCGGTTACCCGTACCGTATCCTCCGCGGCGCCAAGAACCGCTTTGGAGCCACCGACGAGATCGGTGTCTTCGAGATGGCCGAGGCGGGTTTGCTGGAGGTCCGCAATCCCTCCGCCCTGTTCCTCGGCGATGGCGGCGAGCGCGCGGCCGGCGCGGCGGTTTTCGCCGGCATGGAAGGCTCGCGCCCGGTGCTGGTCGAAGTCCAGGCGCTCGTCGCGCCTTCGGTGTACGGAACGCCGCGCCGAGCGGTCGTCGGCTGGGATTCCGGGCGTTTGGCGATGGTTATGGCGGTCCTCGAGGCCCGCTGCGGTCTTGGATTCGCCACGCGTGACGTTTATTTGAACGTCGCCGGCGGCTTGCGCATCAACGAGCCGGCGGCCGACCTTGCCGCCGCTGCCGCCCTTGCCTCCTCCGCCCTCGACGCCGCCCTTCCGCAGGACTGCGTCGTGTTTGGAGAGATCAGTCTTTCCGGAGACGTACGTCCCGTGAGCCGAATGGAAACCCGCCTGAAGGAGGCCGCCAAGCTGGGGTTCTCCCGGGCCCTTGCGCCTGCTGCGCGCGAGGCAGCCGGCGCGCGCGGTGTCACCGGTGTCTCCCGCCTGGCCGATGCGATTGCGCGCATCGGCGACCAGGCCTGGGGCTGACGGGCCGATGCTGGCGTTCGATTGGGCGGCGGGAGGCCTTCTCGCCGCCTCTGCGGCGATTGGCCTCGCCCGGGGCGCCACACGCGAAGTCACCTCGATCGTCGCCCTTTTCGTCGCCGCGGCCCTCGCCATCGTCGCCGCCCGCTTCGGCGGTCCGCTGTTCCATCGGCTGATCCACCCGGACTGGCTGGCCATGCCGGCGGGCTTGGTCGCCGTCTTCCTGATCGCCTACGTCATTCTTCGCCTGATCGGCGGATTCCTCACGCGAGGCGTGCGCGACAGCGGCCTCTCTGGTCTCGATCGGGTTCTCGGCCTTACGCTCGGCCTCGTCCGCGGCCTCGCCGCCTTGGGCGCCTTCGCCCTTCTCCTCGGCGCTTTCATCCCGGCGCAGCGGACTCCACCGTGGATCGGGCGCGCCCGTTTGTACCCGCTCGCCCTGGGCGCAGGCGCCGCACTACGCGCCGCCGCCCCACACGCCCTATCTATGGCCCGACTGGAGCCGTCCCACGCGCAAGCCGGGGCGGCCTCCCGGTCGCGTTCTCATTCCCTCGAAGTGGTGGAGGATCCGCGTTGAGCTCAACGCAATCGGATCGCCTGGTCTTCCCGCAGCGCGATCCTCTCGACGATAGCCCCCGCCTGGAATGCGGGGTCTTCGGCATCTACGACACCCCGGACGCCTCGGCGTTCGTGGCGCTCGGACTGCACGCGTTGCAGCACCGGGGCCAGGAAGCCTGCGGCATCGCAGCCTTCGACGGGATGCGTTTCCACACCGAGCGCCACCTCGGCCATGTCGGCGACGCCTTCTTCGGAAGCGACCTGACGCGGCGCCTGCCCGGCTCCTCGGCGATCGGCCACACGCGATACTCGACCGCGGGCGGCAGCTTCCTACGCAATGGCCAGCCGATGTTCGCCGACCTCAAGACAGGCGGCGTGGCCATTGCCCACAACGGCAACCTCACCAATTTCCTGGCCCTTCGCGACGCTCTCGTTGCGGAAGGCGCGATCTTTCAATCGACCTCCGATTCCGAGGTGATCCTCCACCTCATCGCCCACTCCCGGAAGGCGCGCATCGTCGACAAGTTCATCGACGCCCTGAGCCAGGTGGAGGGCGGCTATGCGCTCGTGGCTTTGACCAACAAGAAGCTGATCGGCGTGCGCGATCCGCTGGGAATCCGGCCGCTGGTGCTTGGCGACCTCAAGGGCAAGCCGGTGTTCGCTTCTGAGACGCGGGCCCTGGACATGATCGGCGCCCGCTTCGTCCGCGACGTCGAGCACGGCGAGATGGTCGTGGTTTCCGAGGGTTGCGTGCAGTCCCTTCGCCCCTTCCCCGCGGCCCAGGCGCGCCCGTGCGTCTTCGAGTACGTCTACTTCGCCATGCCGGATTCGGTGGTGAATGGGCGCTCGGTCTACGAGGTGCGCAAGCGCATGGGCAATCGCCTGGCGCAGGAGAGCCCCGCAGACGTCGACGTCATCGTGCCTGTCCCCGACTCGGGCGTGCCCGCCGCACTGGGCTTCGCCCAGGAGAGCGGCATCCCCTACGAGATGGGGATCATCCGCAACCACTACGTGGGCCGCACCTTCATCCAGCCCTCGCAAGGCGCACGCGAGCAGAGCGTCCGCATGAAGCTCAGCCCCAACAAGTCGGTGCTCGCCGGCAAGCGCGTCATGCTGATCGATGACTCGATCGTCCGCGGCACCAATTCCGTGCGTGTGGTGCGCATGGTCCGCGAGGCGGGCGCGCGCGAGGTTCACCTCCGCTCGGCCTCGCCACAGATCAAGTGGCCCGACTTCTACGGCATCGACATGCCCGACCGGGCCGACCTCCTGGCCGCCAACCGAACCTTGCCGGAGATGGCCGACCTCCTGGAAGTCGACAGCCTGGGTTTCCTTTCTGTCGACGGACTCTACTGGGCCATGGGCGCGGGTCCTCGGGACACCAAGCGGCCGCAGTTCACCGACCACTACTTCACCGGCGACTATCCAACCCGACTGCTCGACCGCGAGAACGCCGCCCGCCGTGACGCCGCCCCCGAGCCGCAACTCTCCTTCCTCGAAGACGCCTGATCCTTCGCATGAGTGAAACTGAACCGACCGGCCCGCTTGCCGGCCGCGTCGCCCTCGTCACGGGCGCGACCCGCGGCATCGGACGAGCCTGCGCCCTCGCGCTGGGCGAGGCCGGCGCGCACGTGATCGCCCTTGGACGCACGCAGGGCGGACTGGAGGAGCTGGACGACGAGTTGCGGACCCTGACCGGACGCAATGCGACGCTGGTCCCGCTCGACCTCGCCGACGGCGCGGCTCTCGACGCCCTGGGCGGAGTCATCTTCCAGCGTCACGGCAAGCTCGACATCCTCGTGCACGCCGCCGGCATGCTGGGCGGCCTGCGGCCCGTCGCGCACATCCCGCCGGAGCTGTGGGACAAGATCCTGTCTGTGAACCTCACCAGCGCCTACCGCCTGATCCGCTCGCTCGAGCCCCTGATGCGGGCGAGCGAGGCGGGGCGGGCGATCTTCATCAGCTCGAGCGTCGCCGCCAAACCGAAGGCCTTCTGGGGGTCCTACGCCGCCACCAAGGCCGCGCTGGAGGCCTTGGCGCGGTCCTGGGCCGACGAGGTCGACGTCTCGCCGCTGCGGGTGGCCATCGTCAATCCGGGGCCAATGCGCACGCGCATGCGCGCCGAGGCCTATCCAGGCGAGGATCCGCAGACCCTGCCCGCCCCCTCGGAGCTGGCGCCGCTGATCCTCGAGATCTGCCTCAGCCGCGATCCCGGGGCGCCGGACGGGACGATCGACTTCCGCGCTTGGCGGGCGGCCCGCTTCGAGAGGGTGACGTCCGCCTGACCGGACCCGCGTCTCCTTCGGCGTAGGGGTTCTTGCCAGACTTGATGGTGATCCGAATCGGCACGCCCGGCAGGTCGAAGCTGTGCCGCAGCGAGTTGACCAGATATCGCCGATAGCTGTCCGCGAGGCGGTCGGCGCGGCTCGCGAACAGGACGAACGTCGGCGGACGGGCCTTGGTCTGGGCCATGTACTTGGGCCGCACGCGAAGCCCGTTCACCGCCGGCGGCGGATGGCGCTCCACCGCCATTCGCAGCCAGTCGTTAAGGTCCCGCGTCTTCAGCTTGGTGGACCAGTGGCCGTGCGCTTCGAGAACCGCCGGCATCAGTCGCTCGAGTCCGGCGCCCGTCTCCGCGGAGAGGGCGATCAGAGGCGCGCCGCGCAACTGCGGCAGCATCCGCTCGGCGGTCTCCCGGAACGCCGCCAGCGCGGCTTGGCGGTCTTCGACCAGATCCCATTTGGCGAGAACGAACACGAGCGCCCTGCCCTCGCGCTCGATGAGGTCGGCGATCGTGAGGTCCTGGGTCTCGAAGGGATGGGTGGCGTCCATCACCAGCAGCACGACCTCGGCGAAGGTGATCGCGCGCAGGGTGTCCCGGGTGGAGAGGTGCTCGAGCCCCTCCTCCACCTTGGCCTTGCGCCGAAGTCCTGCGGTGTCCACCAGGCGCACGCGCCGTCCCTGGAAGGCCCACTCCACGCCGATGGCGTCCCGGGTGATCCCCGCTTCGGGGCCGGTGAGCAGGCGGTCTTCGCCGATCAGGCGGTTAACTAGGGTCGACTTGCCCGCGTTGGGCCGGCCGATGACGGCGATCCTGATCGGCTTGTCGTCGCCCTCCGCCCCGCCTTCCTCTCCCTCGTCGTCGGCGAGGTCCTCTTCCACCGGCGCGGCGGCGATGACGGCCATGTAAAGATCGCCAAGCCCCTCGCCGTGCTCGGCCGAGATGGAAACGGGATCGCCCAGGCCGAGCGCAAAAGCTTCCAGCGCCCCTGCCTCACCCGCTCGCCCCTCGCTCTTGTTCGCCGCAACGACCACGGGCTTGCCGCTGCGCCGAAGCAGCTCGGCGAATGTCTCGTCCAGAGGCGTCACGCCCTCACGCGCGTCGATCACGAAGAGCACGACCTGCGCCTCATCGACCGCGCGCTCGGTCTGCGCGCGCATGCGCGCTTCCAGGCTTTGGTCCTGGACGTCCTCGAAGCCCGCGGTGTCGATCAATTCGAGATCGAGGTCGCCCAGGCGCCCGACGCCGAAACGACGGTCCCGGGTTACGCCAGGCCGGTCATCGACTATCGCAAGCTTCTTGCCCGCCAAGCGGTTGAAAAGCGTGGACTTGCCGACGTTCGGCCGCCCGACGATGGCGAGCTTCACCATGGCGAGACGCGCCCGCCGCTAGAGCAATCTCCGTTCAGGCGGACCCGCCTGAACGGAGATGATTTGCTCTAGATTCGTACACTTGGAGCGCTTTCTCGTCGCCGAACCAGTGCCCGCTTCGGCGGAAAGCGCTCGATTCATTATCGTATCGCCACGAGCTCGGCCTTGTCGGTGACGACGTAGACCATGCCGTCGACCGCGATCGGACCGATGAGGTCGCCGGAGCCGAGCTTCAGCTTCTTCAGCAGCGTTCCCTTCTTGGGGTCGAGGGCCACGATATCCCCGAAGTTGTTGGCGATGATCAGGCGGTTCGAAGCCAGCACCGGACTGGCCCAGTAGAGTCGCTGCAGCTTCTTCTTCTTTTTCACCGAGCCGTCCGGATCCAGTTCGTGGATCCAGTATATCTGACCGCTCTCGCGCGAAATGCACGCCACCCGCCCGGCCAGATCCACCGCGTAGACGACGTCTCCCGCCGCCCAGGGCGTGGTGATGCCGGAGAGCGGGATACTCCAGCGCGGCGCGCCAGTGCGGAAGTCCACCGCGGCCATGACGTCGGCGTGGCTGATCGCATAGACGTCGGTCTGGAAGATGATCGGCCTTCCGCCGATGTCGCGGATCTCCGACAGCGCGTTGGTGCGGCTGGTCCGTGAGAGGCTGGCGTTCCACAGCTCCGAGCCATTGGCTGCCTGCAAGGCGACCAGTTCGCCCGAAGCGAACGAGGAGACGATGGTCTCGCCAGACACGGCCGGACTGCTCGCCTCCAGAATGCGCGCGGGTTCGGTCAGGGCCTGGTAGGTCCACGCCTGGGTCCCGTCCGTGGTGTTGAAGGCGAGCATCTCGTCATTGACGTCGACGGCATACACCCGCCCGCCAGAGACGGTCGGCGCGGCATGGACCGGCGCGTCCGTGGGGCTGCGCCAGCCGATCTGGCCGGTCTGCGCGTCCAGTTGCACGACTTCGCGGAATCCCGAGGTCGCGTAGACCTTGCCGTCCGCCCAGGCGAGGCCGCCGCCCCAGCCCTCATGGTTACGACGGGACTTCGGCATGACGTTGCGGCGCCAGAGCGTGGCGCCGGTCTTTGCGTCGTGAGCCGACACCTCGGCCACCCCGTCCATGACGAAGATGCGGCCACCAGCCGCGATCGGCGGGGCGGTGACGTGCTTCCTGCGCGTCGACGACGCTCCGATGGACCTGCGCCAGGCGATCTCGAAGTCCGGCGCCGCGGCGACGTTCTCAACCGACTGCTCCGGCGTCCCTCCCGGCACTGGCCAGCTCGTCATCGGCGCGGGCTGGGGAATGAAGAAGTCCTGGCCCTTGAGGGTGTCGGAGACCTTCAGCTGGTCGTTGAGCGAAACGACAGGAATCCGGTTGGTTCGGGCGTCGGCCGCGTTCCCCACCGTTCTTTCACCATTCTCGTGGCCGTGGAATGGATTGATCTTGCCGACGGTCGAACATGCGCTCAGGGCGACCGAAGCCAGCAGGGCGACGCTGAGCGTCCTTCGGGTGGTCATCTAGGAGTCCGGGATTAGCTTTGGGGCGCGGGGGCGGGAGCTTCTCCCGACGGTGGCGGCGCCTCGCCCGGCGCACCGCCGCTTTCGTCAGCCCCGCCCGCTTTCGGGGCCGCTCCGCCCAGAAGCTCAGGCGGAATATTCGCGGCGGAGGGCGTCATTGTGGCGGCCTGATGCACGATCGCGCCAACGGCCGCAGCCTGTCCGCTGTCGATGAGCTGGATCGCAGCCTGGGTCCTTTGGCGCATCGCAGGCGAGACGCCGAGGGTCAGGCTCAGGGCGTTGAGATCGCCCCGCGCCTCCTGCAGCTTGCCGGCCTTGATCTTGGCCATGGCGAGAGCCTCGCGCGCCAGGAGGTCGAATGGCTTGCGCTCTCCGATGAGCGGCTGCAGGCGAGCCTGGAGCTGGGCGTAGGGCGCGGTGTCCATAATCGCCTGAGCAGCGCGGAGACGGGCCAGGTCACGGAGGATCGGGCTCGGCGCGACCTTGGCCGCCTGATCGTAGAGACCGGCCGCCTCACTCTCCTTGTCAGCCATCGAGCGGATGTCCGCCTGACCCATCAAGGCGAGAGCCCGGTATCCCGCGGGACCATCCTTCGCCAGAGGCGCGAGCGCGGTGAACGCGCCGGTCGAATCGCCCGAGGCCAGCTCATTCATCGCCGAATCATATGTGATCGAGGCCTTGCCGATGTTGCGGTCCTGCCAGGTCCGCCAGCCCCAGACGCCCAGCCAGCCGATCACGATCGCGACGATCGCGGCCACTATCAGAGGCAGCCAACGGTTGGCGAAGTTCGCGTAGCGCTCCGCGCGCAGGCGCTCCTCGACCTCTTCTACGAAATCGACCACCGACCTTTTGAACTCCGGCTGATTTGGCCCTGGCGGGAGAGGGCTTGGCCAGACCCTACCGGGTGGCGTGCTCGCCTGCAACGCGAGGTCGGCGCGACCTGATGTCGATCGGCTAGCGGTCGAGCTGAAAGTCGAGGTGCCGGCGCACTGTCGGCCACTCGGATGCGATGATCGAATAGACGCAGGTGTCCCGCAGCACGCCGTCGCGGCTGCGCTGATGACTGCGCAGGATGCCATCCAGCTTCGCGCCGAGCCGCTCGATCGCCCGCCGGCTCTGATGGTTGAAGAAGTGGGTGCGGAACTCGACGGCGATGCAGTCCAGCTCCTCGAACGCCCGTCCGAGCAGCATGCGCTTGCACTCAGTGTTCACGCCCGACCGTTGGACGGATGTGGAGTACCAAGTCGATCCGATCTCCACCCGGCGATTCGCCGCGTCGATGTTCATGTAGGTGGTCATCCCGACGGGACGGCCAGAGCCGGCTTCCAGCACGGCGAAGGGCTGCATCGAGCCCTTCGCCCTGAGATCGAGGCGGCGCGCGATCTCCGCCTCCATCTCGTCGGGCGCTGGCACGCTGGTGTACCAAAGACGCCAGAGCTCCCCGTCCTTGACCGCCTCCGTGAGTGCGGACGCGTGCTCCGGTCTCAGGGGAACGAGAGAGGCGTGATCGCCGTGCAACTCCGCTTCCGGCGGCCATGGACCCCCGCCAGCCTCCAGGCTCATGAACCCACCTGCCTGAACGGCGAATACTCTTCCGCCAACCAGTCCATCTCCCCCTGCACGCTGCGACGCTCCTCCTCCAGGAACCGGGCCACCGGCGCGCGCAGCGCCCGGTCGGCGATGTAGTGCGCGGAATACACTGCGCTCGGAAGATAGCCTCGGGCGATCTTGTGCTGCCCCTGGGCGCCTGCCTCCACCCGAGCGAGGCCATGGGTGATGGCGTAGTCGATGGCCTGGTAGTAGCACAGCTCGAAGTGGAGGAAGGGGACGTCCTCGAGACAGCCCCAGTTGCGGCCATAGAGGCAGTCCGAACCGATCAGGTTCAGCGCGCCGGCGATCCATCGCCCACCCTTCTTCGCCATCACCAGGAGGACGCGATCGGCCATCCGTTCGCCCAGGAGGGAGAAGAAACGCCGGTTCAGATATGGTCGGCCCCATTTGCGCGAGCCGGTGTCCATGTAGAAGCCGAAGAAAGCGTCCCAATGCGCCTCGGTCAGGTCCGACCCGCTGAGCTGCACGATCTCCAGGCCGGCGGCGGCGTCTCGCCTCTCCCGCCGGATCGTCTTGCGCCGCCCTGACGAGAGGGCGGCAAGGAATTCATCGAACGTGGCGTAGCCGGGGTTCAACCAGTGGTACTGCTGGTTCTGGCGCAGCAGCATGCCGTGCCGCCCCATGAACCGCCACTCGTCTTCGGTCGGGAAGTTCACCCCGAAAGCGCAGACACCGAACCGGTCGCACACGGTCAGGGCCGCCTGGAGCAGCCATTGCCGCCCCCGCTCGACCTGCGCGATGTCGCGGACCAGAAGGCGAGGCCCGGTGACAGGCGAGAACGGCGAGGCGCTCACTAGCTTGGGGTAGTAGCGGCCGCCGGCGCGCTCGTAGGCGTCGGCCCAGGCATGGTCGAAGATGTATTCGCCCTGGCTGTGCGACTTCAGGTAGAGCGGTGCTACCGCGGCGACGGCGCCTGTGTCGTCGTGAGCGGCGAGGTGCTGGGGGCCCCAACCGGTCCGTTCGACCGCGCATCCGGACTCTTCCAGGCAGTCGAGGAAATCGTACGAGACAAACGGATTGTAGGTCGCGCCGCCCGGTGTTGCGCAGGCGTCCCAGTCCTTGCGGCCAATCTCGGCGATCCGCCGGTGGACGCTGACCGAGACGGTAGGTGAACTCAAGCCGCGAAGCCCTCGAAGATCAGGTTGTCGCAATGGCTGCAGATACGATCCCATTGCGCCGGTTCCCGCACGGTCCAACCAATCACCGGCATCCCGTCCTTGCGAAGGACCGTCGCGCGCGGGTGAGGCAGCATATCGACACTGAGGGCGAGGAAATGGGGCTTCGCGATCGTCACATGCTCCAAAGCCGCATATTTCTTGCGGATCTCGGGCGACAGGGTCCGTGCGTCGCGCCCGCCGTAGGAATAGCTGTTCAGGCCGCGCAGGATCCGCGGGTGGTGATCGGCGAACCAGGCGTGGCTGTAGGGATTGAAGCCGATGACGCAGGTGGGCCCGTTGTGGTCGACAAGGACTTCGCAGACCCGCCGCTCGAGCGGGCCGACCTCGCCGAATGGCGTCTTGATCTCGATGTGCACCATCGCCCGGTGACCGACGAGCGTCAGCACGTCGGCCAGCGTGGGGATGGTCTCGTCCGTGCCTTTGAGGCGCAGGGCGGCGATGTCGGCGGCTGTGTGATCGGAGATCCGCCCGGACGCGGTGGTCATCCGCTCGAGGGTCGTGTCATGGAACACGACTGCTTCGCCGTCCGCGGTCCGCTGGACATCGAGTTCGATGCCATAGCCTGCCGAACACGCCGCCTGGAACGCGGCCAGCGAGTTCTCTGGCGCGCCATCAGCCGCCCATAATCCGCGATGCGCGATCGGCGGATGGAACAGCAGGTCCCATAGCTCGCCGAACGCCGCCTTCATGCAACCTCGACGATCGCGTCGACCTCAACCGCGAAGTTCATCGGCAACCGGTAGACGCCGACCGCCGAGCGCGCGTGCCGACCTGCGTCCCCGAACACCTCGACCATGAGGTCCGATGCGCCATTCACGACCCGCGGGATATCGAAGAAACCGGGGCCGGCCTGGACGAAGCCGCCGAGCCTGACCACGCGGCGCACCCGGGAAAGGTCGCCATCGACCGCTGCGCTCATCTGGGCGATCAGGTTCAGGCCGCAGAGGCGCGCGGCCAGCGTAGCGCGTCGCAGGTCCACCTCTTCGCCGACGACGCCTCTGATCCCGCCGTCAGCGTCCACGGACACCTGGCCCGAGATGTGGACCAAGGCTCCCGACCTGACGAACGGGACATAGTTCGCCACCGGCGCGACCGGTGTGGGAAGCGTGATTCCGAGCTCCGCGAGCCGTGTGTTTGGTGTGCTCATTGGCGTCGTCTTAGCGCGCGACCCAGAGCCGGGGAAGCCGCGCCGTACGACCTGAAGACGCGAAAAGGCCCGGCCGTCTCTCGACAACCGGGCCCTTAAAGAAACGTCGGCTGTAGATGGCCGCAGGGATTAGCGGACGGTCTGGACCCGCTCGACCATGGCGGTGACCCGCTCGTTGATCGGCGACATGGCGTCCTTCACCGAGCCGGAGACGGCGCCGGCGATCTCGTTCACTTCGGTTACGAGCGACTCGAGGGCGGTCTTGGCGTAGTTCGTCTGCAGCTCGACGACTTCCTGCACGCTCTTGGCGCTGGCGAGAGCCTTGCCCGCGGCGAGTTGGTCTTCGACGGACTTCTTCGAGAAGGCGATGGCGCGGGCGCCCACCGTCTCGGCGCCCTTGGCGGCGGCAGTCATCGAAGCGATCATCGCTTCGAGGTTCTTCTTCGAATGAGCATTGATCTCGTAGAGAGCAGCAATCGACTTTTCGATGCTGTCCTTGAACGCGGCGTTGCCGGCGTAGAAATAGTCGTGAGCCGTCTTTGCGGCTTCGGTCGTGGCGTCCATGAAGCGGGCTCCAAAGTGGTTGGTGCGAGGCGGCGGATACTGCGACTCGAGCCGGTGCAGTCCTCCTGCAGCCCGTTCCCAGCAATGTGATGGTGCCATGCTGCACTGCGATCGTCAACGAATTTTTGTGCACTGCACAATAAATCACACCTTCGTGACCGCGGCGCCGCGATCCGCCGCGCGGCTTGGCTACCTTAGCTCTTGTTTACTTTCGCGAAACACCGATAGGTCACTGTCAGCGTCTGGAGGCGGCCTGAACGCTGTCTCTCCGTAGTAAAGCTGGAACCCCTCACCGTGATGCTCGCGCGCGCTCGCCCTTTCGCTTTGGTCGCCGCCCTGCTCTGCTCGGCTGTTCCTTTGTCCCCTGCGGTGTCTCAAGGGCTGAGCCCTCTCGCGCGGGTTCCGGTGGGCGAGCCCAGGGCCACGGCTATCGTGATGGACGCCTCGACCGGCGAGATCCTCTACAGCGAGCGCGCCGACAGCCTTCGGTATCCGGCGTCTGTCACGAAGGTGATGACGTTCTATATGGCCTTCGAGGCCCTCGCTTCGGGCCGGCTCCATCTCGATGACGAGATCGTCGTCTCTCCCTTCGCCGCGGCGCAGCCGCCGACGAAGCTCGGGCTGCGGGCCGGCGAACGCATCTCAGTCCGCGACGCGATGTACGCGATGGCCGTGCACTCGGCCAACGACATGGCGATGGCCCTGGCCGAGAAGATCGGCGGCACCTCCTCCAACTTCGCGGCCATGATGACGCTCAAGGCCCACCAGTTGGGAATGGAGAACTCCCGCTTCGTCAATCCGAATGGGTTGCCTGACAACCGCCACGTCTCGACCGCCCACGACCTCGCCATTCTGACGCGCGCGATCCTGCATGATTATCCGCAATACTACAGCTTCTTCGATCAGCAGTCGTTCACCTACCGGGGTCGCACCTACATCAACACCAACCACTTGCTGGGCCACATGCCCGGGTTGGATGGCCTGAAGACCGGCTTCACCAACGCCGCGGGATTCAACCTGGACGCTTCGGCGGTCCGCAACGGCCACCGGCTGATCGTCATCGTGATGGGCAATTCCTCCAGTGCGGCGCGCAACGCGAACGTTGAAAACCTGCTTTTGACCGGCTTCGATGTCGAGGATCGCCGCGACCACGGCGAGCAGATTGCCTCGACCCAAGACTTTTTCGAACACGCCGGTCCGGGAGCCGCCGGCGGCGTGCGTTATGTCGCCAACACGCGTCCGGAGCCGGCGTCGGATCCGATCAACCTCATCCTGACCCATGCGAGCGGCCCGAGCGCCGAAGCGCAGCCCGAGCACGCCGACCGCCGCGTGGAAGCCCGTGAGGACCGGCGCGACTGGTGGGTGCAGGTTGGCCAGTTCCGCAGCCGCCAGGCGGCGCGCGTGCGCGTCGAGTTGGTCTCTCGCCATCTCGGTCGCCTGCTCGACGGCGGCCAGGGGGAAGTCGCCAGCCACCGCCGCACCTACGTGGCGACCTTCCGCGGCCTCGATCGCGCGTCCGCCCACGAGGCATGCTCGGCGGTCCGCAGCCATGGCCTGCCGTGCGTCGCCGGCGTCCGCCGGGTCTGACCTTCAGCGCTTGAGAAGACGGTCCCGCGCGGCATTTAGCTGCGCGGCGAGTCCTGGCGAGCCCCCACGATCGGGGTGCGCCCGCTGCATCAGACGGCGGTACGCGGCCTCGATCTCTTCTCGCCCCGCCTCGGGGCCCACCCCCAAGATGGATCGCGCCTCACTCTGCGTCATTCCGCCGGAGGCTCCGCCTCGCGGCGAAGCGCCGGCGCCGACACCAGCGCGGGCCCGATAGCCCAGCCAGGTCGAGAGCCCGACCAAAGCGAGGCTCAGCATCCATGCTCCGCGCAGGCCGCTCACCACGGCTCCCACGGCGCAGAGGCCTGCAAGGGCTCCCGAGCCCAGCCGAACGGCGTTGGTCGTCTGGATTGGACGCCGCCCTGCCCACACCAGCAAGGCCAGGATCGCGACGGCGGCGAGGGCATAGAACAACGTCCGCTCAACCTCACTCCGCCGGCGTTTCGATGAGATCGAGATCGCGCAGCAAGAGCCGCAATTCCTGGCGTGCGGCAACGTGGCCCAAGGATACCTGGATCGGACGGACCTTTGGCGAGAGGTCGCTCACGGTCAGGCCGAAAGGAAAGAGTTCGCGATAGATGACCCGGTCGCGCAGTCCCGCCACTTCCCGGAAGCCGACGCGCTTGGCGAGGGTGTTCAACCGCTCTTCAAGGCGCTTGCGATTTCGAGGCTCCGCCGCAGCGAGGCGATTGCGGACCACGACCCAATCGATCGACTCCCGCCGCTGGACGGCGCCAAACTTCTTCGCCTCCCAGACGGCCTCGGCATAGAGGCTCGCCTTCACGACGGTCATGGTGACCGGATCGACGACGCCCAGCATGTCGAAGTCGACGAAGCTGTCGTTCATCGGCGTCACGATGAGGTCCGCGACGCGGTGGGCCGTTCGCGACAGTTCGGTGTCCGCCCCCGGCGTATCGATGATGAGGAAGTGCGCCTCGGCCATGCGGGCCTTGGCAAGCGCGGGTTCGTCACCGACATCGAGAATGGCAGGGTGAGGAAGCTCGACCCCCTCGGCCGCACTCCACGTCAGGCGGTTGGTGAAGAAATGCTCCATCGACCGCTGCCGCCGATCGAGATCGGCTATGGCCACGCTCGCGCCCTCGTGCATGAGGGCCACGGCCAGATGGGTGGCGACGGTGGATTTCCCCGCCCCACCCTTCTCGTTTCCAACGACGATCACTCGCGCCCGAGACACTTGCGCCCGATCCCCTCAGATTCGGCTCGAAACAGGGGCCCCTGCCCGGTGCGCGTCCTTGCTTCAGGACCGCGCGACTCGCAAGTGCGCATAGTGCGCGCTCCCCTGCGGTGACGTCCGGAGCGGGACCGCAAATCTCCTCGCTGCGAAACTTGGCCCTCGGAAATGTTCGGCGGGGCTGGCGTTTAGCCCCCGACATGGCGGGCCGGTGCGGTCCCCACGCGAGGAGACCTGTCCCAATGGATGTGAGCGAATTCGTCTGGCAGCGGCTTGGGGAGTGGGGGATCAAGCGCGTTTACGGCTATCCCGGCGATGGCGTCGGCGGCCTGGATGTCGCGCTGGAGAAGGCCAAGGACCGGATGCAGTACGTGCAGGTCCGCCATGAGGAGATGGCCGCCTTCATGGCGTCAGCCCACGCCAAGTTCACCGGCGAGGTCGGTCTCTGCTTCGCCACCTCGGGACCCGGCGCGATCCACCTGCTCAACGGCCTGTACGACGCGAAGATGGACCACGTTCCCGTCGTTGCGATCGTCGGTCAGCAGGGGCGGATGTCGATCGGCGCCAGCTACCAGCAGGAAGTCGACCTCCTGAACCTCTTCAAGGACGTGGCGAGCGAATACGTCGCCATGGGAACCGAGCCCGGCCAGGTCCGCACCCTCATCGATCGGGCCGTGCGGATCGCCCGCGCCAAGCGGTCGGTCACCTGCGTGATCCTGCCCAACGACCTGCAACTGATGAAATACGAGGACCCGCCGATGGAGCACGGCGCCGTCCACACCGGCGTCGGGCACGCCGTCGAATCCAAGGTCCCCGACGACGCCGGTCTGCGCGCAGCGGCCGAGGTCCTGAACGCCGGAAAGAAGGTCGCCATCCTCGCGGGCGCCGGCGCGCTCCATGCGACCGACGAACTGATCGCCGTCGCCGACAAGCTGGGCGCGGGCTGCGCCAAGGCGCTCCTGGGCAAGGCCGCCCTGCCCGACGATCTGCCCTGGGTCACCGGCTCGATCGGCCTGCTCGGCACCAAGCCGAGCTGGGATCTGATGAAGGAGTGCGACACCCTCCTGATGGTCGGCTCCTGCTTCCCTTATTCGGAGTTCCTGCCCAAGCCGGGCGACGCGCGCGGCGTGCAGATCGACATCAACGGGGCGAACCTCTCCATGCGCTATCCGATGGAGGTGAACCTCGTAGGCCACTCCGCCGCGACCCTGCGGGCGCTGCTGCCCCTGCTTCGGCAGAACACCGATACGTCATGGCGCGACGGTATCGCCAAGGGCCTCGAGAACTGGTGGGGGCAACTCGAAGCGAAGGCCATGGCGTCCGCCGATCCCCTCAATCCTCAGCGGGTGTTCTGGGAGCTGTCGCCCCGCCTCCCGGACAAAGCGATCGTGACGGCCGATTCCGGCAGCGTGGCCAACTGGTTCGCCCGAGATCTGAAGGCGCGGCGCGGAATGATGTTCTCCCTCTCGGGAGGCCTAGCCTCGCTCGGGGCCGGCACGCCCTACGCCCTGGCCGCCAAAATGGCCTTCCCGGATCGGACGGTGATCGCCTGCATGGGCGACGGGGCGATGCAGATGAACGGGATCAACGTGATGATCACCGTCTCCAAATACTGGAAGCAGTGGTCGACGCCCCACTTCATCTGCCTGGTGCTCAACAACCGTGACCTCAACCAGGTCACCTGGGAGGAGCGGGTGCAGATCGGCGCGGGCAAGACCGAGAGCACCCAGTCGATCCCTGACATGCCGTACCACAAGTATGCCGAGCTCCTCGGCCTGAGAGGGATATTCGTCGACCATCCCGACGATGTCGGCGACGCGTGGGAGGAAGCGCTCAACTCGGACAGGCCGGTGATCCTGGAGGCTTACACCGACCCCAACGTCCCGCCGTTGCCGCCACACATCACGCTAAAGGACGCCCGCCATTTCATGCTGTCGCTGAAGGATGAGCCCGAGCTCGGCAGCGTGCTCAAGAACACCGCCAAGCAGGTTTTCGAATCTGTCGTTCCGCACAAGGAATAAGGCGGAATGAACCCGACAGCGGTGATCTCTCGCCGGCGCGAGCACGCCGGCGACACGAAATCCCCGTCGACCTGGCGTCGATCTGCGTTGCGAAGGGCGCCGGTCACAAAGAGAGGCGCGCATCAATGGACTCGGGCGCCGCGGAACGAACGGTCGGATGAGCTCGCCGCGCAGGTAGGACGTAGACTGAACGGCGCCTCCGGCACGCTCGCGGCCTCCGTGCTGTTCGACAGCGGGATCGAGCACTACGTCGGCGCCTTCCACAATCCGGCGATGATCACCCCGCTCATCACCGCGGCGGCCTCGCTGGCGGCGAGCCTGCACGGGGTTGCGGATCGCCGGCCGGCCGCCCATCGCTTCCGCGACACGGTCTACGCCGCCGCGGCGCTCGCGGGCTGCGCCGGGACTGCGTTCCACCTCTACAACATCACCAAGAGGCCGGGCGGCCTCTGCTGGCAGAACCTGTTCTACGCGGCCCCCGTCGGCGCGCCGATGGCGATGCTTCTTTCGGGAAGCCTCGGGTTCCTGGCCGAGCGCGTGCGCGACACCGACGCGCATGAGGACCCAAAGATCCTGGGACTGCCCGCCGGGCGGACGCTTGCCGCAGCGACCAGCGCCGGAATCGCCGGCACGGTCGGTGAAGCCGCCCTGCTTCACTTTCGCGGCGCGTTCCAGAACCCCTTGATGCTGGCGCCCGTCACGATCCCACCCGTCGCCGCGGCGTTGCTCGGACGTGCAAGCCTCGACTCCAGCGATCGAGCCCGGCCCTTCACGAGATGGTGGCTACGCCTCACCGCGGCGCTTGGCTTCCTCGGCGTCGGGCTGCACGTGTTCGGCGTCCACCGCCAGATGGGCGGCTGGCGCAACTGGCGTCAAAACGTGATGAGCGGTCCGCCCATCCCCGCTCCGCCATCCTTCACCGGCCTCGCCATCGCAGGCCTCGCGGCCCTTACGCTGCTGGAGAGCCGCGGCGAATGAGCGAGCGCTATCCCGGCTACGATGTCCTTTCCAAACGGGATGGCCCGTCCTGGAACGAGCCCACGCGCTCCGCGATCGATGCGCGCCTGAATGTCCCCCGCGAGCCGCGGTTCTTCACTCCGCAGGAGTGGCGCACGCTCCAGGCCCTCTGCGACGCGATCTTTCCCCAGGATGGCGACGTCGACCCCGTTCCGCTGGCCGCCTACGTCGACCAGAAGATGGCCGAGAACCACACCGACGGCTACCGCCACGGGGCCCTGCCCCGCCAGGGCGAGGCCTGGCGACGCGGACTTTCCGCCCTGGAGGCTGAGGCGGGGGCGGCGCACGGGACAGGCTTCCATGATCTGGCAGCGGAGAAGCGCGAGGATCTGATCCGGCGCATGCAGGCCGGGAAGCTCGAGGATTCCGGGTGGGGTGGGATGCCGCCGGCGACGTTCTTCGAACATCGAGTGATCCCCGACATCACCCATGCCTTCTACGCCCACCCCAAGGGCTGGAGCGAGATCGGCTACGGTGGCCCGGCGAGCCCGCGCGGCTATGTGCGCCTGCGCATCGATCGCCGGGATCCGTGGGAGCCGGCTGAGGCGAAGCCCGGCGATAAGGCGGCCGCACGCCGCAAGAACCAACGTGTCCGCTGACCCCTTCGCCGCGCCGCGCGCCGATCAGGGCCGGGCCCCAAATCCCCTGAGGCGCGGCGAGTGGCTGCCGATGCGCCAGTTCGAGGAGGCCGATGCGGTCGACTTCGTCGTCGTCGGCACAGGGGCGGGAGGTGCGCCGCTGATCGCGGGGCTGGCCGAAGCCGGCTTCTCGGTCGTCGGCCTCGACGCGGGACCCTTCTTCCGGCCGCTGGAGGACTTCGCTTCGGACGAAACCGCCCAGCGCCAGGTGTTCTGGACCGACGAGCGCATCGTCGACGGGGCAAATCCCATCGTGATGGGCGACAACAACAGCGGGAAGGCCGTCGGCGGCAGCACGGTCCATTTCGCCATGGTGTCGCTACGGTTCCGGCCCGAGTGGTTCAAGGCGCGGACTCTCCTGGGTTACGGGGCAGACTGGCCGATCGATTGGCAGGAGATCTGGGAATACTACGGCCGCGCCGAACGGCTGCTGGCGATCTCTGGCCCGGTCACCTATCCCTGGGGCCCGCCGCGACCGGCGTATCCTTACCGGGAGCATCAGCTGAACGGGGCGGCGGAGGTCCTCGCGCGCGGCTGCGAAGCGATGGGCCTGGCCTGGACGCCGACGCCGATCGCCACCCTCTCCGCCCCTCGCGGAGACGCCCATCCTTGCGTCTATCGGGGCTTCTGCCGCGTCGGCTGCTCGACCAACGCCAAGCAGAGCCAGCTCGTCACTTCCATTCCCCGCGCCATCCGCGCAGGGGCCGAGATCCGCGACCTCGCGATGGTGGGGCGCATCGAGGTGGACGAGGCCGGTCGCGCGACCGGCGTCCACTACCTGAGGCAGGGTCGCTGGCGCTTTCAGCGCGCGCGCAACGTCATCGTCGCGGGCTACGCCATCGAGACCCCGCGTCTGCTGCTGAATTCGGCCAATGCACAATTCCCCGAGGGCCTTGCGAACAGTTCCGGCCTGGTTGGCAAGTACCTGATGACTCAGTCGAACCAGGCGGTCTTCGGCAAGATGGATCAGGAGGTCAGGTCCTATAAGGCGCCGCCCTCGCTGACCGTCACCGAGCACTGGAACTACTGCGACGAGAAGGACTTCTTCGGCGGCTACTGCTGGATGGCCCAGGGACCGCTGCCGATCGAGTGGGTCAACGTCCTGACCGGGTCAAAGGGCCTGTGGGGCCGCGCCCTGCGTGAGGAGATGAAGGACTACAACCATCAGGTTGGGCTGAAGATGGTCGGCGAGATGCTGCCGGACCCTCGCAATCAAGTGACCCTGACCGACGAACTCGACCAGTACGGCCTGCCGGTTCCGCGCATCACCTACAGCTGGGGCGACAACGACAAGGCGATGATCGCCCATGCCCTGGACCAGATGCAGATGGGTCTCGAGGCCGCCGGCGCGAGGGATGTTTTTCGCCAGGAGAACGACACCTGCCATCTCTACGGCACGGCGAGGATGGGCTTTGATCCAGAGACCAGCGTCGTCGACGCCGACTGCCGAAGCTGGGACATCCCCAACCTCTGGATCTGCGATGGCTCGATCTTCCCCACATGCGGAGGGGTGAACCCTTCGCTCACGATCGTGGCTCTCTCCCTGCGAACAGTCGATCGGATCAAGGCGCTCGCCTCGCGCGGAGATCTCTGAACGGACTCGACTGCGGCTGACGGCGGCTCGCGCCTTGGCTAGTCGTACCGACAAACCCGCCTCGTCAGGAAGCCCGATGTCCCAGATCGATCTCGTCGCCCTATGGGAGGCGCACTGCCGTTACGAATTCGAGACGCGCGACGTCGACGCGACCATGGCGACGATGCTGGCCGAGCCGTACGTCAATCACGTTCCGACGCTCACCGGCGGCGTCGGCCACGACCAGCTCAAGCGCTTCTACAAATACCATTTCATCGGCGGTAACCCACCGGACACCGAGCTGCGTCCGGTGAGCCGGACGGTGGGCGAGGACCAGATCGTCGACGAGATGATCTTCAGCTTCACCCACACCTCGGAGATCGACTGGATGCTGCCCGGTGTGGCGCCCACTGGGCGGCGGGTGGAGGTCCCTCTCGTGGCGATCGTCCGTTTCCGCGATGGCAAGGTCGCCCACGAGCACATCTACTGGGACCAGGCGTCGGTCCTGGTTCAGGTCGGCCTCCTCGATCCGGCGGGCTTGCCCGTCGCGGGCGTCGAGAGCTCACGAAAGGTCCTGGACAACGGCCTTCCGAGCAATCGCCTGATGAGGCGGTGGGCCGAGAGCGAAGGCCAGCCGATCTGAACCGGCCCGGCGTTCGCCATTCCCCGATGTAGATTCGAAGCTCGGCTGGTTCACATTTTGCGTGGATCGGTTGACTTAGGTACGTTTTAGAACACTGTTCCGGCCGTGCGCGCAGGGCCTCGTGTGCATCCCATCCTCCTTGCCCTGCGTGGGCCCATACGGGAGGCTTTGAGATGTCCCCAGCCAAGTTGATGAAGCTCGTCAGTCAAACCGCCCCGATCGTGGCCTTGTCGGCCGCCGCGGTCGGCGCGCCATCAATCGCCCAGGCCTACAGTAGCGGTCCCAACCATGTCGCCGTAAGCCTCTATGCTTACAGGGACGATCCCGTCGTCATCTTTGGCAAGACATTCTACACTTCCGTGACGATCGTAATCGACCCACTTGCGACGAACTTCACCGGATTCACCCTGACGCTCGATTATAATCCCGCCCTCTACACCTTCAATCAATCTGCAAGCGGACCGCTCGGGCTTATCTCCGTCGGCGGCGACACGCCTCCGCCGGTGGCCGGATCGGGAACGATGCCCGTCCTTCCCCTGCCCTCCGGGTTCAACCCGGGATCGCCGCTCCCCGGCTCGACCCTGACCTACACCAACAGCCACGGAGTCCTGACGGTCGACTATAAGCTCGCGAGCCCGGTCTCCCTGACGGGAGACGTGGATGACTTCCGACTGGATTTCACCACAGCGCCGTCGGCGCTCGGCGAGGCGATCTATGCGGCGACGGGACCTGGCAGGGACTTCTCCGTGGCCTCCTCGACATGCTTCACGTCCGACATGGGCGGATGTGGCGCGACGACGCCAGCCACGGGGATCACCTTCGTCCCCGAGCCGGCGGCCTGGACCCTGATGATCTTCGGCGTTTTCGGGATTGGCGCGGTCTTGCGGCGGCGTCCCGCGGCCCAAACGGCGTAGGTTTGGCCAAAGCCGTCTAAAGCTCGAGGACCTCGCAGATCTCCTCCCAGGCCCGGCGACCGAGTTCGTGGTCGGCCGCATCGGTCCCGCCGTGCAGGTTCAGATCCGATCTCGGCGTTCTCTCCCCGGGCAGCAGGGCGCGGTGACCGGCCATCGGTTCGATCACGAGCCGCGGTGGTCGGCCGCAATCCGTAAGGCGGCGCGCGAGGTCTCGCGCGAAGCGGGCGGAAGGCCATAGCCGGTCGTCCTCCCCCGCAACGAGCACGACCTTCCCGCCGAACCGCTCGATGGGTATGCGCGCCGCCGCCTCGCCGGGACCA
>JAFANN010000158.1 GCA_019232665.1 Caulobacteraceae bacterium | reverse complement strand
GCCACCGCGCTGCTTATCGGCCCCTTCCAACTCGTCCGACGCCTCAGAACGGCTCGCCCGACGCTGCACCGTTGGATGGGCAGAACCTACGTCATGTGCTGCCTGGCGGGCGGCGCGGCGGGTCTCGTCCTCGCCTTCGGCGCCCGGACCGGTCCCGTGTCTACGGCGGGGTTCGGCTCCCTGGCCGTTGTCTGGATCACCGCGACAAGTCTGGCGTGGCGCGCAGCCCTTGGAAGGCGTTTCGCCGAGCACCGGCGCTGGATGATCCGCAGCTACGCCCTCACCTTCGCGGCAGTCACTCTGCGGACCTACCTGCCCTTCGCCTTCCTCATTCCGTGGGGTTACGACAACGTCTACCGGGTGATCAGCTTCCTCTGCTGGGTCCCGAATCTGATCTTCGCCGAGATCTACCTGAGGCGCCGTCCCCTGCCCTAGCTTCGCTGGACTCGCGTCCGCTCGCGCTTCATGCAGGGGCATGCGCGCCTTGCTCCTTGCCCTGATCGCCTGCGCAGTTCCCATGCTGACCCGCGCCGCGCCGTGCGTCACCGCAACGGTCGAATGCGAGCGATGGATCGAGCTGAAGCCTGGGGAGCGGGCCATGGCCTATGCGACGCGCCCGTTGGACCAGCCCGACCCCGCCGTGCGGCGCGCCCTGATCATGGTGCACGGGACCCTGCGCAACGCCGACCACTACTTCGCCACCGCGACGGCGGCGGGCTTTCTGGCCGGCGCCCTCGACGACTCGGTGATCATCGCGCCGGCCTTTCACTCGGCGGCTCGCCACTGCGAGGACAAGCTCGCGCCCCGCGAGGTCGATTTCTCCTGCACGGGCGATTCCTGGCGATCCGGCGGACCTGCGAGCAGCGATCCAAAGCTGACTTCCTTCGACTTCGCCGACGCGCTGCTGCGCCGGCTGGCGGATAAGCAGCTGTTTCCGAACCTGAAGATGATCGTCATCGCAGGACATTCCGCAGGCGGACAGTTCGTCGCCCGCTATGCGATGGCGAGCCGCGCTGCCGACGACCTCGGCGTGCCCGTGCGGTTCGTCGTCGCCAATCCTTCCAGCTACGCCTGGCCGGACGCCACGCGCCTGATCCCCGAGGGGGTGGGTTCGCCGGCCGCAGCGGCGGCGGCATGGAAGGATGAGGCCCCGCACGAGGGCTTCGGATTCGGCGCGTTCGATGCGGCAAAGGCTCCCGGCTTCGACAGGTGGCCCTATGGCCTTGAAGACCGCACGGGCGGCTACACCGCAGGCATGTCCGACGACGCCCTTCGCCATAACCTCGCGCGTCGCGACGTGACCTACCTTCTGAGCCAGGTCGACACCCTGCCACTGGGCGGCTTCGACGATTCACCCAGCGCCATGGCCCAGGGCGCGACGCGGCGGCAGCGCGGCGAGGCCTTCGTGCAGCAAATCCGCCAGACCCTCGGAGCGAAGGCGCCCGTCATCATCGTCCCCGAATGCGGCCACAACGACCGCTGCGTGTACACGACCGACCAGGTCCTGCCGGTGATCTTCCCGCCCGTTCAGTGAGCCGCGAGCCAGGCGTCCTCGGCGGCGTAGTCGAACATCTTGAGCAGGTAGGGGGCGAAGGCTGCGCCGGCGCGGGCCATGCCCTCCGCCGAACGACACGCTTCACCGACAAGGTCGCCGTAACCGCCGACCGGACGATAACCGAGAGCCTCGGCCTGCCGCATGTCGAGGACGATAGGCGAGGCGACGCCCCACGGGTGGACGCCCACGCCGGCCTGCGGCGGCCCTTCGAACGGTACGAGCTCAAGCTCAGCGCCCATCGCCTTGGCGATCGCCGCGCCGATCTGGGCCGCGGTCAGGACCTCGGGATCGGCCGCATGGAGGATGCGTGTCGCCGGATGCGCCAGAACGGCGCTGATGAGCGCGGCGATGTTCGCGGTGGCGCTGGTGTGGAAGCGGCTCTGGCCGCTCCACGAAAGCGGCGTGCGGCGACGACCATCGAGGATCCGTTTGACGAAGAACCACTCGCGCGGGTGAGTGGAGTGCCCGCCGTGAATAGCGCCCGGCCGCAGGATCGAAAGAGGGCCTCGCGCGCCATCGAGCAGCACGCGCTCCAGCGCGACCTTGCGCGTCGAATAGGTCTGCGGACCAGGATCCACCGTCGGGTGATCCTCGGTGATGGGTTCCGGAAACACCGGGAAACCGGTCTCGCGCGCCTCGTCCAGGGTGCGCCCCCGCGCGTCGCGATAGACGCTGGCCGAGGAGATCACGATGAGCGCGCCGACGTCGGCCTGGACCTGGAGCAGCTGACGGGCGTGGACGTCGTCGAACGCCACTGTATCGATCAGGGCGTCGAAACCGCGTCCCGCGGCGCGCGCCAGCGCCCCCGGCTGCTCCCGGTCGAGCTCGAGCGCTTCGCAACCAGGCGGTGGCGCGATCGGATGGCGCTGGGCCAGAACGACGCGCCACCCATCCTCGACGAGGCGTTGGGCGGCCGCGCGCCCGATCTGCCCGGAACCTCCGATGATCAGCGCGGTGCGCATCTAGCAAACCTCGCCGGAAAGCGAAGACATTCCGCCATTCGACGCGTTAGTGTCCCCAATATGTGGCGAATCCCCAATTTCATCACCGGCCTGCGCCTCGGACTGGCGCTGCTCACCTTCTTCTGCCTGGCGGGGGCGGCGCTGCTGAGCGACAAGCTCACGCCAGGCACGCAGTTCCTGCTCGAGCGGATCGCTTTCTGGGCGTTCGTGGTGGCGGCCCTGACCGACTTCGTCGACGGCTGGCTCGCCCGGCGACTGAACGCGGTGACGGTCTGGGGCGCGATCCTCGACCCGATCGCCGACAAGGTCCTCGTCTGCGGCGTCGTCCTCGGACTGCTCACGCTGGGCGGCAACGGGATGGTCGCCATTCCTGCCGCCCTGATCCTGTTCCGCGAATTCACGGTGAGCGCTCTGCGCGAGGTTGCGGCCGGAAAGGGCGTCAAGCTTCCGGTGACCCTGCTCTCCAAGTGGAAGACGACGCTGCAGCTGGTCGCCCTGGGCGCGGAGCTCCTGGTCGCCTGCTGGGGCGCGTTCGGATTGCCCAGCGACCCTGGGACTCTTGGCGTCGCGACCACTGTGGCGAATGTCCTGCTTTGGATCGCGGCGCTGATCACCGTGATCACCGGCGCCCAGTACTGGGAGAAGGCGCACATGGCCCTCATCCCACATGCCGGAGCGGAGCCGCGCGCGCCCAGACCCTAGCGAGGCCTCTCACAGGCCTTGACGGCGCGCCGAAGGGAGCGCTCCAAGCGGGCAAAACCTCCAGGGTAGCTTTAGCGTGAAATTCCCACTTCTCGGCGGCGCTTGCGCCGCAATTCTGCTTGGCGCGACAGGCGCACTCGCCCAGACGCAACCTCAGCCAGAGCCATCGCCGCCGGCTCCGCCGATCGCCGCGCCCCGTGACATCCCGTATCCCGGCGTGATCCGGCTGCAGGTCGAAGCCACGGACCTCCCTCACGGCATCTTCGCCGTGCACGAGACGGTTCCCGTCTCGGGCCCCGGGTCCCTGGTTCTCCTCTATCCCGAGTGGATCCCGGGCGAGCACAAGCCCACCGGCACGATCGACGAATTCGCAGGCCTCGTCGTGAAGGCCGGCGGCAAGCGGCTGGAGTGGAAACGGGACCCGGTGAACGTCTTCGCCCTCCACCTCGACGTCCCGGCAGGGGTCAGCGCAATCGACGTCGACTTCCAGTACCTCTCGGCGGTTTCGGCCCACGAGGGCCGCATCCAGATGACGCCCCAGTTGATCGACCTGAAGTGGAACAACGTCGCGCTTTATCCCGCCGGCCACTTCTCGCGCGACGTGACGATCGAGCCGAGCGTGAAGCTGCCGCCGGGCTTCCACTTCGGCACCGCCCTTGAACCCGCGTCGACCGAGGGAGACACGACGATCTTCAAGCCGATCACGTTCAACACCCTCGTCGACTCGCCGCTGATCGCCGGCGAGTTCTTCAGGCGGATCGACCTCGATCCGAACGGGACGGCGCCCGTGCATCTGGACATCATCGCCGATCACGCCGACGAGCTGAACGCAACGGCCCCGGAGATCGAGGCGCACAAGTCGCTGGTCCGCCAAGCCTACAAGCTCTTCCAGTCACACCACTACGACCACTACGATTTCCTGCTGTGGCTCAGCGACCGGATGACTGGCGAAGGGCTCGAGCACCATCAGTCGAGTGAAGACGGGACTATGCCGAAGTACTTCACTGACTGGGATGGCACGGTGGCGGGACGCGACCTGCTCGCGCACGAGTACACGCACAGCTGGAACGGCAAGTTCCGCCGCCCGGCGGACCTGTGGACGCCAAGCTTTAACGTGCCGATGCGCGACAGCCTGCTGTGGGTCTACGAGGGCCAGACTCAGTATTGGGGCTTTGTCCTTGCGGCCCGCTCGGGACTGGAGACCCGCCAGCAGGTGCTGGACGCCATCGCCCTGACCGCCGCGACTTACGATGCGCGGATCGGGCGGACATGGCGGGCGCTCGAGGACACGACCAACGATCCGATCATCGCCGAGCGGCGCCCCATGTCGTGGCTGAGCTGGCAGAGGAGCGAGGACTACTATTCCGAAGGACAGCTCGTCTGGCTCGACGCGGACACCCTGATCCGTCAGCTGTCGGGCGGCCGGCGCTCGCTGGACGATTTCGCGGCAAAGTTCTTCGGCGTCGACAACGGCAGCTTCGTCACCAATCCGTATACGTTCGATGACGTGGTCGCCGCGCTGAACGCGGTGCAGCCGTACGACTGGGCGAGCTTCCTGCGTGAGAGGTTGAACGGTCACGGGCCGGGCGCGCCGTTGGATGGTCTGACTCGCGGGGGATACAAGCTCGTCTACACCGACGTTGAATCGCCCTACCTCAAGAGCGCCGAGGCGGACCGCAAAATGGCCGACTTCGACTTCTCGATCGGACTGACGCTCTCGACCCGGGACAACGGCGACATCACCCAGGTCATATGGGACAGCCCCGCCTTCAAGGCCGGCCTCACCGCCGACACGAAGATCCTGGCCGTCGATGGCGACGTCTTCAGCCTTGACGCCCTCAAGCGGGCGATCAAGGACGCCATGAGCGGCGCGCCAATCGACCTGGTGGTCCAGGATAAAGACGAGGTTCGTACAGTCCGGATCGAATATCGGGGGGGACTGCGTTACCCCCACCTGGAGAAGACAGGAGCGCGGTCGAGTCTCGACGACATCCTTTCGCCGCGCTCGTAGGGCCAAGTTGCTCCCGCCACGGGAACGGCAAGGCTTGATTGGAGTTATGGCGGGATGACACGCAACCGCCTCCTCCGCACCTCGGCGATCGCCGCGGGCGGATTGCTAGCCCTTGCAGCCCTTCAGGGCTGCAACAAATCCGGCAACGCGGCGAACGGCGCCCAAAGCGAAGCGTCCGCTGCGCCAGACAACGGTTCAGACCCCAACGGCTACGCGCCGACTGGCGAACCTGCTCAGGCCGCTCCTGCAGCCGCTGCCCCCACGGCCGCAGGTTACGCGCAGGGCGAGGGCTACCCCGAGGGACGACGGCGCGGCCGGGGAGAACGCTACGCCCAGGGCGGGGGTTACGCTCCAAACGAGGGTGGCGCCTATCCCGAAGGGGGAGGCTATTCCGAGGGCGGTGGGTACGTCGCTCCAAGTGACGGAGAAGGCGGCTACTACCAGAACGCCGGCTACTATGTTGATCAGCCGCCGCCGCCGATTCCAGAGTACGACCAGCCCCCAATCCCGGGACCGGGTTACTATTGGACTCCCGGATACTGGGCCTGGAGCAACTACGACGACGACTATTATTGGGTGCCGGGCACGTGGGTCGAACCCCCGAACCCTGGCCTGTACTGGACCCCCGGTTACTGGGCCTTCGTCGCCGGCGCATACGCCTGGTATGGGGGATATTGGGGTCCGACCGTCGGCTATTACGGCGGCGTGGACTATGGCTGGGGTTACAACGGCCGCGGTTACTACGGAGGCCGGTGGAATAACGGTCGTTTCAACTACAACGGCGCCGTCAACAACGTAGGCGGCATCCCCAACACCTACGTCTATCGACAAAATGTCCAGAACTGGACGAACAATCGCACGAGTTATTCGGGCGGGCCCGGTGGACTACGTGTCGCGCCCACGCCCGAGCAGATCTCCGCCGCCCGCGCTAACCACGTTGCGCCCACAGCTGGCCAGCGCCAACAGGTGGTCCAGGCGCAGCGCGATCCCACCCTGCGCGCCAGCGTGAACAAGGGCAGGCCCGCCGTCGTCGCGACAGCGAAGCCCGGCGCCTTCCATGGGCCCGGGGCCGTGACGCAAGTCCGCGCCGCGCCGCACTACACCCCGCCGGCGAAGATCCAGGTCTCGCGCCAGCCGCCGCGCCAAGCCACGCCTAACGGCAGGACTCCAGCCGGACCGACGGTCGCGGCGGGGCCGCATGGCGCGCCCGTTCCGGAAACGGCGGCCCGGGGCGCCACGCCAGCTCCGGCCCCCGCCACGACGCGCGAGAGCCGCATGGCTGCAGCCGGTCACGGCGCTCCGCAGCCCGAAAACAGGGGCGCTGCCCCCGGACGGCCTGAGGCCCGGCCAACGCCCGCTCCCACCCGAGAGGCTCAGGTAGCCGCCCCTGGTCGAGAGGCTCGACCCGCCCCCGCTCCCACGCGAGAGGCTCAGAGGGCCGCCCCGCCTCGCCCTGAGGCGCGCCCAGCGCCCGCTCCGACTCGCGAAGCCGCGGCAAGGCCCGAGACGCGACCAGCGCCAGCTCCGCGTCCGGAGACCCGCGCTGCTCCTCAGATGGCCTATCATGCTGCTCCTCCAGCCAGGACGGAGATGCATGCAGCTGCGCCTCGTCCAGAAGCCCATGCGGCGCCCCCGCCTCCCCGCCCAGAGGCGCGTCCCGCGCCTGCGCCTCGACCGGAGCCACATGCTGCGCCCGCCGCTCGTCCGGAGGCGCACCCAGCGCCAGAGGGTCGACCCGAGGATAAAAAGCCTCACTGACCGTCGAGGCGTTCCGAGTGGCGTCAGGACATTGGGGGCGGCGCAGGCGGCGGGTCGCCGGGGAGGGCGATGAACTCGTCATGGTCGGCGTCGGGCAGCTTCATCCGGCCGGCCCGCCAGTCGGCCTTCGCCTGCTCGATCCGCTCGCGTGACGACGAGACGAAGTTCCACTCGATGAAGCGCGGGCCGATCGGTTCGCCGCCCAGCAGCATCACCTCGCTGTCCGCGGTGGCGGTGAAGAGGGCCGGCTTGCCCGCTTCGAGGATCAGCATCTGGCCCTCGCGGAAGGTCCGGCCATCCAGCTCCACCTCGCCCGCTGCGACGAAGGCCGCCCGTTCCGGATATTCCGGATTGAGCTGGGCGCGCCCGCCCGACTTCAGCCGCCAGTGCACGTAGAACATCGGCGAGTGGGTCTTCACGCGCGCCTTGGCATGGAATGCCTCGCCGGCGACGAGGCGAGCCCACAGCTTCCCCTCCTCCAGCGTCGGCAGGTCCTCCGCCCCGTGGTGGGCGAAGCTTGGATCGGTCTCCTCATCCTCGATCGGCAGGGCGACCCACGCCTGGATGCCGTGCATCGTCCCCCCGACGAGCCGCAGACTGTCGAAGCGCTCGGAATGAGTGATACCGCGGCCGGCGGTCATCCAGTTCACCTCGCCCGGCTGGATCTCGATCTCGGAGCCGACACTGTCGCGATGGGTGATCTCGCCCTCGAACAGGTAGGTCACGGTCGAAAGCCCGATGTGCGGGTGCGGGCGCACGTCCGCCGACTTCGAGAAGCCGCGCTCGAAGGGCGTCGGGCCCATGTGGTCCAGGAAGACGAACGGCCCGATCATCCGCCTCGCCGCCTGCGGGAGCACCCGCTGCACGGTGAAGCCCCCCAGGTCCCGCTGGTGGGACTCGATCACCTGCTCGATCATCGACTTCGTCTCCCTATGCCGCGTGGAAGAAAGGCACACAGGGAGGCGTCAGGGAAGTCGCCCGGGATCGCGCGACGCGCCCTTTATCTTTGGTCCGCCTGCGGGAGAGGCTCTGAAGTTTTCAGTCCTTGCCCCCCTAAATTCCGTCATGGCCGGCCGAAGTGCCGGCCACCCATGGCTAGGCTAGGCGAGTACTTGGCAATGCCGCGTTCTTGGCGCGGCCAAGACGGACGGAACGACTGCGGGTCCCGACCAGCCTCGCGTGACCGCGCGGCCCGGCGAGATCAATGCCCGCGCCTATTGAGAGCGACCACGGGTCGCCGCCACTGACGGCCGGCGATGACGAATTTAAAGGGGGTGGTTGGTCGGATTAATTCTCGGCAGCCGGCGGACCGGAAGACGAGCCTCGCTCTACCGCCCGGTCGGGACGTACGGGGTCACCA
>JAFANN010000128.1 GCA_019232665.1 Caulobacteraceae bacterium | reverse complement strand
GAGGGGGCTGAGGAACTCGCTCGAGCCGGCGTCCGCACCGGCGCTTCGGGGCGCAACTGGGAAAGCTACGGCGCCGAGGTCCGGTTGCCGGAGGGGCTCGCTCCGTGGCGGAAAGACCTGCTCACCGATCCCCAGACCAGCGGAGGCCTGCTGATCGCGGTGTCGCCCGAAGAGGTCGATAGGGTGCTCGCCCTTGCCAAGGCGCAGGGCTTCGACGGCGCCCGGGTCGTGGGCCGGATTGTCGAAGGCGAGGCCGAGGCGAGGGTGATCGCCTAGAGCACGTCCCATTCAGGCGGAACCGCCTGAATGGGACCACCGTGCTCTAGATTCAAGAAATTGAGCGCGTTCCGTCATTCGGTGGCAAACACACCTAGCGGCTGGATCACCGAAAAACGGACGCATCTGGGGTGCGACGGGGGGAAGCGGGCAAGCCGCTGCGTCGAGGAGTGACGGCGCCAGCGTCCCGAGGCGGACCGTCCTCCTCTCAACCGACCGAAGACGGCTTCCTCGCTATGGTGTAGCCGTTAGCGATGATTTCGGGGAAGTGGCCGGAGCTGTCGTAGGCCAAAAGTGAGGCGGTCAGGTCGGCCTCGAACGCGTCGTGGCGCTCGCCCAGCGCGGCGCGAGATGCAAAGGACGTGGAGCGCAGGTAGCCCAGCAGGCTCTCCAGATTCCAGACGTACGACTTCTCGAACGACCGGCTTTCAACGGGATCGAATCCTGCGCGGCGCAGCACCTGCTCTTCATGGGCGAGGCCCTCTGCCGGCGTGGGGTTCGGCGCCCCCTGCAGCCCTTGTGCGGGTTCGCCAACGTAGGCCCAGACAAGGTCGGTGATCGCTTGACGCCAGTTGGCGGGCTCCCCTCCCGCGGGTACCTCGCCGACCGTGACAAACGCACCGCCGGGCTTCAGCCAGCGATAGGCTATCGCCGCGACGTGCGGCTGGTCGAAGCGGTGGAAGGCCGAGGCGGCGGTGACGAGATCGAAGGCGCCCGCAGGCGCTTTTAGGTCTTCGGCGCGGCCGACGACCCAGCGAATATGGCGCACGCCGCGCGCCTCCGCCGCCCGGCGAGCCGCCGCGATCATCTCCGGGTCTAGGTCGATCGCCACTCCGTCGGCGAAGCGCTCGGCGATGGCAAACGTAAGCCTCCCCGGGCCACAGGCGAGGTCAATCAGTCGCGCACCTTTGGTGGGGAGCGCGGCGCGGTCCAACATGTCAAGCAGCATAAGCGTGTCGTACGGCGGCCTATGGAGGATGTAATCCTCGACGGTCCCGGCGAAAGCGTCCGGTCGGAAGTTGACGGGCAGGCCGGCGGACATGCGGGGGACGATAGGCCTAGCCCGCGACACCCCTCAAGCCATTGCGCTTCGTTTACGTGAGGTCCGCAATGGGGTCGATTGCCGCCGGTGATAGCACGCCTGGAAGCTGACGCCTGTCGACGCTAGCATGACCGTCGCCGGTCGCTGGCGGTCGCGTTCGCATCGCAAAACCACTTCCCACTTTTGTGGAACGCGCTCTTAGCCAGGGGAGTCCTCCCCCACGACGACCGTGGGGGAGGGTCCTGCAGGTCAGAAGCGCCAGTTCAGGCCGACGCGGACGACGTTCGCCGTCGCCTTCTCGTCCACGCTGGCGTTGTAGAGGTTGAAGCCCGGGCCACCGATCGTGCCGCCCGTCCCGTTCAAGGTGGAGTCGCCCAGGTTCACGTAGAGATACTCCACCTTCATCGAGAGGTGGCGGTTGAGGGCGTATTCGGCCCCGCCGCCGACCGTCCAGCCGGTCTGCATCTGGTTGGGCGAAACGAACGAGGCGTTGCCCGGGCCCCCGTTGAAACAGGCCGAACAGTTCCAGTTGCTCGCCGTCCGGACGCCGCCATAGGCGAAGCCGCCGGTCACATAAGGGACGATCCGATTGTTGAGCATCGCGTGACCGACGCGCGCGCGGACCGTGCCGAGGTAGTTGATGCGGGAACTGAAGTCGCCGTCGTAGGACGTGCCTGTTCCAGGGAATTCCGCGAAACCGGTCTTTCCGCTCAGGTCGGAGGCGTCGATGTCTGTCTCCAGACCGGCCACGAAGCCGTCGCGCGTCTCATAGTTGTAGCCGAGCGTGACGCCGCCCAGCACGCCGCTGGAATCCTGGCGGAAATGGCCACTGACGGGGTTCGTCCCCGCGGCGTCGGTGGTGCCTGAGTAGGGGTATTTGAAATTGCCGCCGCCGTAGCCGAGGTTCAGGCCGGCGTAGGGGCCGGACCAAGTCCCAACGTCGTTGTCCTGGGCAAGAGCTGGCGCCGCGGCGAGCGCGGCCGCGGCGGCGATGGCCGAGGTCAGGCAAAAGCTACGAATCTTCACGCTTCGAACTCCATGTTCAGTTCGACGACGCTCCCCCTCGATCGAAGTCGCGTACGCCTTGAGGACGCCCCACCAGGTGTCGCCTCGCGGTTCCTGGTCGCCTCCAACGATCACGTTTGGATTTCGAAGCAGAATAGTTGAGTGTCGAAGATGTGTCCGCCAGTCAGTGTGGTATTTGTGCCGCAGATGTCACCCAATTCAGACCTTAATTGTCGAACCAAAATTTCAATGTTTGACCGCAAGACGGCGACTGTTCCCCAAATGAGGCGCGATTGTCGGTTGAGAAATCTTACATGTATTTAATGATGCGATTTCGGAACTGAATCATCGCCCGTGCGAAACCGGGCGGCCTTCCCCGGTTTCCAAGCGTCGCCGGGGGTGAAAAAAAGACGCCATGCACGCCTTTTTCCGACTCGGCCTCGCCGCCGCAATCTTCGCGCCCGCGCTCGCTTCGGCGCAGGCGATGGATCCCACCTTCGCCGAGCACCAGAAGGCGTGGACGACACGGCCGGAGTTCTCGAGTCCGCTGGTGGACCATCTGCCCGCGCGCGGCTCGGTCGCCTCGCCGCGGGACGTGCTGGGTCACGACGTCGGGGCGCCTCGGGTGCTCGACCACTACGCCGACATCCTGAAGTACTACCGCGCTCTGGCCGCGGCCTCGCCGCGCGTGAAGATCATCGAGACGGGCAAGACCGAGGAGGGGCGCCCGACGGTGATGGTGGTGATCTCCTCGGAAGCCAACATCGCCAACCTCGATCAGAACCGACGCAATCTCGTTCGGCTGGGCGATCCGCGCGGGCTCTCGCCCGACGAGGCCAAGGCCCTGATCGCCACGACGAAGCCGATGTACGTCTTCCTCGGCGGCCTCCACAGCGCCGAAACCGGGCCGCCGGAGATGTTGATGGAACTGGCCTACAGGCTGGTGACGGAGGACTCGCCGCTGATCCAGAGGATCCGTGACAACGTCATCGTCGCCATCAACCCTGCCACCGATCCCGACGGGCGCGACCGCTATACGGACTGGTACTACGCGAACAAGATCGACGACACCAATGACCTCGACCCGGTTCCCGGCGCGCCATACTGGGGCAAGTACATCTTCCATGACGACAATCGTGACATCAACTACAGTGGATATAGCGCCCGGAACCTTCTGAAGTGGTACCTGGATTGGCGGCCTCAGGTCATGCACGACCTGCACGAGTCGGTGCCATTCCTCTACGCCTTCAGCGGTCAGCCGCCGCAAAACCCCGATCTCGACCCGATCCTTTATGCCGAGCTGCCCTGGTTCGCCGACTTCGAGATGGCTCAGCTGACCAAGATGGGCATGCCCGGCGTCTGGAACTTCGGCTACGTCGACGCCTGGTCGCCCGGCTACGTCGCCTTCATGTCCTCCAACCACAACGGGCTGATCAGGTTCTACGAGACCTTCGGCAATGGCGGGGCGACTACGGAAATCCGGCACGTCAAGCCGGTGGAAGGCCCGGGCCAGGATCTGCACGCCTTCGACCAGACCAAGCGCGAATGGTTCCGGCCCAATCCGCCGTACAAGACTGTCGAATGGTCAATGCGGGACAACACCAACTACATGGAGACGGCGGCGCTGACCGCGCTCCAGCTGACCTCGCAGTTCCCCGACCAGATCCTCGAGAACTTCTACAAGAAGAACCTCGACTCTCTCGAGGCGGGCCGCACGAAAGCCCCCTACGCCTTCGTCATCCCTGGCGACCAGGCCGACATGACCCGCGCCGCCCTGTTGGTGAACATCCTGCGCATGCAGGGGATCGAGGTCGGTCGCACCGACGCCCCGTTGAAGCTGGCTGAAGGGACCTTTCCGGCGGGCTCGTTTCTGGTGAAGCTCGACCAACCTTATGGCCGCCTCGCCAAGGTCCTGCTGCAGAAGCAGGATTTCCCCGACCCGAAGCTCAAGACCTACGACGACTCTGCCTGGACCATGGGCATGATGGCCCACGTCAAGGTCGTGACGATCAAGGATCCGAAGGCCCTGGCCGCCCCCGCGCCCCTGATCGAGCGAGACGAGCCGACGGGCGCCATCGACCCGCTTGGCGCGGCGGCCTACGCGGTGCTCGACCATGGCTCGATCGAGCTGGCTCGCCTACGCTATCGCCTGAAGGACACGCCGATCCGGATCGCCGAGCAGGCCTTCACATCAGGTGGAAAGACGATCCCGGCGGGGTCGTTCATCATCGATGGATCCGCCTATGGGAAGATCAAGGACGAGGTGGTCCCGCTCGGCCTGACGGCGGTGGCCCTGGCGGCGCAGCCGACGATCCCCACGCATGAAGCGGCTTCGCCGCGCGTGGCGGTCTACAGCACCTGGGGGGCGACCCAGAACGTCGGCTGGGTCCGATATGCGTTCGACCAGTACGGGACGCCATACAGCCTGATCTTCAAGGACGACGTCCGGAAGGGTCGGCTTCGCGCCCGCTACGACGTGATCGTCGTCCCCAGCCAGGGGCGCACCTCCCGCGCGCTGGTGTGGGACATCCCCATGCGCGGCAAGCCCCTGCCGTACGAGAAAACCGCCCGCTTCCGCTTCCTGGGCGACTATGGCTCTTCGCCGGACATCCGCGGCGGTATGGGCCTCGAGGGCCTGGAGGCGCTGCGCCAGTTCGTCGAGGAGGGCGGCGTCCTCATCACGCTAGGCGACTCCAGCGCCGTGCCCGCGGACTTCGGTATCGCGCCTGACGTCCAGGCTGCGCCGGCCTCCAAGGACTTCTACGCGCCTGGCCCGATCGTCGAGGCAAAGATCACCAAGCCGGGCAATCCCGTCTTCTATGGCTACGACCAGTCCAGCTTCCCGGTCCGCTGGGCGACGAACACGCTGTTCGCCGTCCCGGAGACGAGCCGTGACGAGGTGCTGATGGAGTTCCCGGGCGGTAAGGCCGGCGTGCTGAGCGGCCTGATGACCACTCCGGAGGAGGTGAAACACCGCCCGGCGATCATCGACCAGCCGCTGGGCGAGGGGCGGATCCTGATGTTCGCCACCAACCCGATCTATCGCGACCAGACCTTCGGCGAGTACCGGATGCTCTACAACGCCCTGTTCAACTACCGGCAGCTGGGGCTGGGGACCGAGCTGCCGACGCCTCCGGCCGATGAGTCGGCGAGCGGTCCACCAGAGACAGCAGAGTCGAAGACGGCCGGTTGACGGGCGCGCGCAACCTCGTCCGAGGACGGATCAAGTCGCCCTGAGGAACCGCCGCCGTTTGCGGCCGTTGGCGCGGCATGGCGCGTCAGCGGGAGCAGCAGGAAATCCGCGATCAGGTCCAGCAGGGACTGAGCGAGACCCGTACGACGGTGCTGGGCGGTCAGATCCTGATGGGTTTCCAGTACGAGGCCATGTTCCAGTCTGGTTTCCCAAAGCTGTCTCCGCTGGGTCAGGAACTCCAACTCTGGGGCTTTATCCTCATCCTGGCGGCGATCGTGCTGATGATCGCGCCCGCGAGTTTCCACCAGCTTTCAGAACGGGGGGAGAGCACAGAGGGGCAGAGGGCGGCCCTTCGAGCCCTGATCCCGATAAGTCTCGCCCCCTTCACCGTCGGCGTGGGGCTCAATGTCCTCATCGGTCCCGGCATGGCGATCGGGTGGGCGCCGGCCGGCCTTGCCGCGGTCGTCGTGGTCCTGGGCGCCGTCTTCCTCTGGTACGGAATGGAGTTGATCGCGATGCGAAGTCGCGCAGATCCGCCTGGCGGGGAGCTCCCTCGTCAGGCGCCCCCGGACACGTCCTTGAAAGATGAAATCAAGGACCTCATGACCGAGACGCGCATCGTCCTGCCTGGCGCCCAGGCGCTGCTCGGGTTCCAGTTCATCGGCTATCTGACCGAGGGGTACGCCCATCTGTCGACGCCCGGCCGGATCGGTCACGGCGTCGCCCTGGCCGCGCTGATCGTCAGCATGGTGCTGCTCATGACGCCGGCGCCCTTCCATCGGCTGGCGGAGAACGGCCAGGAGACCGAGCGTCTTCGTCGCCTGACGGTGCGCATGATCCTCGGGGCGCTCGCAGCCCTCGCGGCGGCCTTTGCCGCGGACCTGTTCGTGGCGATCGAGATCGTCACCGGTCAGACCGGGCTCGCCCTCGGCGGGGCTCTGGCCGCCGCCGTTGCGATTGCGGCCATCTGGTTCGTATGGCCGCTGTCCCGCCGTGGACGCAGCGGGGTGGCCGGCCATGCGCTGGGCCACGGTCGATCGGCTTGAGAGGAAAGGAGTGACCATGGGCGATCTCACGCGCCTCTCCCATAAGCTCGATGAGAAGACGGGGGTTTGCCGGGCGATCATCGAGACGCCCAAGGGACGGCGCAGCAAATTCGACTACGACCCTCACACGGGCCTGTTCAAGCTCAAGGCGGTGCTTCCGGACGGCATGAGCTTTCCCCTGGACTACGGTTTCATCCCCTCGACCCTCGCCGACGACGGCGACCCGGCCGACGTCATGGTGCTGATGGACGAGCCGGCTTGCGTCGGCGCTCTGATCGACGTCCGGCTCATTGGCGTCGTCGAGGCGGAAGAGACCGAGCACGGTCGGAGCGAGCGCAACGATCGCCTGCTCGCCGTCGCTTCTTTTTCCCACATCTATGCCGATGTCCGGGCGCCGGAGGACCTGCCCCGAACGTTCCTGGCGCATCTCGGCGACTTCTGGATGAACAAGGAGAGGTTGGAGGGTAAGGAGTTCAAGGTTTTACGTCTGGGCGACGCTTCCGACGCCGTCCGGCTGGTCAAGAAGAGCTCCAAGGCGGCGAAGGCCCAGGCCTGACCGTGCAACGGATTGCGTTGGAGAGCCGGTCGAGGTTTTGACGGGGCTACAGTTTGCGCGGAGCCGAATCGGCGAATGTCACAAAGCCCGATCGAAACCTGGATCGAGGATTTTCCCAGCCGGGCCGAGATCCCATTCAGGTTGCGTCCGACGCGGCTCTACTCGGTCGGCGACCTGTACGAGGGTTTCGATCCGGCCGATCCGTCGTCCTGGGCGGCGACCTACGACCATCAGGCGTGGCGATGGTTCACAGACCCAGAGACCGATCGCCCGCGCCAGCTTTCTACGCCCGAGGCGATCGCCGCGCGCATCCACGACGCAACGATCGAGCACGAGATCAACGCCCATCTGAAGGAGCTGCCCTTCAAGGTCGTCGGGGTGATGGGCGGCCATGAAGCCTCCCGCGACGATCCCGCCTTTCTCGAGGTGGCGCGCCTGGCGAGGGCGCTGCGCCGACGGGGGCTGCAGATCGTCACTGGAGGCGGCCCAGGCCTGATGGAGGCGGCGAACTTTGGAGCCTTCATGGCGCCTTATGAGAACGATCACCTCGACCTTGCCTACGAGGCTCTGTGCCGATCGCCATCCTACAGCGCTGACCCGGGCGCCTGGCTCGCGGCGGCGTGCGCCGTGCGGGCGGACCTCCTGGCGGGAGACTGGCGCGGAGAGCCCCGGCCCGAGAGCCGTAATCTCGGCATCCCGACCTGGCACTACGGCAAGGAGCCGCCGAACATCTTCACGACCCACGTCGGCAAGTACTTCTACAATTCGGTGCGGGAGGACGGCCTGGTCAGCGTCGCGACTGGCGGACTGGTCTTCGCGCCAGGCGAGGCAGGCACGGTCCAGGAGGTCTTCCAGAACCTCAACCTCAACTACTACCTTCGCCGAGGGGAGACACCGACGCCGATGGTCTTCGTCGGTCGCGACTTCTGGGACCCGGCGCGGTTCGATCCGAAGGCTCGGCCCCGCGGCGCCCATTCCAAACCGGTTTATCCGCTTGTGGAGAAGCTCGCGCGCGACGGCGGGTTCATCCAGGCCCTTCTGCTGTCGGACGATCCGGACGAGGTGCTCGCCTTCCTCGAAGCCGCCGATCTCCAGGGCGAAGGGCGGACACAGGCGGACACGCGGCTGTCGCACTGCTGACGAAGGCAGCGCTGGCGCGCCTGAAAGTGAAGCCTCGTCTATATTTCCGCGAACGAACGAACCCAGCGCACAAACGCTTAGCTCGTCGTAGTCTCTGGCGAAGGCTTCAAACCGGCGCAGGGGAGGGATGTCGTTGAGGAAATCAACCTTCCGAGCGGGGCGCTGGCTGCCACAGGAACCGGACGTCCTCGAGGCGTGGCTGCACCGCTTCCGCGCCCGCGCCGAGACCAGGGATGAGCCGTACCATTCCTCCGTCCGCGCCTTCGCCGATCTCATCGAAAACGACCCGGTCGTGCGGATGTACATGCACGAGATGGTCGCCCAGGTCCCACGGACCTCCCGCTACCGCGCGCACCACCTCAAGTCGGTGGAACAGATGCTCGTGCTCATCAACTCGGTGCTGACCTATGCTCCAGAGTTCGAAGACGACGACATGGTCGGCTGTCCGCTCAACGCGATCTTCGACTGGTCCATGGGGACGCCCGCCGGCTTCGCGGCGTTCCGCTATCCGCCGATCAACGTCGCGCTGAAGGCGATCATGGCGCAGTGGTGCGAGTACCTGACCGGCGAGGCCTCGCTCCACGTCCTCAACACTTCGGCGCGAGGCTGGAAAAGCAAGCGGGCTCGCGAACGCGTCGGCATTGACGAGTTCGAATACGATCCGAAGGACCCGCATTGGGGTTTTTCGTCGTGGAACGACTTCTTCACCCGCCGCTTCAAGCCCGACGCCCGTCCGGTCGCCTCGCCTGACGATCCCAAGGCGATCGTCAGTCCCTGCGAGGCGACGCCCTACCGCATCGCCCGCGACGTTCGCCGCGAGGCGGAGTTCTGGATCAAGGGGCAGCCCTATTCCCTGCGTGACATGCTCGCAGGACAGCCGGCCGTGGATCATTTCGTCGGCGGCGTCGTGTGGCAGGCCTTCCTCTCCGCCTTCAACTACCACCGCTGGCACAGTCCGGTCGGCGGGACGATCTTGGAGACCCGTCTCGTCGAAGGGACCTATTTCTCTGAATCCGAGAGTGAGGGAGAGGACCCCGCCGGGCCCAACAACTCGCAGGCCTATCTGGCCCAGGTGGCCGCCCGCGCCATCATCCACATCCGCGCCGACGATCCGGCGATCGGTGAGATGGTCGTCATGCCGATCGGCATGGGCGAGATCTCGTCATGCGTCATCGATGAAGAGATCAAGCCCGGCGCGAGGGTCGAGAAGGGCCAGGAGCTGGGCTACTTCCAATACGGCGGCTCGACCCTCTGCTGCATCTTCCGCCCCGGGGCGATCGACTCCTTCGCTCTCGCCGCTCTCCCGGATCCGGAGCACGCCCATCCGCCGCTCATCCGCGTCAACGCCCTGCTGGCGCGAGCGCCGGAGTAGGGGACGTCGATGGCCGGCGCGCTGACTCTGATGATTATCCGCCATGCGGAGAAGCCTGGACAGGAATGGCCCGGACCCGGGCTGACGGAGAAGGGTGAGGCGAACGAAAAGTCCCTGGTCATTCGCGGTTGGGAGCGCGCGGGCGCCTGGGCCGCCTTGTTTGGCTCGGGCTTGGGTGGACGCGATTATCCGGCGCCGTCCGCTCTTTTCGCGTGCAGGCCCGAAGGCTCCTCAAGCCAAAGGGCGTCCGACACGCTCCTGCCTCTCTCGACGCGGCTCGGAATGGAGATCGATCTGTCGTTCGCGCAGGGCGAGGAAGACAGGCTGATGGACGAGATCCTGAAGCTCTCGGGCGTCGCCCTGATCTGCTGGGAGCACAAGCGGATCGGCGAAGGCATCCTGCCCCTGATCCCGGTTGAGCCGGGGGTGCTCGTGCCGGCCCACTGGCCCTCTGACCGCTTCGACGTCGTCCTCCGTTTTGATCGCCTCGCGGGAGCGGACAGCTTCTCATTCCGCCAGCTCTGTCCGCGTCTGCTGTCGGGGGACAGCGAGAGGGGGATCTGAGGCGATCCCGCCTGCAAGCGACGCAGGCGGCGTCGCCTGACCCCGCGGCTTGACCGGACAGGTGTTCGGCGCTGACCATCCCGTTGGGGGCGGTCCCTGCGTCGCCTTGTTCGGCTCACCCAGGGCCGCCCAGGAGAGTCGCGGACGTATGGCCACGCCGTTATCGATTACGATCATCATCTCCGCCGGGCTCAGCGGTGTTGTCAGCTATGTCACCTCGCGGCTCAGCCAGACCAATCAGCGCCTGCTCGAGCGCCAGACGTACCGGGTTGCGATGCTCGCTGAGATCCGGGGCCTGCATCAGCGGCTCGTTGAGTACGAATTCACCTTCTCCGAGCGCGTCCTGACCGGCCAGGTCACCAGCGCCCAGGTCCTCCAAGTCCTGCTGCAGTCGGGCGACATGGTCGTGTACAACAACCACGCCTCGTCGATCGGCCTGTTCGACCGGCGCACGGCGCTGCGGATCGTCCGCTTCTACGCCGGGATCCGCAACCTCCAGGGCAGAGCCATAGTCCTGGCCGAGATGGCGGCGGCGCCGGGTCCGGGCGGCGGCGACGAAGACATGCAAAAGCATCTCGAGCACGTCCGCCGGCTACGCCGTCGCGCCGGCCTGCTCATCCGCCGGCTTCGCCGCACGCGGCTAAGCCTCTTTCGCACGCTGCTATTTCGGGCGCGAGGTTACTAGGACTGACGAAGAGACCTAGTCCCTGTGAGGCTGGACGCTCACCAGCTTGAGGCGGAAGGCCAGCACGCTGTTGCCAGGGATCGGGCCCGTGGCCTCGGCGCCGTAACCGAGGTCGGGCGGGATCCACAGCATCCATTCGTCGCCCGGGCGCATCAGCTGCAGGGCTGCGATCCAGCCGGGGATCAGGCCTCCCAGCTGGAAGGTGACCGGTTGTCCAGCCGGAGTGGCGTCGAACACCTTCCCGTTCAACAGACGGCCCTCGTACTCGACCGTGACGTCGTCCTCGGGAGTTGGATGCACGCCGTCCGCCGGGCCCGATTGCAGGACCTTGTATTCGAGACCCTGCGAGCTGACGACGCTGGGGGCGTGCGCATTGCTCGCCATGAAGGCGGCGCCGTCCGGTCCCGGAGGCTGAGCGCTCTGGCAGGCTGCGAGCGCCGCGCAGGCAAGGGCGGGCAGAACGAGTCGGCGAAGGTCCATCAGGGTCCTGTGGTCGTCACGGCTTGGGCGTCGCCGGCTATCAGCGGGGCCTGCGAGTCACAAGGGCAGGGATTACGCCTGATACGAGACCTTTCCGCCCACCACGGTGCGAACGATCTGGATATCCTTGATCTTCGACGGATCGACCGTATGCGGATCGTCGGCGAGGACGACGAAGTCGGCCAGCTTGCCCGGCGTGATCGAACCCTTGATCGTCTCCTCCCGCGTGTCGAACGCGCCATTGAGGGTGTGCACCCGGATCGCCTCGTCGACCGTGATCCTCTGGTTCGCGCCCCAGGTCTCGCCGTTCCAGCCCTTGCGCGTGACCATCGCCTGCAGCGCCATCAGCGGCGAGAAGGGGCCCGGGCTGAAGTCGGAGCCGGCGCAGGCCGGGACGCCGGCGTCGAGCATGGAGCGATAGGGCATGGTGTGCTCCATCATCTGCTCGCCGTAGAAGTGGAACTTGTCCGAGTTGTAGTAGGCGTAGGTGGAGAAGACCGCCGGTGTGACGCCGAGCGCCTTGATCCTCGCCAGCAGCGCTGGCGTGACCACCGAGCAATGAGTGATCTTCCAGCGCGTGTCTTTCGTCGGCAGCGCCGCCTGCGCGCGCTCGTAAGCGGTGAGCACGTGGTCGATCGCCACGTCGCCGTTGGCGTGGCAGTTGGCCTGGATCCCTGCCCGGTGAACGCGCAGCGCCCACTCGTTGAGCTCCTCCTGCGTCTCCGTGACATTGCCCCGATAGCCGTCCGTGCGACCGGGATAAGGCTGGCTGAGCGCCATGGTCCGCTCGGAAAAGGAGCCGTCGGCGGTGTGTTCGGCGGTGGCGCCCAGGCGCAGCCACTCATCGCCCAGGCCCGTCGTCATCCCTGAGCGGATCATCGCCTCCAGCACGTCGTCATAGGCTTCGTAGTTGACCCGGTGCAGCAGGCGGCCTTCGCCCCGGATCGCCTCGATGGCGTTCAGCGGACCGCCCTGGTGACAGACGCCGGTCAGGCCATAGCGGACGAACATCTTGGAGATATGCGCCATGCCCTCGCGCTCGCGCCGGGCGGTTTCCTCCGGCGAATAGGTGACGTGCTTGCCCACCTTTTCGAACACCACACGGGCGCGGTCGGTCACGCGCCCGTTGAGCGAGCCGTCGGGGAAGTGGTCGTAGGTCCCGCTTGGCAGGTTGGCCGTCTGCCGGGTGACGCCAGCCATCTGCAGGGCGAGGGAGTTATAGAAAGAGGTGTGGCCGCCGCGGTGGTGGACGGCGACCGGCTGGGTGGTGGAGACGCGGTCGAGGTCGTGGACATCGAGCTGGCGTCCGTCCTTCACCTTTGTGTCGTCGAAGAAGTAGCCCTCCACCCAGGTGTCCGGCGGCGTTTTCGCGGCGCGCGCCTGCAGCTTGTCGACAATGCTGTCGATGGTGACGAACTCGACCTCATAGGGATTGCCGACAAGCACGTCGTAGAGCAGCGTCTCGCCCGGCGCGTGGTTGTGGCAGTCGATGAAGCCGGGCGTGATGGTCATGCCCTTGGCGTCGAAGACCTCCGTCCCCTTGCCGGCCAGACTGCGGACGTCCTCGTTGGATCCGACGGCCAGGAAGCGCCCGTTCTTCACGGCGAAAGCCTGCGCTTGAGGCCGGCCGTCGTCGACCGTCCAGACCCGGGCGTTGATCGCCACGAGCTCCGGGGCCGTCGACTGGGCGAGTGCGCGCGATAGGGGGGACGCTGCGGCAAGTCCGGCGCTGGCCGCGCTCAGAAAGCCCCGGCGTGTGTGCCGTGATCTCATGGTGGTGCTTCCCCCTTTATGGTCTTGTTTGCAGGCAAGTCTTGAGCGCGCGAGAGTGAGCGGTCAACGCGCGCTGGAGCAAACCCTGGAGGCTGGCATGTGCCGGAGCATCAAGACGCTCTTCAACTTCGACCCTCCGGCCGCGGAGGAGGAGATCCGCGCCGCGGCGCTGCAGTTCGTACGCAAGATCAGCGGCTTCACCGCACCCTCGAAGGCCAATGCGCCGGCGTTCGACGCGGCAGTCGACGAAGTCGCCGACGCCGCCCGACGCCTGCTGGAATCCCTCGAGACCCGCGCGCCGCGGCGCGACCGCGAAGTCGAGGCCCAGAAGGCAAAGGCGGCCGCCGCAATCCGCTACGGCCGCGCGCCGGCGTAAGACAACAAAACGCTCTCCTTCCCCTTCTGGGGAAGGTGGCCGGCCGCCGAAGGCGGACGGACGGATGGGGAAAGCCGCATCGACCAAAGTCGGGTGCGATCAACACGCCGGCGTCCGGAATGGGGC
>JAFANN010000348.1 GCA_019232665.1 Caulobacteraceae bacterium | reverse complement strand
GATCCCGAGGCGATCAGGCACAAGGTTCATTTCGACAATCTGACGCCGCTTTATCCTGAGCGCCGCTTCAAGCTCGAAATCGACAATCCGACGATCAAGGATAAGTCCGCCCGCGTCATCGATCTCGTAGCGCCCTTGGGCATGGGTCAGCGCGCGCTCATCGTATCGCCCCCAAGAACGGGCAAGACGGTGCTGCTCCAGAACATCGCCCATTCGATCACCGCAAATCATCCCGAATGCTATTTGATCGTGCTTTTGATCGACGAGCGTCCGGAAGAGGTGACCGACATGCAGCGCACAGTGCGCGGCGAGGTCATCTCCTCGACCTTCGACGAGCCGGCCATCCGCCACGTCCAGGTGGCGGAGATGGTGATCGAGAAGGCCAAGCGGCTGGTCGAGCACAAGCGGGACGTGGTGATACTTCTCGACTCCGTGACCCGACTTGGCCGCGCTTACAACACGACGGTCCCCTCCTCCGGCAAGGTGCTCACCGGCGGTGTCGACGCCAACGCTCTGCAGAAGCCCAAGCGCTTCTTCGGCGCGGCGCGTAACATCGAGGAAGGCGGCTCGCTGACGATCATCGCCACCGCCCTGATCGACACCGGCAGCCGGATGGACGAGGTGATCTTCGAAGAGTTCAAGGGCACAGGTAACTCCGAAATCGTCCTTGACCGCAAGGTCGCCGACAAGCGGATCTATCCTGCGATCGACGTACTCAAGTCCGGCACCCGCAAGGAAGAACTCATCACGCCGCGCGATCAGCTGCAAAAGACCTTCGTGCTGCGGCGGATCCTCAACCCGATGGGTCCGCAGGACGCGATCGAGTTCCTGCTCGACAAGCTGCGGCAGGCGAAGAACAACGCCGACTTCTTCCAATCGATGAACACCTGATGGGGCCTGGCGCCCCTAGCGCCGGGACCTCTACTATCGCGGCCCTGGCCACTACGCCGGGCCGCTCCGCCGTCGCCGTCATCCGCGTGAGCGGACCCGGCGCGCGCACTGCCCTCGCTGCTCTTGGGATCAAGCCTGGCCGCCCCCGGCAAGCGGTCCTTCGCACCCTGCGCGGCGCCGACGGAGAAGCGCTTGATCGCGCTCTCGTCCTCTGGTTCCCCGCCCCGCACAGCTACACCGGCCAGGACTGCGCCGAACTCCACCTCCACGGCGGCCGCTTCGTGATTCAGGCGGTGCTCGATCGGCTGACGCAGGCCGGCGTTCGCCTGGCCGAGCCCGGTGAATTCACGCGCCGGGCGTTCGAGGCCGGCAAGCTCGACCTCGCTCAGGCCGAAGCCATTGGCGACCTGGTCGACGCCGAGACGAAAGCCCAGGCCCGCCAAGCCCTCGCCCAGCTTGACGGGGAGCTCTCCGGCCGCCAGCGCGAATGGCGCGAAGGCTTGGTCGAGATCCGCGCCCGACTCGAGGCCCTAGTCGATTTCCCCGATGAAGACATCGATGTTGGCGTTGACCTTGCCCGAGGCCGGATGGAGTCCCTCGCCGTGGAGCTTGCGGCCGCCGTTGGGGAGCTTGGCCGCGGCCGGGCGATCCGCGAGGGCTGGCGCGTGGCGATCATCGGTGCGCCCAACGCCGGCAAGAGCACACTCCTCAACGCCCTCGCCGCCCGTTCCGCGGCCATCGTCACCGAAATCCCCGGCACCACCCGCGACGTTATCGAAGTTCCGATCGAGCTCGACGGCTACCGGGCGTTGCTGGCGGATATGGCCGGCTTGCGCGACACGGACGATCCTGTGGAGCGCGAGGGCGTCGCTCGCGCCCGGGCCTGGGCGGCGGATGCGGACGTTCGGTTATGGGTCGTGGATGGCTCGGCGGCGGACGGCTGGGAAGCCGGGTCGGACCTGCTCCGCCCGGGCGATCTGTGTGTGCTGAACAAGTTGGATCGACCTGTCGGGGCGGCGGCGGAGGCGGCCGCGGTATTTGCAAGCCGGTCGGACCTGCGGACGGTGCATGTGACGCTGTGCGAGGATGGGGGGGAGACCGTACGCGAGTGGTTGCTGCGTGCGGCGCGTAACACCCTGGAATCCGTAGACTTTCCAGCCGCAACGAGAATCAGGCACGCGCGGGCTCTGGCCGATGCCCGGGACGCGCTTAATCGCGCTCTGGGTATGCTCGAGGAGCCGGAATTGGCGGCTGAGGATGTCCGTCTGGCCTCCCGCGCGCTCTCACGGATCACCGGCGAAGTCGGCGCGGAGGACGTGCTGGACAAGGTTTTTTCCAGCTTCTGCATCGGCAAATGATCGCGTTTCACGTGAAACACTTGTGCCGACTCGACCGCAGCCTCTCGGCAGCCTATCTCCCGCGGACCCGAACCGTTCCTCCCCCGACCCGCAGGGCCTAACTCGTGACCGACACCTGGGATGTCATCGTCATTGGCGGCGGACACGCCGGATGCGAAGCCGCCGCGGCCTCGGCGCGGATGGGCGCGCGCACCCTGCTGCTCACGCACAAGGTGGAGACCATCGGCGAGATGTCGTGCAATCCCGCGATTGGCGGGATCGGCAAGGGCCACCTCGTGCGGGAGGTGGACGCGCTCGACGGGCTGATGGGCCGCGTGTCGGACGCCGCGGGGATCCAGTTCCGCATGCTCAACGCCTCACGAGGAGCGGCTGTGCGCGGGCCTCGCGCGCAGATGGACCGGGCCCTCTATCGGACGGCCATGCGCTCGGCGCTGGAGGCCCAGGCGGGGCTCGAGATCCTCGCCGACGCCGCCGAGGACCTGATCGAGGATGGCGGACGGATCGTTGGAGTCATGGGCGCGAGCGAGCGCGCCTATCTCGCGCGCGCGGTCGTCCTGACGACAGGCACTTTCCTCAAGGGGGTGATCTGGCGGGGCGCGGAACGCACGCCGGCAGGCCGGTTCGGCGAGGCGCCGACCATCGGGCTGGCGGAGCGGCTCTACCGGCTTGGCCTGACCATGGGCCGGCTGAAGACCGGCACGCCTGCGCGCCTGGATGGACGGACGATCGACTGGGCGAGCCTCGCCAGCCAGCCGGGCGACGATCCGCCGATTCCCTTCTCGTTTCTCACCGATCGGATCTGCAACCCGCAGATCACCTGCGGTGTCACGTCGACGACGCCGGCGACGCACGCGATCATCGCCGAGCATCTGGCGGAATCGGCGGTCTATGGCGGCCGGACCTCGGGCCGTGGGCCACGTTATTGCCCCTCGATCGAGGACAAGGTGGTCCGGTTCGCCGACAAGACGGGCCACCAGATCTTCCTCGAACCCGAGGGCCTCGACGATCCGACGGTCTATCCCAACGGGATTTCCACCTCTCTTGGCGAGGCGGCGCAGGACAAGTTCCTTCGCACCATCCCTGGCCTCGAGCGGGTCGACGTCCTGCGCTACGGCTACGCCATCGAATACGACTACGTGGATCCTCGCGAGCTCACCCCCGCCCTGGCGGTGAAGCGCGCGCCGGGTCTCTATCTCGCCGGCCAGATCAACGGGACGACCGGCTATGAGGAGGCCGCCGCTCAGGGTCTGATGGGCGGGATCAACGCCGCGCGCGAAGCGAGTGGGCAAGATCCGGTCGTTCTCGGCAGGGACGAGGCCTACATCGGCGTGCTCATCGACGACCTCGTCACCCGCGGGGTCACCGAGCCCTATCGGATGTTCACCAGCCGCGCGGAGTATCGTTTGCGGCTGCGGGCCGACAACGCCGACCAGCGGCTGACCGATATCGGCGAGGCGTGGGGTTGCGTCGGTCCCGAGCGCCGCGCCGCCTGGTCCGGCAAGGCGAAGGCTCTCGCCGACGCCCGGGCCGCGGCGGCGGAGTTGCGGCTCTCCCCGGCGGAGGCGGCTCGCGCCGGCTTCCGGATTTCGGCGGACGGCCAGCCTCGCAGTCTGCTGCAACTCCTCGCTCACCCCGAGATCGGCTTCGAAGATCTGGCTCGGATCTGGCCGCAGATCGGCGTCTGGCCGGCATTCGCCCGCGAGCAGGTCGAGATCGACGCAGCCTACCATGGCTACATGGCTCGTCAGGAGGCGGACGTGGCCCTCTTCCGTCGCGATGAGGACCTCGCCCTGCCCGCTGACCTCGACTACCGCGCCCTCGGTGGCCTCTCCGCGGAGGTCCAGGAAAAACTCTCGGCTGTGGCGCCTGCGACGCTGGGCCAGGCCGCGCGCATCGAAGGCGTGACCCCCGGCGCCCTCACGGCCCTCTTGGCCCATGTCCGTCGTCGCGCCGCCTGAGGGCGCGGCGCTTCCGTCCGGCTTCTGGGAAACGCTGGACTGGAACGAGGCGCGAGCCGCCGACGCCGATTCATTTCGAGGGATGCTCGAAGCCGCGAATCGGGAGACGAATCTAGTGGGCGCGGCGACCTTGCCGCAGTTCTGGACCCGCCACTTCCTCGACAGCGCCCAACTGCTCTGGTTCGAGCGCGAGGCGGTGCGGTGGGCGGATCTTGGGTCAGGCGCGGGACTGCCGGGTCTCGTCCTGGCGATCCTGCTCAAGGGCCGGGAAGGAGCCCGGGTGGACCTGGTGGAGAGCATGGCCAAGCGGTGCCGGTTCCTGCAGTCCGTGGTCGATCGGCTCGACCTGCCCGCGATGGTCAGGCACGGCCGCGCGGAAGACTTCCACCTGCAGGTCGAGGTGGTGACAGCGCGGGCGTGCGCGCCGCTCGATCGGCTGCTCGATTTTGCCGCACCCTTCATGGGGCTCGGAGCGCGCGGTCTCTTCCTCAAAGGCGCGGACGCCCAGGCGGAGATCGATGCGGCGCGGGGGCGCTGGCGCTTCGAGACCAAGTGTGAGACGAGCCTGAGTGACCCCCGCGGACGCCTCCTCTCGATCAGGAACCTCACCCGTGGCCCAAGACGCTAGAGTGCGGATCCTCGCCATCGCCAATCAGAAGGGCGGCGTGGGAAAGACCACGACCGCCATCAATCTGGGCACGGCCCTGGCGGCGGTCGGTCAGAAGGTCCTGCTCATCGATCATGACCCCCAGGGCAATGCGTCCACAGGGCTGGGTCTGCACCCGCAGATGCGTGGCAAGACGCTTTATGACGTGCTCATCGAGGGCGCGGCGATGTCGGAGGTCATGGTCGCCACCGACGTCCCCAACCTCTCGCTCGTCCCGGCCGACGCCGATCTTTCGGGGGTCGAACTGGAGCTCGGCCACAAGCCCCGGCGGGCCTATCGCCTGCGTGACGCGCTCGAGCAGCTCGAGACCGGCACACTGGACTATGTCCTGATCGACTGCCCACCTTCGCTCAATCTGCTGACGGTCAATGCTCTGGCGGCGGCGGACGCGGTGCTGGTGCCGCTCCAGTGTGAGTTTTTCGCTCTCGAGGGCCTCAGCCAGCTGCTGCGGACGATCGAGCAGGTGCGCGCTTCGCTAAATCCGAGACTGGCGATCCAGGGCGTGGTGCTGACCATGTTCGATCGCCGCAACAGCCTGTCTTCCCAGGTGGCCAACGACGTGCGCGGCCATCTCAAGGACGCAGTCTACGAGACCATGATCCCGCGCAACGTGCGGGTCTCCGAGGCCCCCTCGCATGGCAAGCCGGCGCTGATTTACGATCTCCAGTGTGCCGGCAGCCGGGCCTATCTCGACCTCGCGCGGGAAATGATTGCGCGGGAAAAGAAGCGCGCCCAGGTGGTCGCCTGAGATCGGGGCCGGGGGCGTAAGTGTTGACGAGAGGCGGGTGAGAATGGCGGAGCAACGCCGGGGTCTGGGGCGAGGTCTCTCGGCTCTTCTGGAAGAAGCGCATTCGGCCGTGACGCCAGAGCGGCGGCGCGAGGCCGGGGTGGTCGAGCTTCCCCTGGAGCTGGTGCGACCCAATCCTGAGCAGCCCAGGCGCGCCTTCTCCCAGCCGGAACTCGACGAACTGGCGGAGTCGATCCGCGAGCGCGGCGTGATCCAACCGATCCTGGTTCGCCCCCTGCCCGAGGCGCCCGGCGAGCACCAGATCATCGCTGGCGAGCGTCGCTGGCGCGCGGCCCAGCAAGCGGGATTGCGCACGATTCCCGCCCTGGTGCGCGACCTCACCCCGGCCGAAGTGATGGAGGTGGCGCTGATCGAGAACATCCAACGCGCCGACCTCAACGCCCTGGAGGAGGCGCGGGGCTATCAGCTGATGAGCGAGCGGTTCAGTCGCACCGCCGACGAGATCGCCCGCGTGGTCGGCAAGAGCCGCAGCCACGTGGCCAACACCATCCGCCTCACGCGACTTCCGCCCGGGGTGCAGTCGCATGTGGAGGCCGGCCGCCTTACCGCGGGACACGCCAGGGCGCTGCTCGACCTGCAGGACGCCGAGTCCCTGGCCGACACCATCGTCGCGCGGGGGCTGAACGTGCGCCAGGTGGAGGCCCTCGCGCGCCAGGCGCGGGAGCGCGCCGGTCGACCCTCCCGTCCCGTTGCGCCGCCGTCCAAGGATGACGATACGCGCGCTTTGGAGAGCGATCTGTCGGAGGCGCTGGGTCTCGTGGTCTCGATCCGCCATTCCGGCGAGTCAGGTCAGGTGCTGATCGAGTACCGCACGCTCGAACAACTCGACGAGATTGCCCGACGGCTTATCGCCGGCGCCCGCCGGGAGATACAGGACTGAGGTTGCGGCGAACGCTTTCCCCATCCGACCCGGCCGCTACGCGCCGGTCCGCCTGCCCCGGAAGGGGAAGGAGAGCGTTTCCATTTATATTCAGCGCTCTGCTCCCCTTCACGGGGGAGCTGTCGGTCCGACGAAGGCGGGCCGACTGAGGGGGAAGCCGCCGCTCGGGCGCCCGTTAGAGGCCCAGGCGACGGGCCTGGTGGGCGATCGAGAAGGCGAGGCGCTCGGCCAGCAGGCGATCCGGAGAGCCTGTTGTCTTGCAGGCGATCTCGGCGGCGAGGATGTCGGCCTGGGGTCCCGCCAGAGTGGCCAGGGTCCAGGCGTTGGCCTGGCGAAGGACCTCGCGCTCGTTTTTCCAGAAGATCCCGGCCGCCTTCACCGCCGCCTGGGGACTCGCGCCTCCGGCCCGGGCCGTCCCCACCTTGCGCAGGCGGCCAAGATGCAGGGACATGGCGCGGACGGCGGCGACGCCCCCTTCCCCCTCCTGCTGCGCCAGCCGCAGCTGCGTCTGGGCCGCGGCGAGCCGGCCTCCGAAGGCGTGAAGGGCGGCTTCGCCAAGCGAGGCTTCGGGCTCGACGCCGAAGAACGGGGTCAGATCCGCCAGACTCGCCTGGCCGGGCCTGCCGGGACCGAGGAACAGGATCAGCCGCTCGATCTCCTGGCGCGCCACCCCGCGATCATGCGGCAAGCGGCCGACGAACACCTCCAAGGCGTCGGCGCTCAGCGCGAGACCCTCCTGCGTGAGGGCGGCGCGGGCCATGCGGGCAAGCTCACCGGGTTCGTCCTCGTAGCAGGGGATCACGCCGCATAGCAGTGAGTCCTTGCCGCCGCGGACGAGGGCCGAGTCGTTGCGCAACGGGCCCGCTTCCACGAGCAGGAAGGCCTCCGGATTAAGTTCTCCGGCCAGGTGGCGGGCCAGGGCCTCGCCGGCGATGCGCTCGGCCGAAACGGAATCTCCGCTCAGGCGCAGGCGGACGAGCCTTCGCCCGCCAACCATCGACACCGCCATCAGCTCGCCTTCGAGCCGTCCTTCCTCCGAGACGATGTCCGCGTCGGTAAGGAGGGCGACGTCGAATGGATCGTCCGGCCGCTCCGTCGTCGCTCTGGCGAGGGCGTCGGCCCGCTCACGCACCACGCCGTGGTCGCGACCGTGCAACACCGCAGCGCGGGCGGCGCCCGGCGAGGCGAGGAACTTTTCGAGATCGGGGCGCCGATTGAGGAGCACGGCTGCGCCTTGGATCAGCCGCCCTGCGCCTGCCGATGCATCCAGGAGGCGAGTTGGACCTGGATCCTCTGGGCGGCGTCGGAGGCGACCCGGTTCTGGGCGTCCTGAGCGGCGGCGATGTCGGCGTAGGCCTGGCCGGAGTCGTCGTAGCTGACCTGGGTCGTCACCGCGCCGCTGGCGGCCACCTTGCCGGTGGCGATGGAAATCAGCCGGTACTGGACCGTCATTCCAAGGTCGTAGTATTCGGCGACATCCGAGCGGTTCAGGCCTCGCGGCCCGCGGCTCTGAACCAGGGTCAATTCGAGGCGGTAGGATGGCGGCGCGGACTTGTCGCGCCCCAGCGCGTCATCGAGATCCTCGCGCAGCAGATAGCCCAAGCGTCCGCGTGGCGCGTCCACGTCTATGGAGGCGAGGCCCGAACTGACGCCAGGCGTCGCGTACATGGGCGTGAATCCGCACCCGCCCAGCGCTGACGCCAGAACGCAGGTGGCGACCGCGCCGCCAGCGAAGCGCGCCCCCCGCCGGGTCATCCGGCAACCAGGTTTACGATGCGATCGGGAACCACGATCACTTTCCGTACCGTGAGTCCGTCCAAACGGCGACGGATCTCGTCGTCGCGCATGACAATCTGCTCCACCTCGGCGGGCGTGGCCCCGGCGGGCGCGCGAACTTCGCCGCGGCGCTTGCCGTTGATCTGCACCGGAAGCGTGCGCTCCTCATCCTCGCTGAGTGCGGGATCCCAGACCGGCCATGGGGCCGTGGCGACGAGGCCGTCTTCTCCAAGCCGCGACCAGCACTCCTCGGCCAGGTGCGGGGCGTAGGGGGCGACCAAGCGCGCGAGCGCGCTTAGCGCCTCCCGCCGAGTTTCGCGGGACACGATCGCATCGGCGCGCGCGGCGCGGACGGTAGCCGTGAACTCGTACAGGCGTGCGACGGCGCTGTTGAATCGGAAGCCTTCGATGGCCTCACTCACCGCCTTTATCGCCTTGTGCGTCGCCCGACGAAGTTCGAGGTCAGCCGCCGCATCCCCGGAGCCCGTCTCTTCGTCGAGGGCATCGAATTCGGCCCAGATCCGGTTGACCAGACGCCAGGCGCCTTCGACACCCGCCGCCGTCCACTGCACGTCGCGTTCCGGCGGCGAGTCGGAGAGGACGAACAGGCGCGCGGCGTCGACCCCGTAGGTTTCGGCGATGTCGGCGGGAGCGACCACGTTCCGCTTCGACTTGGACATCTTCTCGATGTCGCCGATCACCAGCGGTTCGCCGGTCTCGGCGATGCGGGCGCGTCGCGTGGAGCCTTCCGTGTCGATCTCGACCAGGCCCGGCTCGACCCATTCGCCGTTCTGCCTGCGATAGGTCTCGTGGGTCACCATGCCCTGGGTGAACAAGCCTGCGAACGGCTCCTTCACCTTCAGCATTCCCTCGTCCGCGAGGGCGCGGGTGACGAAGCGGGCGTAGAGCAGGTGGAGAACGGCGTGCTCGATCCCGCCGATGTACTGGTCTACCGGCATCCAGTAGTCCGCCGCCGCGCCATCGATGGGGGCTTCCGCCATCGGATTGGCGAAGCGCGCGAAGTACCAGGAAGAATCGACGAAGGTGTCGAGGGTGTCGGTTTCCCGCTGGGCCGGCCCGCCGCACTTGGGACACGCGACGTTCTTCCACGCCTCGTCCCGCGCAATGGGGCTGCCCGGGCGTGTGAAGTCCATCCCCTCGGGTAGACGCACCGGCAACTGGTCCTCGGGAACCGGCACGATGCCGCACGCCTGGCAATGGACGATCGGAATGGGACAGCCCCAGCCGCGCTGGCGGGAAACGCCCCAGTCGCGCAGGCGATAGATGGTGGCCCCCACGCCAGCACCCATTCGCTCGATCTCGGCGATGGCCGCGGCCTTGGCCTCTTCGATCTCCAGCCCGTCCAGGAAGGCGGAGTTGAAGATCCGGCCGGGCCCGACATACGCCTCCTGTTTCACGTGAAACGTCGCTGGATCGGCGCCTGGAGGCAGCACGACGGGCGTCACCGACAGGTTGTACTTGCGGGCAAAATCCAGGTCGCGCTGGTCGTGCGCCGGGCAGCCGAAGATGGCGCCGGTGCCGTATTCCATGAGGACGAAGTTCGCGATCCAAACCGGCAGGCGGCGATCGGAGTCAAAGGGATGGACCACCTCGAGTCCCGTGTCCCAGCCGAGCTTCTCCGCCGATTCGATCTCAGCCTCGGAGGTGCCGCCCATCCGGCAACGGGCGACGAAGTCGCGCACCCGCTCATCCGACGCCGCCAGCCGTTCGGCCAGCGGGTGGTCGGGGGCAACGGCGACGAAGCTGGCGCCAAAAAGGGTGTCCGGGCGCGTGGTGTAGACGGTGATGGATGGCTCAGGCTGCGGCGTGGAAAAGGCGAAATCCATCCGCAGGCCGCGCGACTTGCCGATCCAGTTCTCCTGCATCAGCCGGACTTTCTCCGGCCACCGGTCGAGCGATTCCAGGCCCTCGAGCAGGTCGTCGGCGTAGTCGGTGATCCGCGCAAACCATTGAGTCAGCTTGCGGCGCTCGACCGGCGCGCCAGAGCGCCAGCCGCGCCCGTCGATCACCTGCTCGTTGGCCAGGACGGTCATGTCGACCGGGTCCCAGTTCACAACGCCTTCCTTGCGATAGACAAGGCCTCGCTCCAGGAGTTTCAGGAACCAGGCCTGCTGCCGTCCGTAGTAGGCCGGATCGCAAGTGGCGAACTCTCGTGACCAGTCGATCGACAGGCCCAGCGCCTTCAGCTCGGCCCGCATCCTGTCGATGTTGGCCCAGGTCCAGGCCGCCGGGTCGACCCCGCGCTCCTGCGCCGCGTTCTCGGCCGGCAGGCCGAAGGCGTCCCAGCCCATCGGATGGAGGACATTGAACCCGCGCGCGCGCTTGTAGCGGGCGACCACGTCGCCCATGGCGTAGTTGCGGGCGTGGCCGACGTGCAGGTTCCCCGACGGATAGGGGAACATTTCCAGAACATAGTATTTTGGCTTGTCCGCGCCGGTCTCCGCGCGGAAGGCGTCGGCCGCGTCCCAGGCCGCGCGCCACTTCGGCTCGACCGACTTGGGGTTGTACCGGACCATACCTGCGCTGCTCTTCACTTTTTGCCGCCGGGGGGATAGCGGCTCCGAGGCTTAGCGCGGCGCCGCTGCGATGACCATGCCGCGAGCGACCAGGGCGCCCGCTAGAGCGCTTTCCGGCGAAGCAGGAACAGGTTCGCCTGCAGAAAGCGCGCCGAACGAGAAGCTAGAGCGCAGCTGAGCTGCGTTAGCCCTTCAGGTTCGAAAGTCGAAGCTGCCGGGCCTTGGTCAGGATCGCGTTCTCGATGTCCGAACTGGTCTGATCGGCCGCCGGCGAGGGAATCCAGCCGCCCTGGCCGTTGCTGATTTCCTTGTAGACATTCACCGCCAGGCCGTCGGCGCGCAGGCGCGTGTCGAGAATGTAGACCGTCACCTTGAACCGCTCGGTCGGCCGCTCGGGGTTGATGTACCAGTCGGTGACCACCACCCCGCCATAGGGGTCGGCCGAGGCCAGGGGCATGAAGGACAGCGTGTCGAGGGTCGCGCGCCACAGATAGCTGTTCACGCCGATCGCGCCGGCCGGCGCCTTCCCGGGTGATCCGTGCTCCGCTTTGCCGCCGCAGGCCGACAGCGCCAAGGCGCTGACGCAAGCCACGACGGTCGCGCAACCGCGGATCCAACGGCCGCGCTGACTCACCTTGATCATCGGCTCCATTTCCGTATTCGGCGGTTCGCCGCGCTCCCGGGGCGCCCGCGGGGCCATGCGTCTACAGCATTCGCATTAGACCGCAAAACGGCAATCGCGTGGCGGACGCGCCACAGCCAGAGGCCATCAGCCGCAGGCGTGTCGATTCAGGGGATTGCGCTGTTGACGCGGCTCATTGCGGCGCGTTTACGATCCATCAGTTAGAGCCATGATGCCGCAGGGACGCCGGCTAAGGCCGTGGGGGTAAGCGAGCGAGCAAGGTGATGAAGCCTGCACAGCTCATCGGGGCTTTCGGAGCCGCATGCGTCTGCCTCGCAGGCGTGAGCGCGCATGCCGAAATGGCCGCCTCGCAGGCCCCCGCCCAAGTCCTCCTCGTCGCCAACGACTTCGCTGCTCCGGCTCCGACCACTCCAGGCCGTACGCTGGAATGGGATTCGAAGAAAGGCCGCTGGGGCCTTCGCCTCGGCGTCGACTCGCGGACCGACCGCACGCCTGACATGCGAGATATCGAGCCGGGCCTGTTCTACAAAGTGACCCCGAGACTGCACATCGGCGGCGGCGTGACCATCGCGCCCGACCAGACGCTTCCGCTCGACTCGCAGCGTCTCCCGACGCCCCAGGCGCCAAATCCGCGCGTGCGGCTGGAAACGACGTTCAAGTTCTAGGCCAGGCAAGTTCTAGCCGCGCGTCAGCGCCTCGACAGCTGCAAGTCCGATCGCGCCACAGCCTTTGAGGGCCTTTGCGGTGCGCGGCGTCACCCCACCCAGGGCGTAGACCGGCAGACCTGCCGCACGCACCAGTACGCGGAATCGCAGGGCGCCGATGGGGCGTCCAGCTGAAGGGCTGCGGCTGGGGAACACGGGCGAGATCACCGCCGCCTCAACCCCGGCTGCGCGGGCGCGCCTCGCCGCCGGGAGGCCATGCGCCGCCGCGGTGAGTCGGAATCGGCGCCGGAGGGCGTGGTTGACGCCGCTGCGCATCGCCAGGCGCTCGGGCAGGTGCAACCCGTCCGCGGCGACGGCAGCCGCCAGGCGCGGATCGGCGCCGACGAACATCAGCACCCCCCGGCGGTGCGCGAGCTGCGCCAGCCGCCGTCCGGTACGGATGGCGTCGGCGGCGCCAAAGGCGCGATAGACGATCGCCGATCCTCGCGGCAGCCCTCCGACGACCGCGGCCGGGTCGGGGGCGCGGATGGGATCGGTGAAGAACAGCAGCAGCGGCCAGCCGCTTGCGCCGTGCGCAGAGGGCCCTAGGTTCCGCGCCGAACGCATCAAAGCCGCAGCAGGACCGCTCCTCAATGCCGCCACATCCTGCGTCGGACGTCGGGACTGTCCACAGCCTTGCGGAGGTCAGGGCGCGTATCGCCGCCGCGGCGACGGCGGCCGGCCGCGCGCCTGAAAGCGTGGCCCTGGTCGCGGTGAGCAAGCAACAGCCGTGGGACGCGATCGCCCCTGTGCTCGCCGCGGGCCAGCGCGTCTTCGGGGAGAATCGCGTCCAGGAAGCCATGGCCCGCTGGCGCGAGCGGCGCGCGGGCCTCGAACTCCATCTGATCGGGCCGCTGCAGACCAACAAGTCGCGCGAGGCGGTGGAGTTCTTCGACGTCATTGAAACCGTTGATCGGCCGCGGCTGGCGGAGCGACTGGAGCGGGACATCCAGGCATTGGGGCGCGCGCCCCGCCTCTATGTCCAGGTGAACACCGGCGAGGAGCCACAGAAGGCCGGCGTCATCCCGTCCGAGGCAGACGCCTTCGTCGAGCTCTGCCGCGCGCGCCATGGCCTCGTCATCGAAGGACTGATGTGTATTCCCCCGGCGGAGGAGCCCGCAGCGCCTCATTTCGCTCTGCTGGCGAAGATCGCGCGGCGCAACGGGCTGGCGCGGCTGTCGATGGGGATGAGTGGTGATTTCGAGATCGCCATCGCCCACGGGGCCACGTCGGTGCGTGTGGGATCGGCGGTTTTCGGCGAGCGTCCTCAGGCGATTCCAACCGCGGACTGAGGCTACGTCTGGCCTTGGCGTCGCAGCCGCAAAAGGTGCATGTTCCCGGCCATGGCCCAACCGAAGACCATCCTTGTCATCGACGATGACGACGATCTGCGCGACTCCCTTTGCGAACTGCTGCAAGCCAACCCCGAGTTTTCGGCGGTCGGAGCGGCCCAGGGCGGCGAGGGCCTCGCCGCCGCCAAGCGGAGCCGGCCGGATCTCATCCTGCTGGACGTCGACCTGCCGGACAAGAACGGACGCGAGGTCTGCGCCGAACTGCGCGAGGAAGGGGTCAACGCGCCGGTGATCATGCTCACTGCCGCCGACACGGAGCGGGAGACGATCCTTGGTCTGGACGCCGGGGCGAGCGACTACGTCACCAAGCCTTTCAAGTTCAACGTGCTGATGGCGCGCATCCGCGCCCAGCTGCGGGCGCACGAGCAGTCGGAAGACGCCGTCTTCCACATCGGTCCCTATGAATTCCATCCCGCCGACCGCGTCCTTCTGGATGAGAAGGGCCGCAAGCTGCGCCTCACCGACAAGGAGGCGAACATCCTCAAGTACCTCTACCGCGCCGGCGACAAGGCGGTGGCCCGGGAAGAGCTGCTAGCGGAGGTGTGGGGCTACAACGCGGGTGTCACCACCCACACCCTGGAGACCCACGTCTACCGGCTGCGCCAGAAGATCGAGCCCGACCCCAGCCACGCCCGACTTCTGATCACCGAAGCCGGAGGCTACCGGCTGGCGCCGTGAGGGCTGTCCCTGCCCTTCTGGGGAGGGTGTCGCGCCGAAGGCGCGACGGGTGGGGAAAATGCGGGGACAGGGAGGGGCGTTGGTATCTTTCCCCAAAGTTCCCCACCCGGTTTCGCGCCGCTCAACCACCCTCCTCAGAGGGGGGACGAGCTTCTCCTCACACCGCCAGATCCGCCGTGACCGGCGCGTGGTCGCTGGGGCGCTCCCATTCGCGGACGTCGTCGTGGATGCGCGCCTCGGGCGCGTGGGTGCGAGAGGCGGCGGCGTGCAGGCCGGGCGTCGCCCAGATGTGGTCGAGGCGCAGGCCGCGGTTTGAGCGGCGGAAGTCGGCGGCCCGATAGCTCCACCAGGAGAACAGCTTCTCGGGCTCGGGCGTGGCGGCGCGCACCAGGTCGACGAAGCCCAGGCTGGCCCGCAGCGCCTCCATCGCCGCCACTTCGACTGGCGTGTGGCTCACGATCTTGGACATGAAGCGATGATTCCACACGTCCGCCTCGCCAGGGGCGATGTTCAGGTCGCCCAGGAGAACGAGCGCGTTACATGGATCCCTCTGCGCCATTTCCGCAGTCAGACGCTCGTAGAAGTCGAGCTTGTGGTCGAACTTCGGGTTGAGCTCGCGATCCGGGGTGTCGCCGCCGGCGGGCGCGTAGAGATTATGGACCTCGATTCCCGCCACTCTGGCCGAGACGCAGCGCGCATGGCCCTCGCGGCAGACGGCCAGGGCCGGCGCCGGCTCCAGCGGCAGGGCCGAGGCGATCGCGACACCGTGCCAGCCCTTCTGTCCGCCGATCTTCAGATGCGGCAGGCCGGCCTCGGCCAGCACCTGAGCCGGAAACTCGGCCTCCTGGCACTTGATCTCCTGCAGGCAGAGGACGTCGGGCGATTGCTCGCGGATGAAGCGGACTATGTTGTCGGCGCGCAGTCGGGCCGAGTTGACGTTCCAGGAAGCGATTCGCAGGCGCACGGGGCCTATCTAGGGCGTTCGGGTCACCGCGGCGAGGCTCGGTCGGCCGGCAAGAGCCCCTCTGGCGGCGGGGCGCGCAGGAAAAAGAACACGCCGGGCTTGGGAGCGGACCGCTCGAGGTGCGTGAGACGAACTTGGACCTTGGCGCGTCGCGAGTCTGTCACCACCCAGCCGGTCAGGGCGAGCGGGTTGTTGCGGAACTGCAAAGCGATGCTGCCACGCCGCCGTTGGCCGTCCCGCACCTCGACCTCGAAGCCGTCGTCGGTGCGGCGCACGGCTTGGACCCGCGCGCCCTGGTCCAGGGCGATATGCTTAGAGAGGAAGAGGGACAGGGGCGTCGTCCCGAGCGGATAGCTGTGGATCGTCTTCAGACGCGTGTCGACCTCGGTGACCACACGCCCGTCGGCGGCGATCTGTACCCCCGAGGGGGGATCGTAGTCGAACCGTGCGCGCCCGGGCCGCTGCAGCCAGACGGTCCCCGTGCTCTCGCGCCCGTCCTGGGCGATCTGGACGAACCGTCCGGTCGCGGTCGTTAGGCCATCGAGATAGGCCTGCGCCTTCTGAACCAGGGCTTCGTCCTCGTTCGACAGTCCGGTCGACGACTGGGCGAAGGCAGGCCCAGTCAAAGCGAGAGCAAGCCCGGTCAGAAGGGCGCGCCGAGGTATCATGTCTTGGGGCCTCCGGGTCTTAAGACTCAGGCCGGCGGCGGGGGTCCGGCGAGGATCTCCCTCTTTCCCGCGTGATTGGCTGCGCTGACAACGCCCTCGCGCTCCATTCGCTCGATCAGCGACGCCGCCCGGTTGTAGCCGATCTGCAGACGCCGCTGGATGTAGCTGGTGGAGGCCTTGCGATCGCGGGTCACGACCGCCACTGCCTGGTCGTAGAGGTCGTTGGATCCGCCGCCATCGTCGCCGAAGAGGCCAGGTGCGTCGTCGTCCTCCTCCGGAACGGCCGTGACGTCTTCGAGATAGTCCGGCTCGCCCTGGTCTCGCAGGTACTTGGCGACCGTCTCGACTTCCTCGTCCGAGACGAAAGGGCCATGCAGGCGCGTGATCCGCCCGCCGCCGGCCATGTAGAGCATGTCGCCCAGGCCCAGCAGCTGTTCGGCGCCCTGTTCGCCCATGATCGTCCGCGAGTCGATCTTGGAGGTGACCTGGAAGCTGATGCGGGTCGGGAAGTTCGCCTTGATGGTGCCGGTGATGACGTCGACCGAGGGGCGCTGCGTGGCCATGATCAGGTGGATGCCCGCCGCCCGCGCCATCTGGGCGAGGCGTTGGACGGCGCCTTCGATGTCCTTGCCGGCGACCAGCATCAGGTCGGCCACCTCGTCGATGACGACGACGAGGTAGGGCATGGGCTCGGGACGGAGCTTCTCTTCCTCGAAGATCGGGCGGCCTTGCTGGTCGAAGCCGGTCTGGACCGTGCGCACGAAGTGCTCGCCCTTGGCGAGGGCCTCGTTGGCCTTGTCGTTGTAGCCGGCGACGTTGCGGACGCCGATCTTCGACATCCGCCGGTAGCGATCCTCCATCTCCCGCACGGTCCACTTCAGGGCAACGATGGCCTTCTTCGGATCGGTGACGACCGGCGCCAGCAGGTGCGGAATGCCGTCGTAGACCGACAGCTCGAGCATCTTCGGGTCGATCATGATGAACCGGCACCGTTCGGGCGGCAGACGGTAGAGGATCGACAGGATCATGGCGTTGACGCCCACCGATTTGCCCGATCCGGTGGTGCCGGCGATCAACAGGTGGGGCATGCGTGCGAGGTCGACGATGTATGGCTCGCCGCCGATCGTCTCGCCGAGCGCCAGCGGCAGGGCCTGCCCTGCCTTCTCGTACTCGGCGCTCGAGAGCAGATCGCGCAGGTAGACCGTCTCGCGCCGTGCGTTGGGCAACTCGATGCCGATCGCGTTGCGGCCGGGCACCACAGCGACGCGGCAGGCGGCTACGCTCATCGAGCGGGCGATATCGTCCGACAAGGCCACGACCCGCGCCGATTTCACGCCAGGCGCCGGGACCAGTTCGTAGAGGGTGACCACGGGGCCTGGGCGGATGTTGTCGATCTGGCCGCGTACGCCGAACTCGGACAGCACCCCCTCCAGCAGCCGCGCGTTCTGGCGCAACGCTTCCTCGTCATACGCCGAGGCGCGGGCCTTGGGTTTGGCCAGCATGGCCAGCTCAGGCAGACGGAAGGCACCGGCCTCTCCGAAGTCCAGGGTCGGCTGGCTCTCTCGCGCCTCACGCTGCGACGTCCGCACCGGCGCTTTGGGCGGTTTGATCGCCAGGGGGCCTTCGATCCCGGAGACGCCCGCTGGGGCAGCATCGGACTGTGGGTCGATGTCGAATGGCGGCTCCTCGAAGTCCGCATCTGGCGCGGGCGTTTCGGCTCGCCAAGCCGCGCGCTTCGCAGACGCGGATTCAGGGATGGGCTGGAAATCGACTTCCACATCGTCCGCCGCCGCCGAACGCCTTGGCCAGGCCGGAAGCCGGAGCGAGGGCAGGGACGGAGACCAACCCAAGGCCACGCTTGCCAGGACGAGCCCAGCGAAGGCGAGAACGCCGGCGGCGACGACGTCCGGATGGCCTGCGCCCAGGCGGTCGGCGAGGTCGCTGGCGAAGCGGATGACGAAATCCCCGGTCGCGCCGCCAAGGCCCGCGGCCAGGGGCCAGACGCGCGGGGCTGGCGCGGCCGCTAGCGCGGCGGCGGCGAGGACCACCGCGAGCAGGCCGCAGGCCAGTCGCAGAGCGGAGGCGACGACTGCGCCGCCGGTCGCGCGTCCCCGCAAGCGTGCGACACCGCACAGCAAGAGCAGGAGCGCGGCCGCCCATCCACCCAGTCCCAGCAGCTGCATGATTGCGTCGGCCGCGTTGGCGCCCACTTCGCCGAGCAGGTTCGACGGGGGCCCGGCGCCTGCGGCGTCGAAGCTTGGATCGCCCGCATGATAGGTAGCCAGCGCCACGATCAGCGCCGCGCCGGCGCCGGCGGGTACGGCGCCGGCCGCCCTTGCGCCATGCCGTCGCCAGCTCACCGTTGGCGCCGCTCGCGCCGCCGTTCTCGCCATGCCCTGCTCCGCCGCTCCGAGCGCTTGTAAAGCGAGTCGAACCGACTAGTCGAAAACCGTTAAGGGCTTGTCGCCGCCGTCAGGCGATTACGAAATCGAGGGCGCCGACGCCTTCAACCTCGCCGACGACGTGGTCGCCGCGGACCAGCGGCCCGACCCCTTCAGGGGTTCCGGTGAAGATCAGGTCGCCTGGCGCGAGGCGCCACAGCTTCGAGGCTTCGGCGATGACCTCGGCGACGCTCCAGATCATGTCTTCGACCTTCGCCGATTGTCGCGTCTCGCCGTTGACCGTGAGGCTTATGGAGCCCGTCGGCGATGCGCCGGTCCAGGGACGGATCGCGCTCATCGGGGCCGAGCAGTCGAAGCCCTTGGCGGCCTCCCAGGGCTGACCCTTGGCCTTGGCTGCGGCCTGAAGATCCCGGCGCGTCAGGTCGACGCCGACCGCGTAGCCGAACACCAGGTCGAGGGCCTCGTCCGGCGCAATGTCCTCGCCGGCGCGGTTGAGGGCGACGACCAGCTCCACCTCGTGGTGCAGGTCAGCGGTCCGCGAGGGGTAAGGGACCGCATCGCCCGGACCCACGACGGCGTCGGCGGGCTTGGCGAAGAAGAAAGGCGGGTCGCGATCGTCGCCGCCCATCTCGCGGCGGTGGGCGGCGTAGTTGCGGCCGACGCACAGGATGCGGCGGACCGGAAACAGAGCCGGCGTCGCCACCACTGGAACGGACGAATAGACGGGTGGGGCGAAGATATAGCTGTCCATGGCCGGCCGATTAAACCAGCCCGAAGCCAGGGGCCATGGTTGTCCCCGTGATCAGCGGCCCGAGGAGAGGGCGGAGACGAGGGCGGCGGCGATTTGACGGACGTTGTAGGGCTTGCGCACGACCGGGGCGTCGAAACCCTCCGGCGCGGCGGCCGCGTCTCCGTACCCCGTCGCGAAGATGAAGGGGGTGTTCCGCTGCGCCAGGGTGTGCGCGAAGGGGATCACCGGCTGGCCGTTGAGATTTGCGTCGAGGACCGCGACGTCGAACGAAAGGCTCGCCATCCGCTGCGCCTCCTCGAGACTCGCGGCCGTTCCGACCACATGCGCGCCCGCTTCGGTGAGGCCCGCTTCCAGTTCCAGGGCCAGCAGCACGGCGTCCTCGACGATGAGGACGCGCACGCCGCGAATGTCGTCCGGGGCGTGTTCCCCTTCCGAGGCGCCGACGAGGCTCTCCTCGGCTGGCTCGGCGACAGCTCGTCCGCGCGCCTTCTGGGCCTCGCGTTCTTCCTGAGCCAGGGCCGTATCGTCCGCGGTGAGCGTTGCGCGGACGCCCTCGGGGCGGAACTCGAGCACCGCCGCGCCGCCGAGCTCGCGGCCGGTGACCCTCTCGAGCAGGGTTCGGCCGAAGCCATATCGCGTCGGCTGCGTCACCGGCGGACCCTCGCTCTCGAGCCAGACAAGCTCGAAGCCGCCGGCCGGCCGGATGCTCCAGCGAACGTCGACGCGGCCGTGTTCGGCGGATAGCGCGCCGAACTTCACGGCGTTGGTGCCCAGCTCGTGAAGGGCGAGCGTGAGCGCGTTGGTGGCCCTTGGATTGAGCAGGATCTCCGGACCGCCCCAATGGGCCTGCCCATGGGCCAGGCCCGCCAGCTCGGCGGCCGCGATGTTGCCGATCTCCGCGCCTCGCCAGCGCGTCGCCATCAGCAGGGCGTGAGCCGCCGCCATGGCGTCGATCCGGCCCAGGAAGGTTTTCAGGAACGCCTCGAGAGACACCGTGCGGCGAGCGGATTGGGAGGCGAGCGACTGCACCGATGCGAGGACGTTCTTCACCCGGTGGTCGAGTTCGGAGACGAGCGCCTCCCGCTCATTCTCCTTCTGTCGCTGGGCCGTGACGTCGCGGACAACGCCGATGGCGCCTGTCACCACGCCCCCGTGATCAATCGCATGGCCCCAGGCCTCGATCCACCGGACGAGGCCGGTATCGGGCCGGATGATCCTGAATTGAAAATCGAAGCGGCCGTCTCCCTCCAGGCACTGCACCCATGCTTGGCGCACGCTGTCGCGGTCTTCTTCGTGAATGAACGATAAAAGTCCCTCGGCCCCCATGGCCGGGAGCGCGCCCTCCGGCAAACCTGCAAGGACTGCGGTCTGGGCGCCGATGATCAGCAGATTCCGTTGCTCGTCCCACTCGAATTCGCCCAGCCCGGCGGCCGACATGGCCGCGGCGGTTCGGGTTTCGCGGAGATCGAGCGGTTCGGCCACGCTGAAATTTCGACCGGTCGGGTCTTGCGCCATCGCGCCTAACCTATGGCGCCCGCTTGTGAAGCCAAGTCGGCGCAGGAAAAAAGTTGCGCTCGGCTTGTTTCGTCCGCCAGTGGAACCTACGAATTGAGGGCCGCGTTTGGGGGCCCGCGTCAATAGCTGGGCCTGAGCTCACTGCGGCGTGGTCCAGAAGCCGGAGAGCAACAATGGCGTCCGACACCTTCGACAGCGCCTCGAACGAAGCTTCCAAGGCCGCGTCCTCCGCCGCCAACGCTGCCGATCACGGGCAGCGTGCGTTCAACGAGGCGGTGAGCGCCGCCGAGCGGACCCTGGCCGAGGCCGTCAAGCGCGCCGAGCAGCTTCTGCGAGAGACCGACAAATTGGTGCGCGAGAATGTGGAGCGTCTCCGCGAACAGGCGAAGACCTATAGCGGGACCGCTGGCCAATCGATGGACGAGGCCCAACGCTACGTCGTCGAGCGGGTCAAGGAACGCCCTGTTACGGCGACCCTGACCGGTCTCGGCGTCGGCCTCCTCCTCGGGCTGCTGCTGGCAAACCGCGACAAGTGAGCCTTCGGCGGGGCCTGACGATCCTCATCGCGGGGACGGCGCTGGCCGCCTGTGTTGGCGTCGTCATCGTCGCGCTCGTGTTCGCGGGACATGCGCTCCTGAAGCCGTGGCTTGGAGCTTCAGGCGCGACAGCCGTGATCATCGCGGTGGTCGCGCTCCTGATCGCCGCCGGAGCCCTCATCGCGCAATGGACGCTGCGGTCACGCCCTGCTCCCGCCACGGCGGTTCCGGCGACCGCGCTGGTCGACCGCGCGCTGGTGTTCGTGCGCGACCGGCCTGTGGTCAGCATGGCGGGCGCCGTCGCGTTGGGGGCCCTGGCGATCGCCAATCCAATCTTCATCGCGCGCTTGACGCGCGCCTTCATGGAGCGTCGCCACGCCGGTCCTGACGACTAGAGTTTGTATCTATTCCGTGCAACCGGTCAGGCTCTAGCGCCCCTAATGCGTTGACGGGCCGCTTACCGCCGCCGGGGCAGAGTCCATTCCCGCCACACATCCAGGCCCGAACCGGTCCAGGCGAGCGCGGTGACCTTGATGGTCTCCTCAGCGCTCTCGATCACGTTGAAGCCAGCCGGCGCGCCGCGCTCACGGACAGAGAGCGTGCCGGCCCCAACGGCGTAGGTGAGACCGTCGGCATGGGGTAGAGCCATCGCGAAAGGCGCATGGATATGTCCCGTGAGGATGAGATCCACCCGTCCCTCGCAGAAACGCCGCGCCGCTCGTTCACCTCCCCGCACGCGCGCTGTCATCGGTCCGCCGACCATTTCCGCAAGCGGGTGATGACAGGCAACCACGCCCAGGGACCCATCGCGCCGGCCTTTCAGGGCCTGCAGCGCGCGGCCGGCCTGCCCCACGTCGATGGCGCCCTTCGACCAGTTCAGGCGGAGTTGTATCCCGCGGGCCGTATTGACCCCCGCGACGCATACCGCTCCGTTGCTCCAGCAGAGGCCGTCGGCAGGGCCGAATGAGCCTTCGAAGCGATCGAACGGTCGCGTCGCCCGCTCCCAAACCCCGAGATATGGAGTGTCATGGTTGCCGGGGACCACGAGACGCTCGCCATGCAGGGCGCCGATCCAGGCGGCGGCGCTGGCGAACTCCGCCGGTTCGCCGAAAGCTGTGAGGTCGCCGGTGACGACGGTAAGATCGGGGCGCTCTGCGGCGATCCACGACGCGGTCGCTTCCACGGCGGGGGCGTTCTCCATCCCGAAGTGGATATCGGACAGATGGGCGAACCGGACCATCAGGCTCGGGCGGACCGGCTCGCCGGCTCACCTGTCCCAGACCGGCGCCTCACGGCGATGACGGGCCAGCGTCCTGCTGCAGATGCTGCCCGGCGTTCTGCAGCGCCTGGCCCGTCTTGTCCTCCGCGCGCCGGACCGGCTGGGTCGCCCGCGACAGGTCGCGGTCGATCACCGCCCCGCCGCTGGCGAACGAGCCGTTCTCCGCCGCAAGGTAGAGCATGATGGCGCCGAAGATGACGACCAGCAGCACCAGAAAGCCGATGATGGGGAGGCCGCCACGGCGGCGCGGCGTGGCGTCCGCCCGGCCCCGCCGGTAAGCCGCCCGGACATCCGCCCGGCTCGCGTCGCCGCCAGCGTCCTCGGCCCGACGCTCGTCGACGCGGCCCTCTCGATAAGCCTGGGTTTCCCGCGAGCCGCCGATGGGGGCCGCCGTGGAATGACGTGGGAATAGCAGTCTCATGCCGCCTCTCCGAAACACGATCGGCGGCCGAAACGAGACTCCCGTGGTCGAGGTTCCCCCTGATCAGGCTGCGCGCTCTCGGCGTCTTGGATGGAAGAAGAGGGCTTGGCCGATCGCAGCCTTCACGGTCTCGGGCTGGAACGGTTTTGTGATGAGGAAAGTCGGCTCTGGCCGCTCCCCGGTGAGAAGCCGCTCGGGGAAGGCGGTGATGAAGATCACCGGCACGTCGAGCTGCGCCAGGATATCCTTGACCGCATCGACTCCGGAGGATCCGTCCGCCAGCTGGATGTCCGCGAGAACAAGGCCGGGCGGCGATTTCGCGACCGACGCGCGAGCCTCCGCGCGCGTTGCGGCCAGGCCGCTCACCCGGTGGCCCAGCTCGCGCACAAGGGCCTCGATATCCGCGGCGATCACAGGCTCGTCCTCGATGATGAGCACGTCCGTGGCGAGCTCGGCGTCGATCTCCCGCTGAGCTTCGTTGATCAGCGCTTCGACCTCGGCGAAATCGGTCCCTAGGATCTGGGCTGTTTCGCTGGGCGTAAAGCCCTCGACGGCGGTGAGCAGGAACGCCTGACGGGAGCGTGGCGCGATCCGCATCAGACGTAAGCGGGCCGTGTCGGGCGACCCAGTCATGTCGTCCGGCGGCGGCTCGAGCTTCGCGCCCGTCGCGCACCAGATCGTGTGAAAGACATGATAGAGAGCAACCCGGGGCGACATGTCCGCGTCCAGGGACTTGTCGCCCGAAGCGAGAGCCTCCAGGGCCACGCGCACGTACTGGTCGCCGGCGGTCTGGTCGCCCGTCAACGCCCGCGCGTAGCGTCGGACGTAAGGAAGGTGCGGCGCAAGTTTCGTCAGCAGACTCAAGTTTCCCCTCCGGACGGATGACGATTTGTGGACGGTGCGGGCGGGTGTCGGTCGATACAGAGACACCCTCCCGAGAGGGAACGCAACAAAGCGCCGCCCGTTCCTTGTGGACCCCGACTGGACCGCCCTCGGACGAAGCTGTAGCGGAACCCAACTCGGCGCTGGGCGTTTGAGGCGCTCGAAATTAGAGGCAATGGCGGCTAGGCGCGAGTCCATGTGGCGCAGGCACAGTTGAATTGGGGGTTCATGAAGAAGTCGCCCAAGGGTTCGCCTGAACTCGACGAGGCCCGCCTGCGGCAGCAGGCCATCGGGGCTCGCCTCCGCCAGATATTCAATGACGTGGTAAACGAGCCGGTGCCGGACGATTTCCTCGAGATCCTGCGCCGAGCCGAGCCGAACGGCTCCGTCTCGCCTGCGGCCGTCGGCAATTCGACCGCCGAGGGCGACGAAGCATGAGCAGCGCCGGGCGCTCCGACCAACCCGCTGATCCGGCTCGCGACGCCGCCTTCAAACGCGAGCTCGTCGCCCTCATTCCGCATCTTCGCGCCTTCGCACGGACCTTGACCGGCGATCCCACCTCGGCGGACGATCTGGCCCAGGATGCGATGATGAAGGCCTGGGATGCGCGTGCGAGTTTCGAGATGGGCACGAACATGAAGGCGTGGACCTTCATGATCCTGCGCAACCAGTTCTATTCGGAGAAGCGTCGCTCCTGGCGCCAGAGCCAGCTGGACCAGGAAGCGGCGGAGCGTACGCTCGTGGCGATCGACGACCCTTCGGCGCCAGTGGCCCTGGATGAATTGCGTATGGGGCTGGGCATGCTTCCCGCCGAACAGCGGGAGGCGCTGATCCTCGTCGGTGCGGGCGGCTTCGCCTACGAAGAGGCCGCCGAAATCTGTGGCTGCGCCGTCGGCACGGTGAAGAGCCGGGTCAGCCGCGCGCGGAGAGCTCTGCAGGCCATCCTCGAGCGAGGCGACTACGACCGCGACGGCGCCTCGGCCAGCGAGGCTATGGGCTCCATCCTCGCCCACGCGGAGCGCCTGAGCAGCGCGCGGTGACCTCGCAGGAGAGTCCCGGTCGGTGGTGGAGCACCACCATCCGGGTCCGCCTCGGAATCGCTCTCACCCTCGCCCTGGCGCCAGTGCTCCTGCTCAGCGTCGCGCAGTCCGCGATCAACTACCGGCTGGAGATGCGCGACCGGAAGGCGGAGCTGGTGTCGGCCGCCGAACGAAGCGCCGCAAGCGTGCGGGCGCGGATCCTGTCCGGGGCCATCCTTCTGCAAACCATTGCGCCCGGCTCGATGGGTCTCGACTGCGCCCAACGGCTCGCCGAGGTGCGCGAGCGCATTCCCGGCTACGAAAACCTGATCCGGTTCGATCAGATTGGCCGGGTGGCCTGCGCGGCCGCTTCCGCCCCGCCGGACCCCTCCCGCCGCTACCGGCCGTGGTTCCGCGAACTCGCCCACGGCCGGGATATGACGATCACGGCTTCGCCGGGCGTTCGCTACGCCGACCAGCCCACGCTCCTCGCCAGTGTCAGGGCCCAGGACGCCAGGGGACACTTCGAGGGGGTGTTTACAGCGGTGCTCAGCCTGGCGAGCCTCCAGCCCGAACGTCCGGACCGGTCCGCCCCGCCGCAGTCGGATGTGGCGGTCGTCGACGCGCGTGGCGTGTACCTGGCGAGCACCGACTTCGCAGCCTTCCCCCTCGACACGCAGTCGCACCTCGTTGGAGCCGGCCGCACCGCGCCGCAACTATGGACCGGGCGCAGTCGCAGCGGCGCCTTGCGGATCTTCACCTCCTCGCCCCTGGTCGGCGAGGATGTCTACGTCTTGCTCTCGGCGCCCTACACCGTGCTTTCATGGGCATGGGTGAACCCCGTTTCGGCCCTGCTGCTTCCCCTCCTGGCGTTCGCCCTCGCTCTCACCGCGGTGTGGGGCGTGGCTGACCGTGGGGTCGTCCGATGGATCGCCTATCTACGCAGGATTGCTGCGATTTATGCGCGGGGCCGCTACAGCGTCCATCCGGTCAAGGCGATGTCAGGCCCGCCTGAAATCCGCGATTTGGCCCGGACCATGGACGCCATGGCGGGCGTGATCGCCACCCGCGACCACGCCCTGAAGGAGAGCCTGGCCGAGAAGGATGGGCTGATGCGCGAGATCCACCACCGGGTGAAAAACAACCTGCAGGTGATCTCGTCGCTTCTGAACATGCAGCAGCGGGCCCTGGCCGACCCAGCGGCGCGCGCGGCGATGTCCGACACCCGCCAGCGGATCACGGCGCTCGCTTTGATCTATCGCGCGCTCTACCAGGGCCCGGACCTGCGCCGCGTGGACCTGAGGGAGTTCCTGGAAGACCTCATCGCCACCCTCGTCACCACCGAGACGGGCGGCGGAGGTCAGATCGAGACGCATCTTTCGATCGACCCGCTGATCATCGATCCGGACCGGCTTGCCCCCTTGGCGCTTTTCGCCGTCGAGGCCATCACCAACGCCAAGAAGCACGGCCTCGGGGACGCGGGCGGAGTCCTCACGGTCGATTTTCACGTGCGTGGCCAGGACGCGGAGCTGTCGATCACCGACAGCGGGCGGTTCGGCGTTGAACCGGTGGTCGGTGAGGGCGTCGGGCGCACCTTGATGACCGCCTTCGCCCGCCAGCTTGGGGGGACGCTCTCATTCAGGGCGAGGCCCGGCGAAGGCCTCACGGCGAGGCTCGCCTTTCCAGCGGCGACGGCGATCGGCGAGCCGATGATCTCGCCTGAGTCGGCCTCCGGATCCGAGGCGTCAGCCGCCTAGGGCTGGATGCCGTCAGGCGCGAACGCGCGCCTCGAGCGTCAGCAAACCGTCGGCGAGTTCGACTTCCAATGCACCCCCGGCCTCACGGATCGACTCGGCGACGAAGGCGCCGGCCGCCCATCGGCCCGGAGCTCCGGGAGTCGGGCCTTCCTGCTTCAGGCCGGCCAGGGCCTCGCCGTCCATGCGAAGGCGCGGCCCGGCGGCTTCCAGGCGCGTGCGCCAGACCTCGCCGGATCGATCCAGCCACAACCTCGCCTCACCGCCCGCCGTGAGTGCGGCCGCTGCAAACTGGGTGAAGGTCAGCGCCGCCTGACGCAGCGGTTCGGGCGCGCCGGGCTCGAGGGCGGCCAGGCGTAGGTCTGCTCGTCGGCCGGCGAATGGAAGTCGGCAGAGACGCTCGAGATCTCCGGGTCCTTCCGCCCCTCGCCCGGCGAATGCCGCGCGGGCGAAAGCCAGGCGAGCCTCCAGTTCTTGCGCGCTCTGCTGGGCGAGGGCCCGGGCTTCGGCCTGAAGCGCCGCATCGGACGCATCCTCGAGCAGCGCAAGGGCCGCGTTCAGTCCCTGGAGCGCGCCGGCGATGTCATGCGCCAGCAGCGCGGACAGGCGGGACGCGAGCAGGGCGGGCGCTGGGGCGGAGGACATGCCCGCCGAGGTTTCGCTGATTTGGCGCTTTGGGAAAGGCGACGACGCCCCTAAACGGCATCGCCATGACAGAACAGAACATCGGACAGCGGCTGGCGCGAATCGCGGAGGAAGCGGGGCGGCTCATCCTGCCGCTGTGGAGCGCGGGGGTGGAGGTTTCGCGTAAGGCCGATGAGAGTCCCGTGACCGAGGCCGACAGACGTGCGGAGCGGCTGATCCTGGACCGGCTGCAGGAGTCCTTTCCTGGCGTGCCGGTGGTGTCGGAGGAGGACGCCAGCGAGTTCGGGACCCCTGGCGCCATCGGGCCGCGGTTTTTCCTGGTGGACCCCCTCGATGGCACCAAGGCCTTCATACGAAAGGACCCGAACTTCACCGTGAACATCGCGCTCGTGCAAGACGGTCGGCCGATAGAGGGCGCAGTCGTCGCTCCGGCCAGCGGCGAGACGTGGTTCACCAATGGCGGCGGGGCCGCCAAGGTCGCCGCCCCAGGCGCGGCGCCGCAGGACATCCGCGTTCGCGCAGGGGGCGGGGATCCCCTGGCGCTGATCAGCCACACCATGAAGCCGGAGCACCTGGCCGAGCTGAAGTCGCGCTACGGCTTCGAGCGCACGGAGGCGATGGATTCCTCGATCAAGCTGGTCCGGATCGCCGAGGGAGCGGCGGATATCTATCCGCGGCACGGCCCCACGATGGAGTGGGATATCGCTGCGGGTGATGCGGTCCTGCGCGCCGCGGGCGGGCGCCTCACAGGCCTGGAGGGTGAGCCCTTCGTCTATGGCAAGGCGGGCGAAGGCTTCCGCAACGGCTGGTTCGTCGCCCGCGGCGCGTGAACAGTCAGGAAGCTGGAACCATCACCACGTAGCCGAGGAAGCCGGCGGCAAAGCCAAACGCCGCCACCCACACGCCCGCGGCGAGAGTCTTCACTGGATCATCGATCGGCGCGTGGCGCGTGAGCTTCATGGCGAAACGCCTCCTAGGCCGCCACAACGCTTCCGATAATCCGGAGTTGCCGGATGTCCGCCCGCGACGTTCGCCAGACGCAAGCGGCGCTGTCCAGGCTCAGACGGGGTTCCGGGCGAGCAGACGGCGGGCGATAATGATCCGCTGCATCTCGTTCGTCCCTTCGCCAATCATCAACAGCGGCGCGTCTCGGTAGAGCCGCTCGATCGGATATTCCTTGGAATAGCCGTTGGCGCCAAAGATACGCATCGCCTCGGTGGCGACCTCGAAGGCGGTCTCGGTGGCGAACCACTTGGCCATGCCAGCTTCCATGTCGATCCGGCCACCTGCGTCGTAGGCTCGCGCCGCGTCCTCCACGAGCAGCTCGGCGGCTCGTGTCTTGGCCGCCATCTCGCCGAGCTTGAGTTGGATAGCCTGGTGCTCGGCGATCGGCTTGCCCATGGTCGTACGCACCTGCGCGTAGGCCACCGCCTCCTTGAGGGCCCGCCGCGCGATCCCGACGCCGCGCGCGGCGACGTTCACCCGCCCGATCTCGAGTCCGCCGGTCGCCATGACGAACCCCTTGCCTTCCTCGCCGCCGACCAGGGACAGCTCGGCGTCGCAGGCGTAGTCGGCAAAGCCGATCTCGCCGGTGTCGATGCCGCGGTAGCCAAGCTTGGGAAGCTTCCGGCCGCGCTCGATACCCGGTAGATCCGCCCGCGTCTGCGGATCGCGCGTGGGGGTGATCAGCATGGTCATGCCGCGGTGACGCGGCTGGGCGTCGGGATCGGTCTTCACCAGCAGAGCCAGGACGTCGCCCTCGACGACGTTGGTGATCCACAACTTCGAGCCGTTGACAACGTACCGGTCGCCATCGCGGCGGGCGACGGTGCGGATGCCCTGCAGGTCGGTGCCTGCGCCCGGCTCGGTCAGCCCCAGGCCACCGCGAAGCTCTCCGGTTGCGAAGCGCGGCAGCCAATGCTCCTTCTGCTTCTGGGTCCCGAACTTCTGGACGATCGTCGCCATCATCAGGTGGCTGTTGAAGAAGCCGGTGAGGCTCATCCACTCTTCGGAGATGCGGGCGACGATCCTCGAGTAGGTCGTGCCGGACAGCCCAAGGCCGCCGTACTCCGGTTCGATCAGCGCTCCGTAGAGACCCATCTCGCACAGGTCCTGGACAAGCTCGTGCGGGTATTCGTCTGCCTGCTCGTAGCGAGCCGCGACCGGCGCCACTTTCCGCTCCAGCCAGCGGTCGATCGAATCGAGAAGGGCCCGTTCGTCGGCTTCGCTGATCGCAGCTTGCCCATCCATCGCGCGCTCCTTCCTCGTCTGCAGTCTTCCAGCCGACCCGCGAGGCTTTTGGACGCGCCTCCAGCGCAACGCAACAGAGCTCCACGCAAGGTGCCGCGGCGGTCATCATGCGGAAACGAAACCCGGCTCAGATCGATTCCGGGCGAAACGAACATCTGGAACTCCTTTGAACCTGCCGGCCCGGCGGACAGGGGGCGCGCGCGCGGCCTGTCTGCTCTCGATGTCGTCGATCTGGTGGGCAGTGCTTGCGCACGACGATCTCGCGCAGGCAGCGCCGTCCTCGCCACCACAGCCGGCGGGAAGTCATGGCAACGGCGCGCCCAACAGCGCCACAGCGGACGAGGCCGCCGACGCTGCGGACACGGCCAATTCAGGCTCGACCGTTTCCGAGGTCACCGTGACGGGCCATCGGCCGCCGGCGTACGGGGCCGCCGTCGGCGACATCAAGCCGGAGCTTCAGCTCGGTCCTTCGGACATCCAGTCGTTTGGCGTGAGCACGGTCACCGAACTGCTGAACGAGCTCGCCCCCGAGACGCGCAGCGATCGCGGCCGCAGCTCCGAGGCGCCGGTGATCCTCGTCAACGGGCGCCGCATCTCATCGCTCAACGAGGTCCGGAACATCCCGGTAGAGGCGATCCTTCGGGTGGACATCCTGCCCGAGGAGGTCTCGCTGAAATACGGCTACACGGCAGACCAGCGGGTGGTGAACATCGTCCTGCGCCGCCGCTTCCACGCCACCACTCTCGAGGGCGAGGGCGGCGGCCCGACAGAGGGCGGCCAGGTCACCGGCCAGGCGGAAGCCGACATGATCCACATCCGCCGCGACGACCGCCTCAACCTCGACCTCAAGTATGAGGGTTCGAGCGAGATCACGGATGCATCGCGTGGGATCATCGAGCCGACGCCCGCCGAGCCTTACGACCTGATCGGCAACATCGTCTCCACGACGCCGGGCGCGCAGATCGATCCGGCCCTCAGCGCCCTGGCCGGCCATCCCGTCACTTTGGCCGGCGCACCTCCGGGCGTGACTGGCCGGCCTGCTCTGCAGGATTTCCTGCGTCCGCCGAACAGCACCGACGTCGCCGACGACCGGACCCTCTCGCCCGAGATCCAAACCCTTACCGCGAATGCGGTCCTGACCCACCCCCTGCCGCACGGCGTGATCGGCACGATCAACGGGACGCTCACCGCCAGCCAGAGCGTCGCGATGCAGGGCCTGCCGGGTCTGGGCCTCACGATCCCCACGGGCGATCCATTCTCGCCTTTCAGCCAGGCCGTGATCGACGACCGCTACGTCGACCAGCCCCTGCGCCAGTACGTGAACACCTGGAGTGCGCAGCTCGGCGGCACGCTGAACAAGGACGTGGGCAGCTGGAGGCTGTCGTTGACCAGCGCCCTGAGCCACTCGGACAGCCAGACCGACACCGACGTCGGGATCAATCCGTCGCCCCTCCAGGCCCTGCTCGACGCAGGCTCCTCAGAGGTCAACCCCTTCGGCGCGTTGCCGCCAGGCCTGCTGCACAGCCTGCCGCAGAGCTATGGCCGGTCGATCACGGACTCGGGCAACTTTCAGGTGCTCGCCAACGGTCCGCTGCTCAAGGTCCCGGCCGGGAACATCTACGTCAGCGCCAAGGGCGGCGACAGCCAGACCTGGCAGGCCTCCTACTCGGCCCGCGGGAGCGTTCGGGATTCCGTCTATCTGACCCGGAACGACATCAACGCCCAGCTCAGCCTGGACGTCCCGATCGCCAGCCGCGACGCGGGCTTCCTTCCTTTCCTCGGAGAGCTGTCGATCAACGGGAACACGTCGGTCGACCGGCTGTCCGACTACGGGCGGCTGGTCTCGACCGGCTATGGCCTGAACTGGACCCCGATTTCGGGGTGGAATTTCATCGTCTCCCACACGAACGACCAGCAAGCGCCGACGGTCCAGCAGCTCGGTGGGCCGATCATCATCACGCCCAACGTCCCGGTGTTCGACTATGTCACCGGCCAGTCGGTGCAGGTGACGCAGATCACCGGCGGCAATCCCGCCCTGAAGGCGGACAATCGCAACGTCCTGAAGATCGGCCTGACGGTGAAGCCGTTCACCAGGCAGAACCTCACCGTCACCGCCAACTACATCAAGAGCGACATCAACAATCCGGTCCAGGCCTTCCCCGCGGTGACCTCGCAGATCGAGAACGCCTTTCCGAGCCGGTTTCTGCGCAACGCCGAAGGGGACCTGATCGAGTTCGACGATCGACCGGTGAACTTCGCGAGGTCCGAGCGGACCGAGCTGCGTTGGGGCTTCAACTACTGGCGTCCCGTCGGACCACAGCCCAGACCGCGCTTCGATCGGCGCGCGTTCTTCGCGCGGGGCGGTCAGGGCCAGGGGCCTGCGCCGCAGTTTCCGGGCGCTCCTCCTCAGGGCGGCGGCGCGGGCAGCCAGACCGGGCAGGCAGGGCGGAAGGACGCGCCGAAGGCCGCGGGCAGTCCGGCCCAATCACCGGCGCCCCTTCCATCCGATAGCGGCCAGAGAGGCGAGGGCGCCTCGGCGGCGGCCTACGGCGGCCGCGGATTTGGCGGCGGCGGGCGGCGCGGGTTCGGCTACAGCCTCGATCGGCCGACTCCTGGGCGACTGCAGGCGGCCGTCTATCACACGATCTACTTCAAGGATGAGCTGGTCGTGGCGCCTGGAGGACCGACGCTCGATCTGCTCAACGGCGCGCCGGCCTCTTCGACCGGGGGCCAGTACCGCAACGAGATCGAAGGCCAGCTTGGCTTCGCCTATTCCGGCTTCGGCGCGCGCCTCAGCGCGGACTGGAAGAGCACGACCTACGTCAGCGCCGCCAACTCCCCCACCGGCGCCCTGTCCTTCTCCGGAATCACGACGCTGAACGCGCGGGTGTTCGACAATCTCGGTCAGCAGCGCTGGGCCTACCGCGATCACCCTGTGCTCAAGGGCGTGCGTGTCTCTCTGGCTGTCGAGAACCTGCTCAACCAGCGGATCACGGTGCGCAACAGCGAAGGCCTGACGCCGCTAAGTTACCAGCCCGGCTACATCGATCCGGTCGGCCGCACGGTGATGGTGAGCTTCCGCAAGCTCCTCTACTGACCCGCGGCCGTCTCCTTGAGACCGATCGTTCGGCCAGGCGCGCCAGCGGCGTCGAAATAGGGGAAGCCGGCGGCCTCCTGCCAGTCGAGGATGGTGACGAAGCCGTTGGCTGCCGGAGCCGAACGGGTCACATGGACCTGCACTGCGGGGTCGGCGCCGCCCGCGAGGGCTTCCTCGATCACCCGTCCGCGCGCCTCACCCCCGCCGCCCAGGTCGACTCCCATCAGGCGCGCCAGGGTTGGGGCGATATCGGCGTTGCTCACCGGATCCGGGTCGCGGAACCCGGCTTTGAAGTCCGGACCGATGGCGGCCATGAAGTTGTGGGTGTCCTGGCGTCCGAAAGTTCCGTGGATTCCCTGGCCCTGCTGCAGATCCGAATCGGCGACCTCGGCCCCGCAGATCTCGGGATCGTCGCAGCCGGTCCCGAAGCTGCGGAAGCTGACGATAATTTGCGGGCGCGGCGTGACGGCGGCGCCGCTCATACCAATTGCGCTCATCGGCAGGGCGCCCGGGATCTCGCCCAGCGCGTCGTCCACAAAGATCGCGCCGGTGTAGTCCTGCGTCGTCAGGAAGGCGACGACGCGGCGCGCAAGTTCGACCGAGCCGGTCGGGATCCAGATCTCGTCGGCGCCGCCGTTGAAGGCGATCGCGATCTCCGGATGCGCCGGATCCTTGCCGAGCAGGGCCGCGCCCTTAGGGCGGAAGCCGCCACGCAGGTCGACCGGGAAGCCGAAGGCGTCGTTGAGCGGCAGGCCCAGTCCTCTCGACAGGTCGATGGCGAGAAAGCCTCCGGGCAGGAAGCCTAGCGGGGTGTCCGGATAGCGCAGCTTCGCCGCGCCGCTCGTCTTGCTCTGGCGCGACTCGGTCGCGAACCCATGGTCGGCAGTGACGAACACGTCGGTGGTCTTGTCCAGGCCGAGGGACGCGAGCGCCTCGCGCAAGCGCTGGAGATTGTCCGAGGCGTTGCGCACCCCCTTCATGCTGGTTGGCCCGTTGATGCCGGGCGTCAGGGTGTTGAGGCTGTCGCCCTCGTTGTGCTGCGTCCCGTCGGGATCGCGCGACCAGAACACCATGACGAAGGGCTTGCCCGAGGCCTTGAAGCGCGGGAGCAGCACCTTTGCAGCGACGTCGGCGAACCAGGCCTGCTGCTCGACATTGGCCACCTGCACGCCCGGCATGTTGTAGGCGCCCGGATAGGTGTTGAGACCCCGGTCGGGCGGCGCGACCGGCAGGCCCGCGGCCTTGATCGCGGCGGTGATCTGGGGATCCAGCGGCAGGCCGTCGCCGCCCGGATAGTTGGTCATGTCGTCGATGACGATCGTCCCGCGTCCATCGCGCGACGTCACCGCCTGGATGGCGGTCGGCCCGAGCTTGCCGATGGCAGCGGTGTTCCAACCTTTCTCGCGGGCGGCGTCCAGAAGGCTCTTCTGGTGCAGGTAGTCGCCGCCATAGCGGGCGTCGAGGAGGCCGAGGACGACATCGTCCTCGAGCGGCTGGACGGGCGAGCTGTAGGGCGGGGCGAAGCCTGCGCCGAGGTAGAGGACGTTGCCGAAATCGCCCGTGTCGCCGAGCCGATGGCCTGTCGCGATCGCCGAGGCGTTGGGCGTGGTGATGGTCGGAAACAGCGAGTGGCTGTTGACGAAGTCGACGCCCTCTTCCCGCACCGCCTGCAGGCCGGGGGCTGTGTGCGCATCCACGATCCGTGAGCGCAGGCCGTCGGCGACGAAGATGATCACGTTGTGGGGCGTCTGCGCGGCGGACGAGCCGGCCAGGGCGGGCGTGGAAAGGAGTCCCAGGGTCAGGGCCGCGCGCAGGACCATTGCAAACGTCATCTCTTCCCGCCCTCCCGTCCGCGCATCGAAAAGCATGCGCCTAGCAGGCCTAGATGACGGTTTCGCTAGTGGGATGTCCCCGGGGCTCCGCGCCGGCTTTGCGAAAGCCCTTCGCCAAGCCATAAGACCTTGCACGTTTCGCGAGAGTTCCCATGCCCCTGGACGCTGGCCAGACCCAACAGACCTATCACTGGGATGATCCGCTCGACCTGACCGGCCGCCTTTCCGAGGAGGAGCGGATGGTGTGGGAGAGCGCCCGCGCCTATGCGCGTGAGAAACTCCTGCCGCGCGCGGTGAGCGCCTTCGCCCAGGAGCGGTTCGACCGCGAGATCATGACCGAGATGGGCGCCCTGGGCTTCCTCGGCTGCACCCTGCCCGAGACCTACGGCTGCGCCGGGGTGAACCACATCGCCTACGGCCTCATCGCCCGCGAGATCGAAGCGATCGACAGCGGCTACCGCTCGGCCATGAGCGTGCAGTCGTCCCTGGTGATGTATCCGATCTACGCCTTCGGCTCGGAGGAGCAGAAGCGCCGCTGGTTGCCTGGAATGGCGCGAGGCGAGATCGTCGGCTGTTTCGGACTGACGGAGGCCGACGGCGGCTCGGATCCGGCCTCGATGCGGACGGTGGCGCGACCGGCGCCTGGCGGCTTCGTGCTCGACGGCGCCAAGATGTGGATCACAAACGCCCCGATCGCCGACGTCGCGCTGGTCTGGGCGAAGCTCGACGGCGTCATCCGCGGCTTCCTGGTGGAGCGCGGGTCGGAGGGCTTCTCCACCCCCAAGATCGAAAACAAGCTTTCCCTGCGCACCTCAGTCACCGGCGAGATCGCCCTGTCGGGCGTGTTCGTGCCCGAGAGCGCCATGCTGCCCGACGTGCGCGGCCTGCGCGGTCCGTTCTCCTGCCTCAACAAGGCGAGGTACGGCATCGCCTGGGGCGCCATGGGCGCGGCGGAGTTCTGTTTCCACGCCGCCCGGGACTACGTCGCCTCACGCAGCGTGTTCGGAAAGCCGCTCGCCGCCCGCCAGCTGGTGCAGAAGAATCTCGCCGACATGTCCACCGAGATCGCCCTGGGCTTCGAGGGAGCCCTGGCGCTCGGCCGCCTGCTCGATCAGGGCGCCTGGGTCCCCGAAGCCATCAGCCTGATGAAGAGAAATAACTGCGGCAAGGCGCTCGACATCGCCCGGGTCGCCCGTGACATGCACGGAGGCAACGGCATCAGCGGCGACTACCACGTCATGCGGCACGCAGCGAACCTGGAGACGGTCAACACCTACGAGGGCGCCCACGACGTGCACGCCCTGATCTTGGGCCGCGCAATAACTGGGGAGAATGCGTTCTAGCTCATGGCCGAGGGGGTTGCGGGCGCGCAGACGCACAAACACGGCAGCCTGCGCGAGGCCTCGATGGGGACGGTGGTCGCCGCCTCGTCGCTCGGCACGATCTTCGAGTGGTACGACTTCTTCGTCTTCGGCGCCCTGGCGCCGGTGATCGCGAAGAACTTCTTCAGCGGTCTGGACGCGACCGCGGGCCTGCTGGCGGCTCTGGGCCTGTTCGGCGCCGGATTCTTCTTCCGCCCGATCGGGGCCCTGATCTTCGGCCGCTTCGGCGACCAGAGCGGACGTAAGGGCGCGTTCCTGATCACCGTCACCATGATGGGCGGCTCGACGATCGCCATCGGGCTGCTTCCGACCTGGCCTCAAGCCGGGGCGATCGCGCCCATGCTGCTGATCCTCATGCGCATCCTCCAGGGCACGGCTCTGGGCGGCCAGTGGGGCGGCGCGGCGGTCTATGTCGCCGAGCATTCGCCCGCGGACCGGCGCGGAGCCTCCACCAG